>JANPHA010000366.1:0-25105 GCA_031424255.1 Burkholderiales bacterium | reverse complement strand
GGTGAGGACCGGCAGCTTCTGGTGCGCGTGCTGGAAGACCTGGATCACCTGCGGCAGCACGTAGACCAGCAGCGCGCCCACCACCAGCAGCGCCACCGTGAACACGATCGCCGGGTAGATGAGCGCGAGTGCCAGGCGCGCGCGCATCACCTGGCGCTCCTCGAGATAATCGGAGAGCTTCGACAGCACGCGCGGCAATTGGCCCGACGATTCGCCCGCCGCCACCAGCGTGCGATAGAGCTCGGAGAATACGTTCGGAAACGAGGCGAGCGCCTTGGCGACGGTGTTGCCGGCGATCACCTCGCCGCGCAACGCCGCCAGCACCTGGCGCAGGCGCTCGTTTTCCGCCTGCTCGATCAGCGCGTTGAAGGCCTGCTCGACGGTGAGCCCGGCCTCGAGCAGCGAGGCGAGCCCGCGGGTGAGCTGGGTGAGCTCGGCGGTGGAAAGGGAAACGGGACGGAAGCGCGCGCCGGTGAGCGGGTCGTTGGCGGCGATGACGTCGACGCGGTAGGGCGTGAGCCCCTGGTCGCGCAGCAACGCGCGCGCCTGGCGGGCGCTGTCGGCCTCGAGCACGCCCTTGTGAAGCCTGCCCTCGACGTTGTAGGCCTGGTAGCGGAAGCCGGGCATTGCCCTGCTACGTCCGCGTCACTCGCAGCACCTCGTCGAGCGAGGTCGCACCATCCCGCACCCAGCGCAGGCCGTCTTCGCGCAGCCGCACCATGCCTTTTTTCACCGCGTAGTCGCGCAGCTTCGCCTCGGGCGCGGTGTCGTGGATCAGCTTGCGCGAGTCGTCGTCGGCGGTGAAGAGCTCGTAGATGCCGGTGCGCCCGCGATAGCCGGAGAAGTTGCAGGCACCACATCCGACCGCGCGGTAGAGACGATCGGGCGACTTGCGGCCGAACACCGGGCGCTCGGATTCCTGCGTCTCGTAGGGCGCGCGGCACTCGCCGCAGAGCTTGCGCACCAGCCGCTGGGCGAGCACGCCGTTGAGTGTCGAGGCGAGCAGGTAGGGCTCGATCCCCATGTCGATCAGCCGCGTGACCGCCCCGGGGGCGTCGTTGGTGTGCAGCGTGGCGAGCACCAGGTGGCCGGTGAGCGAGGCCTGCACCGCGATCTGCGCGGTCTCCAGGTCGCGGATCTCGCCGATCATCACCACGTCCGGGTCCTGCCGCAGGATCGCGCGCAGCGCGCGCGCGAACGTCATCTCGATGCGCGGGTTCACCTGCGTCTGGCCGATGCCGTCGAGCTCGTACTCGACCGGGTCCTCGACGGTGAGGATGTTGCGCGTCTTGCGGTCGAGGCGTTGGAGCGCCGAATACAGTGTCGTGGTCTTGCCGGAGCCGGTCGGCCCGGTCACGAGGAAGATGCCGTGGGGCGCGTGGATCAGCGCGTCGACCGCGTCGCGCGTCTCGGCGGCCATGCCGAGCGCGTCCAGCGTGAGCTTGCCGCCCTGCTTGTCGAGCAGGCGCAGCACCACGCGCTCGCCGTTGGCGGTGGGAATCGAGGAGACGCGCACGTCGATCGCGCGCCCGGCGATGCGCAGCGCGATGCGCCCGTCCTGCGGCAGGCGCTTCTCGGCGATGTCGAGCGACGCCATGACCTTGATGCGCGACACCATCGCCGGATGCAGCCCGCGGCGCGGTTCGACCACGTCGCGCAGCGCGCCATCGACGCGGAAGCGCACCGAGGAACGCGACTCGAAGATCTCCAGGTGCACGTCGGAGGCGCCCTCGCGCACCGCCTGCGTCAGCAGCGCGTTGATGAGGCGGATGATGGGTGCGTCGTTCTCGGTCTCGAGCAGGTCGGCGACTTCGGGCAGCTGCTCGGTGAGCTTGGCGAGATCGACCGATTCGCCCATGTCCTCGACGATGGTCTCCGCGTCCGAAGGCTCGCGCGTGTAGGCGAGGGCAAGGCAATGCTCGAATTCCTCGGGTGTGAGCAGCACCTCTTTGAGCGGCTTGCCGGCGATGCGGCGCACTTCGGCGAGCGTCGAGGCCTGCGGATAGGGCCGGATCCAGACTTCGAGGGCGCCGGCCGCCACGCGCGCGGCGAGCACGCCCTTCGACTTCGCGAACGGATAGGGAAGGAGCCGGACCGTTTGGGGGTCGAGGTCCTGGGGGTTCACGGTTCTCTCGAGAGGTTTCATTTGCCCAGCGGTTGGTTGCTGTTCGCGTCGAGCGGCGGCAGCTGCTTCAGCTCGCTCCTTGGCAGCAGGCCGTTCCACGGCTGGCGCATCTCGCCCTGCAGGTTGCGGATATAGTCGTAGCGGTCGGCGGTGAGCGCGGCCGCCGCCTTGTCGTCCTTCAACACCACCGGTCGCAGGAAGATCATCAGGTTGGTGCGCTTCAGGTTCCTCGATTCGTACTTGAAAAGCGAGCCGAGATAGGGAATATCGCCGAGCAGCGGCACCTTGTCGAGCGAGGCCTGCTGGTCGTCCTGGATCAGCCCGCCGAGCACCACGATCTGGCCGTCGTCGACCAGTACGGTGGATTCGAGCGAGCGCTTGTTGGTGATGATGTCCGCGGACTGCACCAGCGCCTTGTCGCGCGTGACGCTGGAGATTTCCTGGAAGATCTTGAGCTTCACCGCGCCGGCTTCCGAGACCTGCGGCGTGACCCGCAGTGTCAGGCCGATGTCCTTGCGTTCGATCGTCTGGAACGGATTGGTGGCGCTGCCGGAGGTCGGCGTGAAGCTGCCGGTGATGAACGGGACGTTCTGGCCGACGATGATCCTGGCCTCCTCGTTGTCGAGGGTGAGCAGGTTCGGCGTCGAGAGCACGTTGGCGCCGGAATCTCCTTCGAGCGCGCGCGCGAGAACCTGCAGGTTCGCGATTTCCGTGGTGGTGCCGGGAATCTTGATGGTGCCGTTGATGAAGCCGAGGTTGAGGCCCGTCCCGATCGTCGTGGGGTCCGTGGCCACGCCCAGGATGTTGCTTCCCACCGTGGTGCTGAAGTTGGTCCCGCCGAAGATCGTCCCGCCGCCGCCGGTGTTGCGCGCTCCGTTCCACTGGATGCCGAATTCCGCCGCCTTGCCGGTCGACACCTCCACGATCAGCGCCTCCACGTAGACCTGCAGCCGGCGCTGGTCGAGCTGGTCGATCACGGTGCGCAGCGCGCGGTAGACCGGCTCGGTCGCCGTGATGATGATCGAGTTGGTGGGCGGGTAGGCCTGGATCACGGAGCTCGTGACCGCGCCGGATGCCGACGCGCCGCCGCCGAGGGTCGACGATGCGGTGGTCTGTGTCGCGGTATTTCCGGCCGGAGTCGTGCTCGTGGTGGTGGTGCTGCGCGACGATTCGCTGCCCGAGAGCAGCCCGCGAAGCGTCTCGGCGATGCGTGTGGCCTCGGCATTGCGCAGGAACACGGTGTAGATGTTGCCGTTGCCGGCGCCGGGCGTATCGAGACCGACGGCGAGCGCCTGGATGCGGGCGAAGAGCGTCGGATTATCGGCGCGCACGATCAGGCTGTTGGTGCGCTGGTCGATCGCGATGGCCGCCTTGGGCGTGGTCCCCGGGGCGTTCGCCGGCACGGTGGTTTCGGGCACGACGCGCTGCAGCGTCTGCGCGATGTCGACCGCGGAGGCATTCTGAAGCCGGATGATCTGCACGTCGCCCGCGGTCGCGCGGTCGATCGACTCGATGATGCGCTGGATCCGGTGGACGTTGCCCGCGTAGTCGGTGATGACGATCGCGTTGTTGTTGGGATAGGCCGCGATGAAGTTGTTCGCCGTGACCAGCGGGCGCAGCACGGGGACGAGCTGCACCGCGTTCTCGTTCTGGAGGATGAAGACCTGCGTGACGATGCGATCGCCCGATGAGCGCGCCGCGGCATCCCCGGTGGGTCCGGCGCTGGTTTTCGCCTCGGCCTCGGGCACGATCTTCACGAAGCCCTCGCCCTCGACCGCGGTGTAGCCCTGCACGCGCAGCGTCGAGAGCAGGATCTGGTAGAGCATGTCCTTGGAGACCGGCTTGTCGGAGACGATGTTCACGGTGCCGGTGACGCGCGGGTCGAGGATGAAGTTGCGCCCGGTGTGCTGGCCGACGACCTTGATCACCGACTGGATGTCGGCGTTGACGAAATTCAGCGTGATGCGCTCGTCGTCCGCGGCGAACGCGACGCTGCACGCGAAGGCCAACGCGAGCGCGCAGCGACCCGCCAGGGAACCTGCAAAAGGTTTCACAATGTATCGCTTTGCCATTGATTTATAGACGGTTTTTCTCCCGCACCGAAAGTATATACCGATCACGAGGCGGGCGGCGGCTGGATCACCGCCCCGGAGGCGATCGGCAGCGACAGTATCCACAGCCCGAGCGTGGTGAAGACGACCATCAGGACCAGCATCGGCAACTGGCTCAGTATCGCCCGGCGGGAGGTCGGAAACACGCGCAGCGCCACGATGTGCGCGAGATAGACGCTCACGATATGGCCGAAGAGGATCAGCCAGACCTGCGTGTGCCACACCGTGCCCGCGTCGAGGATCACCGGGGTGCGCAGCCAGTCCGAGGTGCCGAACAGGTTCCAGCCGAATCCGAACGGGTCGGAGACGAGCCGCACGATCGTGAAGCCCTGGGAGACGATCAGCGTGTAGTAATGCGTCACGTTGTAGACGAAGGCGATCGGCACGAGCGAATAGGCGAACTTGAGCGCCAGCGCGCGCACCGTGAGGGTGCTGCCGGTGATGATTCGCGTGAGCCAGATGAAGAAAAGGTAGATCGCGAGGTAGAAAAACGGCGAGAGGACGAGCGAAAGCCACTGCCAGTAATAGTAGAAATTCACCAGGAAGAGGTACGGCTGCTTCATGCCGGAGCCGAGCGGCGCCAGCAGCGGGTAGATGTCGCGCCAGAAGATCTGCACCCAGGGCAGCGTCTCGCGTATCCCGTCGAACGCGGTGGAAGACAGCATGAAGAGAATGAAGAGCAGCTCGCTGAATTCGCGCGCGTCGTGGCGCACCAGGCCCATGAACGGCTGGCGCAGCACGATGCGCCCGTCACGTTTCTCGAGCGGCGCGATCATCGCGATGATGCGCAGGAACACCCCGAGGAACTCGCCGTGGCGAAACCACGCCTCTTTGCCCACGAGCGCGGCGCCGGCGAAGTTGATCGCGGTGTAGGCGAGCAGCACGAACGAGAGCGAGCGCGGCTGCGTCCCGCCGAAGAGCTCGCACCAGATGAACGCCATGTAGAGCGCGAGCGCGGGGTAGTAGCCGAGCCACGGCGGGTAGGGTCGCCGCGCCCGGAACGCATCCGGCTTCACCCGCTCGATCCATTCGCACAGCACGAGCCACGGATTCACCGCCGACCAGACATCCCCGATCAACGCGGTGAGGTAGGTGAACCCCAGCACGAAGATGATCCAGAAGAACGTCATGTTGAAGTTGGTGAAGGCGTTGCGGGCACCGAAGAGGCCGGTGACGATCGTGAGCACGAGGAAGAACACGCTCACGCCGCGCGCGATCGCGCGCGATCGCGCGCCGGTGAGCGCTTCGAAGAGTCCGCGCGACGCGCCCAGGGGGTAGGTGCGCACGCCGACGTCGGCGGCCTTCACGTTCACGAAGTAGCCGACCACCACGAACGACACCAGCAGCGCGCCGGCGGCGCCGTAGGCGTACATCCAGAACGGGACGGGCAGGTTGTAGACGGTGCCGAAGGAATGCGCGGCGGCGGCGCCGCAGCCGCATGACAGCGCCACGGCGAGCAGGCGCGCGAATCTCGTCATCTTCAAAGGCCCTTCCTCCGAGGGGGCGCGTTTCGCGGTCCCGACAAACAAGGCCCCGGCGGATGCCAGGGCTCGATTTTTGTAGTGAGACGAAAGCTACTACGTTGGAAGCCCCAGTCAATGCGGGTAAACCCGGGGGTGAGTGCTGGACTTCCCGTGGGCAATTCTATCTACTCCACGGGGTAGCGGGACGAGAACAAGAAAATACCCAATGGCCAATCGAGGAGAAACCATGGCAACGAGAACATTAGGTGATAAAGCGCCCGCCCTATCCTGGGCGACGCTCTGTGCTGCAGGTCTGGTGTTATCCGCATGCGGTGGCGGCGGATCGAGCGACAACGGTCCTGCGCCGCTCACGGTGCCCAAGGTGGCGAGCTGTGGAGCCAACGACAAGCCCGAGACGGCGCTGCAGGGCCAGGTGCCCGCGGCTCTCAGGACGTCGGGATTCGGAGGGTTCAACTGCAACCTCACCCTGGTGAGCCAGTTGCGCGGCGAAGGCGGCAACTGGTCGGCAGCGACCATTCGCAGCAAGGCCACCGGCAAGGCGTGCGCGTACTACGCAAGCGCCGTGCCGAACGCCAACCGCGTGAATCCGGGCGTGCCGGTGATCGACATCACCGCGGCTGCGAGCCCGAAGAGAACCATGTCCCTCACCACGCCGGCGATGCTGGACCCGTGGGAGTCGTTGCGCGTGAACGAGCGGCGCCAGCTGCTGCTGGCCGACAACGGCCAGAATGGCGGCGGCGGCGCGGAGCTCGACATCTACGATCTGTCGGGCGACTGCGCGAGCCCGCAATTGCTCTCGAGCACGCTGATCGGCACGCAGACCGGGGATGCCGCGCCGCCGCGCAAGGTCGTCGGCCACGAAGGCAACGTCGCCCCGGATGGCCTGACCTACTACATCGGCAATACCAGCAACGGCATGTACCACGCGGTGGACATCACCAGCACGACCAAGCCCAAGCTGCTCGCGACGTTCGACATGCGCTCGTCGGCGAACCCGCTGGGCGGAGGCCCGCACGGGTTGTCGGTCAGCGCCGATGGCAATCGGATGTACGGCGTCGTGGTGGGTGCGGTCGGATACTTGATCGGGACGACGTTCGATCCGAACGCGCCCGCGACCAACGGCTTCCTCATCTTCGACACGTCGGAAGTCCAGTCGCGCAAGGCGAATCCGACGATCAAGGTCGTGGGATCCGTGGCGTTCAAGGACGGCTCGATCGCCCAGCACACGATCCCCATCAAGATCGCGGGCAAGCCTTACGTCGTCATGGTCGACGAGGGCGGGTCGGCGGGCCTGTCGGATCCGCAGGGCGACTTCATCAAGAACGCCGCGGCCGCTGGGCTCACGCCATTCCCCGTGGCGCGAATCTTCGACGTCTCGGACGAGAAGAGCCCGAAGTCCGTATCGAAGCTGCTGCTCGAGACGCACGATCCTGCGAATGCGACCAAGGTGGCGCCGGACGTTGCCGGGCTCGCGATCTTCACCTACGGCAGCCACTACTGCTCGGTGGATAACCGCGACAATGCAACCGCATTGGCGTGCGGATACTTCAACTCGGGAATCCGCGTCTTCGATATCCGCGACCCCACCCGGCCCAAGGAAATCGCGTACTACAACCCGGCCAGCGTCGCGACCTCCCAGGCCGGATCGAGCCACGCGGTATTCGGCCAGTGGAAGGCCGGCGGGCCCGACTGGTGCGCCGCGCGGATGGACTTCGACCTGGCCAGCAAGACGCTCACGACGATGTGCCAGGACAACGGCCTCTTGATCCTGAGGTTCGACAACGGCGTCTGGCCCTTCCCGGAATCGACCGCCTCGACCGACCAGAACTAGAACCGGCGATCCGTCCGAACGATCCCCGGGGAGGAATCCCCGGGGATTTTTGTTTGCGTCGTCGCTAGCGGGGGTACACCTCGAGCGTGCCGAGCTCGAGGCGCGCCTTGTGCAGCTCGAACGGGAAGCGCCCGCTGCGCGTGGCCTGGATGCGGATCGTCGCGGTCTCGCCCGCCTTCAAGTGCCCATGCACGTCGTAGCCGTGCACGTGCAGCTCATCGGCCGCGTCGGTGGTGATCTTCAGCGTGACCTCATCGCCCTCTCGCGCCTTGACGGTCGGGTCGCCCGATGCGAGCTTGCCCGCCTTCACGACGAACTCGGCGACGACGGGATTCGCCGCAGTCCCGGTGGGCGGGGCTTCGAGCGGCGGCTGCACGGGCGCGGGAGGCGCGGCGGCCACACGCGGCTCCTCGGCGATGTGCGAAGGCTTGAAGAACAGGAACAGCCCTGCCAGCAACGCCGCGGCGACCGCGACGAACAGGAACGGTTTCATCCGGGTACCTGACATGAAAAGCCCCGGCGGATGCCGGGGCTTTTTTATACTACGGATCAGCGTCGATCAGTTCTGCATCCCCGCCGGAGTGCTCGATTCCGGGAACGGCCAGGCGCCATTGGTGAATTTCAGCACCAGCACGCCGTTGTCCTGGCAGGTCGTCCACAAACTGGCGGATGGCGCGTCGAGGTGCACCTGCGCCGAGCACCAGTCGGGCTTGCCGTTGCCGACCGCGTCGGTGCCGCCGAATTGCGCGTGGTTGGAGCCGGGGCTCGCGGTGGCCACGCCGGCCGGGTTGTAATACGCGATCTCCTTCGGGCGCAGCGGATTGCGGATATCGAAGACGCGGATGCCGGAGTTGAAGTACCCGCACGCGAGCGTCGTCGCGTTCTGCCGGTTGTCGACGCTGCAGTAGTGGCTGCCGTAGGTGAAGATCGCGAGACCCGCGATGTCCGGAATCACCTTCGCGCAATTGGCCGGGTCGTGTGTCTCGAGCATCACGCGGGAGACGATCTTCGGCGCCTTCTCGTCGGCGATGTCGATGATGCGCGCGTACGGGAACGGAACCATCCCGGCGTTGCAGGCCGCCGTCACGCTCGCCGTGTTGGTGACGCCGTTCGAGCCGGCCTCGTCGACGAAGATGATGTAGGGCTTGCCGCCGATCTTCACGTTGATCGTGTGCTGCGCGGTGGCGCCGTCCTTCCAGTAGAGCTCGCCGATCACACGCACCTGCGGGTTCGCCTTGCGCGACTGGATATCGCTGAGATCGAGGATGAAGAGCCCGTTCACCGCCGCAAGGGCCGGATCGAGATTGCCGGTGCCGATCTGCGTGAAGTAGCCGCGATTGCCATCGTCGCTGATCGACAGGCCGTGGGTGCGGCCTCCGGACGCGGACTTGGGCGGCAGCCATGCGAGCAGCAGCTTGGGCTTCGTGGGATTGGTGGTATCGACCGCGTAGTAGTTGTTCGGCACCGTGCGGCCGCCGCCGTAGTACGTGAGGCCGTCCGGAGCCCAGCTGCCTTCGTGGCCGATGATCGGGGTCGTCACGGCGCCGCCATCGGCAGCCGTGCCCACCTGCACGCTGCCCAGCAACTGCGGGAAGCGGCAATCGCCCGAGAGGTCGTAGATGTCGACTTCCGGCCCGCCCGCCCCGTTCTTGCCGTTGTCGGCCGCGAGCATCTGGCGGCGCTCGTTCACCTTGAGCGATTCCCAGGGATCGAGCATCGCCGGCGTGGTGAGGCTCACGGTATGCGTGGGGTTCGCGGAATTGGTGAGGTCGAGCGCGCGCACGCCGAGCTGCGTGCGCCCCGCCGTGACGGCACCGGTGCCGTGATAGCCGCACTTGTGGCCCGCCTTGTCGACGAACTGTGTGGACTGCCAGTTGCCGCCATCGCCGCGGCTCTGCCCGGCGAGCTGCAGGTTGCAGTTGAAGCCGGTGAAGCCCGCGGCGCGCATCGCGGCGGGCACCTGGCCCTGCAGCGCGGTCTCGACCTTGTCGCCCGCGCCGCACGAAGCCTTCGGAACGGTCAGCGGAATCGGCCCCTCGTCGTTCGAGCCGCCGCCGCCACCGCACGCCGCCACCGCAACGGCCAATGCCACCGCGGTCAATCCATGGAGCTTGTTCATGCCGGCACTCCTCGCTTGTGTGTCTGCTATTTGAAGGGATACACGCCGTTGGTGAATTTCAACGCGAGAGCGCCGTTGTCCTGGCAGGTCGTCCACAGTTCGCCCTTCGCCTTGTCGATATGGATCTGCGCGGAGCACCAGTCGGGCTTGCGCGCCCCGACGGCCGCGGGTCCGCCGAATGCGGCGTGCTGCGAGCCGGGGCTTGCGGCCGCGACGCCCGCGGGGTTGTAGTAGGCGATCTCGCGCGGGCGCGCCGGGTCGCGGATGTCGAACACGCGAATGCCCGCGTTGAAGTATCCGCACGCGAGCACCGTGGCCTCGCTGGTGTCGTCGACCGAGCAGTAGTGGCTGCCGTAGGTGAACGTCGCGAGGCCGGTCAGGTCGGGCAGGGTCTTGCTGCAGTTCGCGGGATCGTGGACCTCGAGCATCAGGCGCGAGGTGAGCTTCGGCGCCTTCTCGTCGCTGATGTCGACGATCCGCGCCATCGGATACGGCGTGATGCCCTGGTTGCACGCCGCGGTCCAGCCGGCGATGTTGACTCCGCCCACGCCCGCCTCGTCGATGGCGACCACGTAAGGCTTGCCCCCCACCTTGATGTGGATGGTGTGCTGCATCTGGCCGCCGTCGTTCCACAGGAAGCGGCTCACCTCGCGGATCTGCGGATTGGCCTTGCGCGACTGGATATCGCTCACGTCGAGGATCAACACGCCGTTCAGGGGCGTGCGCGTGGCGAGATTGTCGAGGCTGGTCGCGCCGAGGATGGCGGCCTGCGACACGTACGCGCGGTTGCCGTCCGGGCTGAACGAAAGACCATGCGTCGTGGTGCCGGCGGGCATCGGGAATGTCGCGAGCAGCTTGGGACGCAGCGTGTTGCTGATGTCGATCGCGGTGTACTTGAGGGGCGTGCCACGGTCACCCGCGTAGTACGTGAGACCGTCGGGCGCGAAATTGCCCTCGTGTCCCTGCAGCGCCTGGCCGGCCGGAAGCCCGGCGTCGCCGTCGAGCCCGGTGCCGATCACGGTGCTCGAGAGGAGCTGCGGATTGCGGCAATCGCCCGAAAGGTCGTAGAGATCGAGCTCGGGGCCGCCGCGGCCGTTGGTCGCCTGCGTCGCACCGAGCAACTGGCGGCGCTCGTTCACCTTGAGCGACTCCCACGGATCCAGCATCGACTTGCTGGTGAGGAATGTCGATGGCGTGATGTTGGCGGAATTCGCGTAGTTCATCACGACGACACCCAGCTGCGTACGGTTCGCCGTGGCGACCGAGGTGTCGTAGTAGAGGCAATTCTGGAAGCGCGCCGTCTGCCAGCTCGCGCCGTCGTTGCGGCTCTGGCTCGCGAGCGTGAGGTTGCAGCTGAAGCCGTCGAATCCGCTCGCGCGCGTGGCCGCGGGCACCTGTCCCTGCAACGCGGTCTCGGGCTTGTCGCCCGAGCCGCAACTCGCCTTCGGTACCGTCAGCGGGATCGGTCCCGGGTCATCGCTTCCGCCGCCGCCGCAAGCGGCGAGGGTGAGCGCTATCGCGGGGAAGGCGAGCAGTGAGAGATTTTTCATTCGATTCTCCAATGTCAGTTCTGTTGACCCGCCGGTGTGGACGTCTCGGCGAACGGCCAGACCCCGTTGGTGAACTTCAGCACGATCAGGCCGTTGTCCTGGCACGCGGTCCACACGAGGCCCCTCGCCGCATCGAGGTGGACCTGCGCCGAGCACCAGTCGGGGCCGCCGACGATGAATCCCCGCGCGACCGAATGATTCGAACCGGGACTC
Source organism: Burkholderiales bacterium (assembly GCA_031424255.1). GTDB lineage: Bacteria > Pseudomonadota > Gammaproteobacteria > Burkholderiales > Usitatibacteraceae > Usitatibacter. The sequence continues at coordinate 13,672 of JANPHA010000366.1, read as the reverse complement.
TGGTTCTTCACGCCGGGCGGGTTGTAGTACGCAATTTCCTTTGGCCGCTCGGGATTGCGGATGTCGAAGATGCGCACGCCCGAGTTGAAGTAGCTGCAGGCGAGCGTGGTTGCGCTCTGCTTGTTGTCGACGCTGCAGTAGTGGCTGCCGTAGGTGAAGACCGCGAGGCCGACGAGGTCGGGCCGTATGGCATCGCAGTTCTTCGGGTCGTGCGTTTCGAGCATCAACCGCGAGACGATCTTGGGATTCTTCTCGTCGGCGATGTCGATGATGCGCGCCATAGGGAAGGGAGGCAGGCCCGCGGCGCACGCGTTGTTGAATTGCGTGGGGCTGGTGACGCCGCCGGATCCGCCTTCGTCGGCGAAGATCAGGTAGGGCTTGCCGCCGATCTTCACCGGGATCGTGTGTTGCGCTGCCGAGCCGTCGCGCCACAGCAGGCGGCTCACCTCGGTCACCTGCGCGTTGGCCTTGCGAGCCTGGACTTCGCTCAGGTCATAAATGATGAGGCCATTGTTCGCCGGCGCGCTCAGGTTGTCGGCCACGCCGCCGAACGACGCGACCGAGCCGAGCGAGGTGAAATATCCGCGCTTGCCGTCGTCGCTGATCGAGAAGCCGTGGACTGTTGCTCCATCCATCGTCCATTTCCACTTCGCGACAAGGTTGGGCTTCGTCGTGTTGGTGGTATCGACCGCGTAGAGTTCGGAGTTCACCGTGCTGCCGGCGTAGTAGGTGAGGCCGTCGGGGGCCCAGGCGCCTTCGTGTCCGATCACGTTCGCCGGGATTCCGGTGCTGCCATCCGACTTGCCCACCGCGACCGATGCCAGCAGCTGCGGGAAACGGCAATCGCCGGAGAGGTCGTAGAGGTCCACCTCGGGGCCGCCTCGCCCGAGCGCCGCATTGATCGCGCCAAGCAGTTGACGGCGCTCATTCACCTTGAGCGACTCCCACGGATCGAGCATCGCGGTGGTCGTGAGATAAGCGGTCGGAGCCGGACTCGAGGGATTGGAGATGTCGACTACCGGCACGCCAAGGTGCGTACGATTCGCGGTGGCGATCGACGTGTCGTGATACGCGCAGGTGCGCCCGGACTTGTCGCGGAATTGCGTCGTCTGCCAGCTGCCGCCGTCGCCGCGGCTTTGACCGACGACATCAAGGTTGCAGTTGAATCCGTTGAAGCCGGCTTGGCGCATCGCCGCGGGCACCTGGCCCTGCAAGCCGCTCTCGGGTTTGTCGCTCGAGCCGCAGCTCGCCTTCGGGACCGTGAGCGGAATCGAACCGGAATCCGCACTGCCTCCGCCGCCTCCACACGCACCGAGCACGAGGCTCAATGCCGATAGCGCAACGATCGCGGTCTTGCTCATAAGTCCCCCCCTCCCCGAGCGTTTCATTGAATGAAATCGAGGTTCATTCTTTTGAATTCGAATTATCGTCCGTTACTTTCGCGAGTCAACCCGGGAAAACCCTAATGCCGAAAAAAACCCGGCGGAGTCCACCGGGTTTTTCACGGGAGGAAATGCAGCGGCCATCAGCGCAATGGCCACGCTCCGTTGGTGAACTTGAGCGCCAGGAAGCCGTTGTCCTGGCAGCTCGTCCACAGCTCGCCCTTGGCCTTGTCGAGATGGACCTGCGCCGAGCACCAGTCAGGCCCGCCCGCGCGCCACTGGTTGCCGAGAAGCGCGATCAGGTGGTTCGAGCCCGGGCTCGGCGTGGTCGTGCCGGCCGGGTTGTAGTACGCGATCTCTTTCGGCCGCAGCACGTCGCGAATATCGAACACGCGAATGCCGGAATTGAAATATCCGCAGGCGAGGGTGGTCGCGTTGGTCTTGTCGTCCACGCTGCAGTAGTGGCTTCCGTAAGTGAAGCCGGTGAGGCCCGCGAGGTCGGGGATCACCTTCGAGCAATTGGCCGGATCGTGCATCTCGAGCATCAGCTTCGTGACGACCTTCGGCGCCGCTTCGTTGCTCACGTCGATGATGCGCGCGAACGGCCAGGCCGGCAGGTTCGCATTGCACGCGTTGGTCCACCCGGTGGGATTGTTGCCGCCGGACCCGGCCTCGTCGACGTGGATGATGTAGGCCTTGCCGCCGATCTTCACCGGGATCGTGTGCTGCGCGGTGGCGCCGTCCTTCCAGAAGAGCGTTCCCAGCACGCGCACCTGCGGGTTCGCCTTGCGCGACTGGATATCGCTCACGTCGGCGATGATCAGGCCGTTCGACGGGTTAACCGACGGATCGGGATTGCCGGCGCCGATGGACGTGAAATACGCGCGGTTGCCGTCATCGCTGATCGACAGCCCGTGAACGCGCCCGAACGTGTTGAGATAGGTGCCGAGCAACTTGGGCTTCGTGGTGTTGGTGATGTCGATCGCGTAGTAGAGGCTGTGCGCGATGTCGCTGCCCCAGTAGGTGAGCCCGTCCGGCGCGAAGTCGCCTTCGTGCCCGATCAGCGTCTGCCCTTCGGGAACCGGCGCCTTGGCGCCGCCGTCGGTGCCGGTGCCGACCGGCGTGACCGACAGCAGCTGCGGCTGCGCGCAGTTGGCGGACACGTCGTAGAGATCGAGCTGCGGTCCGCCGCCGCCGGCGCCGCTCGCCTGCAGCCCGCCGTTCACCGCGTGCACCGCCGCGAGCAGCTGGCGGCGCTCGTTCACCTTGAGCGACTCCCACGGGTCGAGCATCGATGTCGTCGTGAGATACGCCGTCGCGCGCGGCTGCGATGCGTTGGAGACGTCGACCACCACGGTTCCCAGGTTGGTGCGGTTCGCGGTCGCCGCCGCGGTGTCGTGGTAGAGGCAATTCTGGAAGCGCGCGGTCTGCCAGCTGGCGCCGTCGCCCTTCACCTGGCCGGCGAGCTCGAGGTTGCAGTTGTTGCCCTTGAACCCCGATGCGCGCAGCGCCGCGGGCACCTGGCCCTGCAATGCGGTCTCGACCTTGTCGTTGGCGCCACAGGAGGCCTTGGAGACGGAGTTCGGATGCTCATCCTCCATGCTCGAGCCGCCGCCGCCGCATGCGGCGAGCGCCAGCGCGACCGTGGGGAAGACGAGTAGCGATAGCTTGTTCATGGTTTCCCTCCTCTGTGTGAGCGTGAAAAAAAACCCGGCGTGGATCCGCCGGGTCTTTCCGGGGTCACGCGAACCTCAATTCTGCTGGCCCGGGGGAGTCGTGGTTCCCGAGAAGGGCCACACGCCATTGGTGAACTTCAGCACCAGCACGCCATTGTCCTGGCACGTCGTCCACAACGTCCCCGCGGCCGCGTCCAGGTGCACCTGCGCGGAACACCAATCGGGACCGCCGGCGCGCCACTGGTTGCCGAGCGCGGCGAAGGTCACGTGGTTGGAGCCCGGGCTCGGCGTGGTCGTGCCCGCCGGGTTGTAGTACGCGATTTCCTTCACGCGTTCCGGGTCGCGGATATCGAAGACGCGGATGCCGGAGTTGAAGTAGCCGCAGGCGAGGGTGGTCGCATTCTGCTTGTTGTCCACGCTGCAGTAGTGGCTGCCGTAGGTGAACACGTTGAGCCCCGCGATATCGGGTAGGACCTTAGAGCAGTTCGCCGGGTTGTGGATCTCGTGCATGATCCGCGAGATCGTCTTCGGGTTCTTCTCGTCGGAGATGTCGATGATGCGCGCGAACGGGAAGAGCGGCAGGTTGGCATCGCACGCGGCCTGCACGGTGGTGGGGTTGCTGAGTCCGCCGGAGCCGCCCTCGTCCACGAAGATGATGTACGGCTTCGAGTTGATCTTCACCAGGATGGTGTGCTGCGCGAGCGAGCCGTCTTTCCACAGCAGGCGGCTGATCTCCTTGAACTGGGGATTGGCCTTGCGCGATTGGATATCGGTCAGGTCCACGATGAAGAGCCCGTTGGTGGTGGGCGACGTGGACAGCGGCAGCGTCGGAAAGGCAAGCGAGACGAAATAGCCGCGGTTGCCGTCGTCGCTGATCGCCAGGCCGTGGACGTTCGCGACCCCCGGCTTCCACGTGGCCAGCAGTTTCGGCTTGAGCGCGTTCACCGTGTCGACCGCGTAGTACTGCGAGTTGGCCAGGTCGCCGCCGTAGTACGTGAGGCCGTCGGGCGCCCAGCTGCCCTCGTGGCCGACGACCGGGGCGGTGATGCCGCCGTTGGTGAGGTCCTTGCCGATGGCCGTGACCGACAGCAGCTGCGGGAAGCGGCAATCGCCGGAAATGTCGTAGATGTCGAGCTCCGGGCCGCCGCCGCCGTTGTGGCCGTTATCGGCGCCCAGCATCTGGCGGCGCTCGTTCACCTTGAGCGATTCCCATGGGTCGAGCATGGAAGGCGTCGTGAGCGACGTCGTATGCACCGGTGACCCCGAGTTCGTGATGTCGAGCGCGCGAACGCCGAGCTGCGTGCGATTCGCGGTATCGATGGCGGTGCCGTGGTAGGCGCACTTGTGGCCGGCCTTGTCGACGAACTGCGTGGTCTGCCAGTTGGCGCCGTCGCCGCGGCTCTGGCTCGCGAGCTGCAGGTTGCAGTTGAACCCGGTGAAGCCGCTCGCGCGCAGCGCGGCGGGCACCTGGCCCTGCAGCGCGGTCTCGGGCTTGTCGCCCGAACCGCAACTGGCCTTGGGTACGTTGAAGGTAACTTCTTCCTGGGAGGAGCCGCCGCCACCACAGGCGGCGAGCGTTGCGGCGGCGATCAGGAGCGGAACGCAGAGGAATCGGGTCATGGGTTTCTCCTCGATGGCGGGGTTTGCTCGTTTCTTGCTCTTCTTGGGAACTACTCTGTTATGGCCGATTGAACGCGTGTTGTCTTTCAGGAACCTTGCACGGATTGTCAGGAAAACAGCACGGAGTGTCAAAAAACCCCGGAGCAATCGCCGGGGCTTGGGAGGGTGCGACAACGATTACTTGAACGGATACACGCCGTTGGTGAACTTGAGCGTCATGAAGCCGTTGTCCTGGCAGGTCGTCCAGAGCTCGCCCTTCACCTTGTCGATGTGGAAGTTCGCGGTGCAATGGTCGGCGCGGCCGGTCGCGGCGGTGCGCATGTTCTGCGAGCCCGGGCTCGGCGTCGTGACCGACGGCGGATTGTAGTACGCGATCTCCTTCGGCCGCAGCGGGTCGCGGATGTCGAAGACGCGGATGCCGGATTCGAAGTATCCGCACGCGAGCAGCTGGGCATTGGCCCGGTCATCCACGGTGCAGTAGTGCGCGCCGTAGGTGAAGCTCGTGAGGCCGGCCAGGTCCGGCGTGATCTTCTCGCAGTTGGCCGGGTCGTGGATCTCGAGTGCCAGACGCGACGCGATCTTCGGCGCCTTCTCATCGGCGATGTCGATGATGCGCGCCATCGGCCATGCCGGCAGCTTCGCGGCGCATGAAGCCGCGTAACCGGCGGTGTTGTTGCCGCCCGATCCGGCCTCGTCCACGAAGATCACGAACGGCTTGCCGCCGATGCTCACCGGGATGGTGGTCTGCGCGCCGCCGCCATCATCCCAGAAGAGCGTGCTGATGATCTTCATCTGCGCGTTCGCCTTGCGCGACTGTACCTCGCTCGTATCGAGGATGATGAGCCCATTGTTGGGGCCGCCGGTGCGTGCGGAGTTGGCGCCGCCCTGGCCGAGGCTCGTGGCGTAAAGGCGGTTGCCGTCGGGGCTCAGCTCGAAGCCGTGGATGCCGCGGGGATCGACTGCGATCGAGTTGTCCCACTTGCTGATCATCTTCGGCTGCGTGGTGTTGGTGATGTCGATCGCATAGACGTAACGGCCCGCGAGGCTGCTGCCGTAGTAGGTGAGGCCGTCGACCGCGAAGTTGCCTTCGTGTCCGCGCACCGCCGCCTTGACCGGGTCGTTGCCGGTATCGAGGCCGACGGCCTTGGTCGCGAGCAGCTGCGGCGAGGCGCAGTTGGCGGACAGGTCATAGAGATCGATTTCCGGGCCGCCATTGCCGTTTAACGCGTTCACCGCGCCGAGAAGCTGGCGGCGCTCGTTCACCTTGAGCGATTCCCACGGATCGAACATGCCGACCGTGCTGAGCGACATCGTCATCTTCGGGGCCGCGGAATTGGTGACGTCGACTACCACGACACCTTGCTGGGTGCGGTTCGCCGTCGCCGAGGCGGTGTCGTAGTACATGCAATTCTGGAAACGCGCCGCCTGCCAGCTCGCGCCGTCGTTGCGACTCTGGCCGACAAGCTCGAGGTTGCAGTTGAATCCCTTGAAGCCGCCGACGGTGCGCAGCGCCGCGGGCACCTGGCCCTGGAATCCGGTTTCGATCTTGTCGTTCGCGCCGCAGCTCGCTTTCCTCACGGTCAGCGGGTTGGCCGGGCCCGCGTCGTCGCTGCCGCCGCCCCCGCCGCATGCGGCGAGCGCGCACCCGAGAGCCGCCGCGAGAAGGATCTTGATGTGTTTCATGGTGACTGCCTCCGATTGACTTGGCGTCTTGCTTCTTGCGAAGCGTCGTGCCTATTGTGTGATTCCAGCATATGAAACAACGGTCCATATAGCGATGTGAAGCATACGCCATAACCAATCCGCTGATTTGCAGGAAGTCGGCCTGCGTGTCAAAAAAAGTCCGTCGATTCGAAATCGAACGCGGCGGGTCGCAGCGGCATGTGCCGCTTGAGTAGAATGCGGCTCTGGTTCGAACATCCTGGCCATGCGAAAAATCATTGTGCAGTGCGGCATGCTCGGCGCAATCGCGGGATTCTGCGCGGCGATGTCGATCGCATTCGAGGCACGCGCGGTGCCGGTGATCGAGGTGCGCAAGGGCGATTGCAAGACGGGCGTGCACCTGGTGGCGCGCGGGGCGAAGCTCTCCGAAGTGCTGAAGAAGCTCTCCACCACGCTCGATTTCGAGTATCGCTTCGAGGGCGAGCGCGATCCGACGGTCGACATCGACGTCGCTCGCCAGCCCGTGGATCTCGTCGCGAAGCTCGCGCCCGAGGAGAACGTCTTCCTCACCCAGGCGCGCGACCGGCAGTGCCCGAATCGAGACCGGCTGGTGAAGGTGTGGGTGCTGCCCAAGGGGGCGGGCGGCGCTCCGCGCGCAATGCCGGTCACGCCGCCGCGGGTCGATCCGGAAGCGCAACGCGCCTACGAGCAGTACCTCGAGGCGCACGGCATGCGGCTCGGGCCCGACGGCCGCGAAGAAGTCATTCCGGCACCGCGGAAGTGATCGTGCGCGCGGCGCCCAAAGCCCTGGCGGCGAGCGCGATCGTCGCGGTTCTCGCGATCGCCACGGTGATCGTCCTGCGCACTTCGGCGCCATCGAAGCGAGAGGCGCCGGCCTTCGACATGGTGAAGCAGCTCGATTCGATGGCGCAGGCCGAAGGCGTCTGGGACAACCCGTGGGACCAGCCGTCGGAGAAGGTCGCATTTTTGCGCGATGCCCTGGCGAAGGAGCGCGACCCGCAGAAGCGTTTCGACCTGATGCGCGAGATCTCCGACACCTACCTCATCGCGGGCAGCTCCGAGGCGGCGATCGCGACCCTCGAGCAGATCCAGAAGGAGCTCGGAGCGCTGTTGACGCCGGCCCACGCGGAGGTCCTCAAGGCCGAGATCGCGTTCGCGCATTTCCGCATGGGCGAGCTGCAGAACTGCGCGTGGAACCACAATTCCGATTCGTGCCTGTTCCCGGTCCAGGGCGGCGGCGTGCATCCGTGGCGGCTCGGGATGAGCGAGGCGGTGAAGCGCTACGGCGAGCTGCTCGCGAACCCGAAAGTGCAGCCCGACGGCGCGCTTGCGTACCGCTGGCTCCTCAACATCGGCGCGATGACGCTCGGCGAGTATCCCGGCGGCGTTCCGCGCAAATGGCTGATCCCGCCGGAGTCGTTCAAGTCGCAGTACGACATCGGCATGTTCCGCGACGTCGCGGCGAGCCGCGGCGTTGTCGAGTTCGGGCAGGCGGGCGGCGTGATCCTCGAGGACTTCGACAACGACGGGCACCTCGACCTGATGATCTCGCACATGGGCATCCGCGATCAGCTCCAGTATTACCACAACAACGGCGACGGCAACTTCACGCGCATGACGGAGCAGGCGGGCCTGAAGGGCATCGTCGGCGGGCTCGACATCTTCCAGGCCGACTACGACAACGACGGCTGCATCGACGCTCTGGTGATGCGCGGCGCCTGGCTGCACGACACCGGCAAGTTTCCGCCCTCGCTGTTGCACAACAACTGCGACGGCACGTTCACCGACGTGACCGCGAAGGCGGGGCTGCTCGCCTACTATCCGAGCCAGACCGCGACCTGGGCCGATGTGAACGGCGACGGGCTGCTCGACCTGTTCATCGGCTACGAGATCCTGCGCTCCAAGGTGAGGTGGCCCGACGGCACGCCCAACTTCAAGCTGTACCTCAACAACGGCAACGGCACGTTCACGGAGGTGGGCGCGGAATCCGGCATCCGTATCGACGGCATGGTGAAGGGCGCTGTCTGGGGCGACTACGACAACGACGGCTGGCCCGACCTCTATGTCTCGATCCTCGGATCGTCCAATCGCCTGTTCCACAACCTCGGGCCCACCAACGGCCGGCCGCGATTCGAGGACGTAACGACGCGCGCCGGCGTGGCGGAGCCGACCGTGAGCTTCACCACCTGGTTCTTCGACTACGACAACGACGGCTGGCAGGACATCTTCGTGACCGGTTACTCCGCGAGCCTGCCGGACGTCGTGCGCGAGGTGCTCGGCGACAAGGCGAACGCGAAGGGCGAGCGGCCGCGCCTGTACCACAACAACCGCGATGGCACGTTCACCGATGTCGCGCGCGAGATGGGCATCGACCAGCTGCTGCTCACGATGGGCGCCAACTTCGGCGATCTCGACAACGACGGCTGGCTCGACTTCTACCTGGGAACCGGCGTGCCGTCGCTGAAGACGCTCGTGCCCAACCGGATGTTCCGCAACAACGCGGGTCAGGGCTTCCAGGACGTCACCACGTCGGGCGGTTTCGGCCACCTGCAGAAGGGGCACGCCGTCGCGTTCGGTGACACGACCGGAGACGGCCAGCAGGACGTGTTCGAGGTGATGGGAGGCGCGATCCAGAGCGACAAGTTCTGGAGCGTGCTCTACAAGAATCCCGGACACGACAACCATTGGCTCAAGCTTCGCTTGAACGGTGTCAAGGCCAACCGCCTCGCGGTGGGCGCGCGCATCAAGGCGGTCGTCGCGACACCGTCGGGCCCGCGCGAGATCCACCGCGTCGTCTCCAGCGGCGGCAGCTTCGGCGCCTCGAGCCTGCGGCCGCACTTGGGCCTCGGCAGGGCGGATTCGGTCGAGCTGCTCGAGATCCGCTGGCCGGGCAGCAACCTGGTGCAGCAATTCCGCGGGCCGATCGCCGCCGACGCCACCTACGAGATCACCGAGGGGCAGAGCGAGATGAAGCGGTATGTCGCGGCGCCCGTCGGGGCAACAAAGACCGCTGCCTCCCGATGAGATTCCACGCCGCTGCCTGCCAGACCGATTTTCCCTGTCCCACGAAACGCACCGAGATCGCCGAACGCACGCGGCGCATGTGCGCCATCGTCGAGCAGACGATCGTCGGCTACGAGCCGTTCTTCGACGTGCGCCTGCTCGCGTTCCCGGAGTTCGCGCATGCGGCGCCGGTCTACGAGACGGTCGCGCAGCTGCGCAAGCACCTCGCCGTGCCGGTGCCCAACGAGCACACCACAGCCTACGAGAAGCTCGCGAGGAAATACGGCTGCTACATCCAGACCGGCACCTTCATCGAGAGCGATCCCGATTGGCCCGGCGCGGTCTTCAACACCACCGTGCTGGTGGGACCGAAGGGCATCCTGCTCAAGTACCGCAAGGTGAATCCGTGGATTCCGTGGGAAGTGCACGCGAGCCCCCACGATCTGCCGGGCTACAAGGACGATCCGTTCCCGGTCGCCGATACCGAGATCGGCAAGATCGGAGTCGCGATCTGCTACGACTGGCTGTTCCCCGAGACCATCCGCCAGCTCGCGTTCAACGGCGCCGAGATCCTGGTGCGAGTGTCGGCGTACATGGATCCGTGGGGCGCCACGCCGCCGATGGACTGGTGGACGCTCTTCAACCGCGCGCGCGCCGTCGAGAACACCGCGTACGTCGTGGCCGCGAACCAGGGTGCGCAGATGCGCAACTATCCACCGTTCAGCTGGCCGGGCGGCAGCATGGTGGTCGACTACGACGGGCGCATCCTCGCGCAGGCCGATGCCGGCCCGGGCGAGAAGGTGGTCGTGGCGCCGATCGATGTCGATGCGTTGCGCGCCGAACGCGCGCGGCGCCTCGGTCATGACATGCGCTCGCACTTGCGCAGCGAAGTGCACGGCTACCTCGCGCGTCCGTGGCTGGCAGCCGCCGGGGACGCGACGATCGACAAGTCGACCATCGAAAAGCGCATCCGGAATGCGAAGCGCAAGCTGCGCAAGTAGGAGCGCCGCCGCGCTGGTGGGGCTGGCACTCGCGCTTGCGTTGGCGAGCTGCGGAAAGAGCGAGCCGCCGCCGGCCGCGAAGGTCGAGGTGCCCGGTGCCGCGCAGCTCGCCGAGCTCGACCGCGGCGTGGGGCTGATGGGCCGCTTCGAGTTCGCTCCGGCGCGCGAGGTGTTCGCGGCACTCGCGGCGCGCTATCCCGGCTGGCCCGAGGCGCGGCTCGACCTCGCGATCGCCACGATGAACCGGCAGCAGGAGGGCGATGAACGCGCTGCGCTCGAGCTGCTGAAGGCGCTTGCGCGCGACCGCCCGGACGACATGCGCGCCGCGTATGTGCTGGGGCTCCTCACGCTGCACGCGGGCGCGCCGAAAGAGGCCGAGCCGCTCTTGCGGAGCGTGGTCGAGGCCGCCCCCGACGATGCCTACGCGCGCTATTTCCTCGCCCAGGCGCTGCTCGCGCAGGGACGCGCCGAGGATGCGCTCCCGCTCTATGAAAGTGCCGCCATGCGCGATGCGCGGCTGCGCAGCGCGCTCTATGGCGCCTCGCAGGCGCTCGCCCGGATGGGCAGGGCGCGGGAGGCGGCCGAGCGGCTCGACGCATTCGAGCGCCTGCGCAACAACCCGCTCGCGCGGCTCGCGGAGTTCAAGTACACGCGCATGGGTCCGCGGGCCGAAGCGGTGGGATCGCCCTCGAGACCAACCGCGGCGGCGAAGCCAGCGGGAGAGCTGTTCGCGCCAGCGGAGGACCTGGTCGCGCCGTCCTCCGGATTTCGCAGCCGGCCGGTGGCCTCCGCGGTCGATCTCGAGGGCGACGGTCGCGCGACCCTCTATCTTCCGCGCGGCCTCGGCTCCGCGGGCGCGGAGCCGCTCGCCGGCTTCCCCGCGATCGAGTTCGCCGCCTGGGGCGACATCGACAACGACGGCCTCGTCGATGCGCTCCTATGCGGTGCTCAAGCGGCTCCGGTGCTCGTGGTGCAACAGCCGCGCGGCGTATGGAAAGCTCGCGACGTGCCGGCACTGAAGGCGCTGGGTGCGGCGCGCGACTGCATGCTCTTCGACGCCGATCACGATGGCGACCTCGACATCTTCGTCGTCACGCAGAAGGGCGATCGCGTGCTGCTCTCGAACAACGGCGATGGCACGTTCCGCTCGCTTGCCGATCGCCTGCCGAAGCCGGCGAAGGCTTCGGGCGCGCTGCAGGTTCTCGCCGCGGATCTCGACGACGACCGCGATCTCGATCTCGTGGTGCTGCACGCGGGCGGCGGGCACGAGGTGCTCGCGAACGAGCGGCTGTGGTCGTGGAAGGCGGCGCGCGGCTTCGAAGCGTTCACGCGCGAGCCGGCGCTCGCGGTGGTCGATGCGCGCCTCGACGACGATGGCGAGACGCGGCTCCTCACGCTCACGCCCGATCTGGCGCTGCGCTCATGGAAAAGAGCGCGCGACGGCAACTGGTCGGCGGCGACGCTCGTGCCCGCGTCGGGAGCGCTCGCCGATCACGCGCGCGCGCAACTCGCGGTGGCCGATGTCGACGGCGACGGCCGCATGGAGATCGCCGCGACGACGCCTCACGGCATGGCGATCTGGAGCGTCGCGGCGAATGGCGCGCAGAAGGTCTTCTCGATCGACGACGACTCGATCGTGTCGTGGACGCTCGCGGCACTCGACGCGAAGGGTCCATCGCTCATCACGTATCACAAGGACGGTGCGGTGCGCGTACGGCGCCCCGGACGAGGGCGCTTCCCGTTCGCGTGGATCGCGCTCTCCGGCGGCGACGCCACGGCGGCGACATCGCGCTCGAACGCCTCCGGCATCGGCGCCCGGCTCACGGCGCGCGTGGGCGGCCGCGCGGTGATCGACGACACGTTGCGACGCTTCTCGGGTCCCGGGCAGAGCCTCGTGCCGCTCGCGCTCGGGCTCGGCGGCGCGGCAAAGATCGACTACCTCGCGATCGACTGGCCCGACGGCGTGTTCCAGACGGAGCTGGCACTCGAGCCGGGCAAGCTGCATCGCCTCCTCGAGACCCAGCGCCAGCTCTCGAGCTGCCCGCTGATCTTCGCGTGGGACGGTGGCCGCTTCGCGTTCGTGAGCGACTTCCTCGGCGTGGGCGGGCTCGGCTATCTCGTCGCGCCGGGCGAATATGCCTCGCCGCGCCCCTGGGAGAATTTCCTTTTCCCGCAGGGCGCGCTGCGCGAGAAGGACGGACGTTTCGCGATCAAGATCGGCGAGCCGATGGAAGAGGCCGCGTACATCGATTCGGTGCGCCTCGTGGCCCACGACCTTCCCGCCGGCTGGAACATGGCGCTCGATGAGCGCATGCAGATCGGCCTGCCCAGGGTCACGGGGAAGGCGTTCTATTTCCGCCGCGAGGCATTGCCGGTGCGCGTGTCGAACGACCGCGGCGAGGACGTGACCGCCGAGCTTCGCGAGGTCGACAAGCGCGCTGCCGATCCTGGCCCGCACGATCGGCGCTTCATCGGCAGACTCGCGCGCGACCACGTGCTCACGCTCGATTTCGATTCGAGCCTCGACGCCGCGCCCGGACAGGCGCTGCTCGTCGCCGACGGCTGGATCGAGTATCCGTACTCGCAGACGATGTTCGCGGCGTGGCAGGCGAAGGCCGACTACCGCGCGCCGACGCTCGAAGCGAAAGGCGCCGATGGGCGCTGGCGCGTCGTGCTGAAGGAGTTCGGCTATCCCGCGGGAATGCCACGGCGGATCGCGGTGCCGCTGCCGGCGCTTCCACAGGGCACGCGCGCGCTGCGCCTCACCACCAACCAGGAGATCTACTGGGATCGCCTCGCGGTCGCGTGGGCCGAGAGTGCGCCGATCGCGATTCATGCCGCACCTCTGGCGATTGCCGAGGTGCGCCGCGCCGGGTTCCCGCGGCGCACGACCGGTCCGCAGCAGCAGCCCGATTACGATTACGCGCACCGCGACCCCCTCTGGGACACACGCACTCAGCCCGGCTTCTACACGGCGATCGGGCCGGCGGCGGCACTCGTGCGCGAGCAGGACGATGCGCTGGCCATCATCGGTCCGGGCGACGAGCTGCATCTCGAGTTCGGCGCGTTGCCGGCGCCCGCGCCGGGCCACACACGGCGCTTCGTGCTGGAGACGCACGGCTGGGCGAAGGACATGGATCTCTATACGCGCGACGGCGAGTCGGTAGGGCCGCTGCCCGTCACCGGCAGGGACCGCGTCGTGCGCGACCGCCTGCATCGCGAATTCAACACCCGCTACGCTTCAGGCAGATAGAAAACCGGGGACAGACCACGGTTTCCCACCTGGCGGAACTAGCGTTCCGCCTTT
>JANPHA010000365.1:0-22186 GCA_031424255.1 Burkholderiales bacterium | reverse complement strand
AACTTGGCCGCGTCGTGGGCGCCCTTGCGCGCCGCGTTGATGAACGGGCCCTCGATGTGCACGCCGATGACGCCCGGCGTCTTCTGCGCGATCGCCGCGATCGTCTCGACGCTGGGATCGTCGTTGAAGAGCACCCCGCCGCCGCCGTTCACCTGGCTGTCGACGAAGCCGGGAAGCAGCAACGCTCCCCCCAGGTCACGGCGCCGGGCACGCGCGCAACGCGGATCGTCGGGCCCCACCACGCCTGCGATGCGCTCGCCGTCGAGCAGCACGATGCGCCCGGCCGCCAGCCCGTCGTCGGTCAATACGCGCGCATTCGCGAGCGCTTCGAGGCTCATGTCGTCTCGGTCACCTTGCGAAGGTGCGGCGGCCGGTCGGGGTCGAAGCCGCGCGCGATCGCGAGCGCGTTGGCGAAGCGATAGAAGCTCTGCGCAAAGGCGAGCGGCTGGATCGCGGGATGCACGTCGAGCGTGGGCAGGATCGTGGCGCCGGCGACTTCGCCGCCCGCGATCATCACATCGACTCCACGCCCGACGAGATCCGCGCCGAGCGCCTCGATGCCGGAACGCGTCTCGTCGTCCTGCGCGAAGAGCAGCGCCGGGAAGCCGCCCTGCAGCAGCGCCTGCGGGCCGTGGCGCACCTCGGCGGAGCTGAAGCTCTCGGCATGCAGGCCGCACGTCTCCTTGCATTTGAGCGCGGCTTCCTGCGCGATGCCCAGGCCCACGCCGCGCGCGATCACGAAGAGATGGCTCGCGCTCTCGAGCTTCGGCAGCGCCGTCGCCCAGTCGAGCTCCCACGCGCGCGCGAGCTGGCCGGGAGCGCCGGCGAGCGCATCGTAGAGACGCGCATCGCCGGTCCACGCGGCGACCAGATGCACGATCGCGGCGAGCGAGGCGAGGTACGACTTGGTCGCGGCGACGCTCTGCTCGGGGCCCGCGCAGAGCGGCAGGAAGTGGTCGGCGGCGAGCGCCAGCGGAGAATCCTCGTCGTTCACCAGCGCCACCACCAGCGCGCCCGCCTCCTTCGCCGCCTGCGCGGTCGCGAGGAGATCGGGGCTGCGGCCCGATTGCGAGATCGCGACGAAGAGGCATTGGCGCAGGTCCTGCAGCGCGCCGTACACCGACGACACCGAAGGCGCGGCCGAGGCGGTGATCACGCCGACGCGCGTCTCGATCAGGTACTTGGCGAAGGTCGCGGCGTGATCGGAGCTGCCGCGCGCGCACGTGACGACGACGCGCGGCGCCTCCGAGCGCAGGCGCGCGCCCAGCCGCGCGGCCGCCGCCTGGTTGCGCTCGAATTGCACGCCCACGGCGGCGCCCGCCTCCGCCGCCTCGCGGAACATCAGGGTCGCGCGCGGATCGGGGCTATTCATTCGGCGAGCTGAGCTCGGCGACGAAGTCGTAGGTATCGCCGCGATAGTAGGACTGGCAGAACTCCACCGAGCTGCCGTCGCGCAGGAAGCCTACGCGCTCGACCAGCAGGCCGGCATCGCCCTCGCGCGCATGCAGCAGCTTCGCCTGCTCCGCGTTGAGGAGCAGCGCGCGCAGGCGCTGCAGCGCCCGCACCGGGCGGTTGCCGGCCTTCTCCAGCGCCTCGTAGAGCGACTTGCCGACCGCGTCGAGCGACGGCAGGCATCCGGCGGCGATGGTCGCGAACTCGAGGCACATGGGTGCTTCGTCGGCGAAGCGCAGCCGGTGGAAGCGATACACCGGCGCTCCCGGCGACAGGCGCAGCGTGAGCGCTTCTTCCGGGGTCACCTGGCCCTCGGATTTCTTCAGCCACACGCTCCGCGGCGTGCGGCCGCGAGAGCGCATGTCCTCGGAGAACGACGTGAGCTTGGCGAAATTCTTCTCGATGCGCGCGGCGACGAAGTTGCCCGAGCCCTGCCGGCGCACCAGCAGTCCCTCCTCGACCAGCCCGTCGATCGCCTTGCGCACCGTGATGCGCGACACCGAGAGATCGGACGCGATCTGGCGCTCGGCGGGCAGCGCGTCGTCGGGCCCGAGCACGCGTTTCTCGATCGCCTCGCGCAGCGCGCGCTGCAGCTGCTGGTAGAGCGGCAGGTTGTTGCCCGGATCGAGGCGAAGGATCTTGGCGAGCGGGGTCATGGATTTATGCTACCAGTCAAATACCAATTAGACAACACTTGACAAAGTGGTACCTGATTGGAATACAGTGGTCATACATTGGCATGGCGCCGGATCCAACGTACCCATCTGGGAGAGACAACATGAACATGAAACCCACGCCCCTCGCCTCCGCGGTCGCTTTCGCCCTGGCGAGCATGGCCCTGCAGGCCCAGGCACAACAGGCCAAGCCCGAGACCAAGGAAACGGTGACCGTCACCGGCATCCGCGCTTCCCTGGAGAAATCGCTCGAGACCAAGCGCAATGCCGATGCGGTGGTGGAAGTCATCACCTCCGAGGATATCGGCAAGAATCCCGACAAGAACATCGCCGATGCGGTGGCGCGCGTGCCCGGCGTCACCATCAGCTCGCAATCGGGCGGATCGGGCGGCTTCGACGAGAACGACCGCGTCAGCATGCGCGGCACCAACCCCAGCCTCACGCAGACGCTGATCAACGGGCACCCGGTGGCCTCGGGCGACTGGTTCGTGCTCGACCAGGTCGGGCTCGTGGGCCGCAGCGTGAGCTTCTCGCTGCTGCCCTCGGAGCTGGTGAGCCAGGTGATCATCCGCAAGAGCGCCACCGCCGACCTCATCGAGGGCGGAGTCGCGGGGGCGGTCGACATCATCACGCGCCGCCCGCTGCAATTCGCGAAGCAGGTGACGCTCGAAGGCTCGGTGGGCGCGGTCTACGCGGACCTGCCGAAGAAGACCGATCCGCAGCTCTCCGCGCTCATCAACTGGAAGAACGACGCCAACACGGCGGGGGTGCTGATCCAGGGCTTCTCGGAGAAGCGCCACCTGCGCCGCGACGGCCAGGAGATCCTGGGCTACGGGCAGGTCGCGCCCGGCAGCGCGCTCGCGGCCGCGCGCCCCGATCTGGCCAACGCGTTCTACCCGACGCTGATCGGCTCCGCGCTCTTCGAGCAGGTGCGCGAGCGCAAGGGCGGCCTGATCGACATCCAGGTGAAGCCCCTCGACAACCTCGAGCTGGATCTGAACGCGTTCAAGTCGCGCATGGAAGCGACCAACTACAACCGCAACTGGATGTTCTGGGGCAGCCACGTGTTCGGCACCGACAATCGCGTCCCGGCCACCTACACGGTGCGCAACGGCACGATCGTCGCGGCCACGTTCCCGAACGCCGGCACGACCGCAGCGCCGGTGCAGTACGCGATCGTCGACAACATCTACCGCCCCGGCACATTCTCGGAAACCGAGTACTACAACCTCGACGCGCGCTGGCGCGCGACCGATCGGCTGAGTGTCTCGGGCAAGATCGGCGCCACCAAGGGCCGGGGCGAGACGCCCAAGCAGGACGTGTTCGAGGGCGACGTGCTCAATACCGGCGCGAGCTACTCGATGCATGGCGTCGGCTCTCCGGTCGACGTCGCGTTCCCCAGCGGGCATCCGTCGGTCTTCACCGGCACCTCGCTCGACTGGATCTTCGGCGCGAGCCCGGCGGGCACGACCGACAAGGAAACGTATGGCCAGATCGACGGCGAGTGGGCCTTCGATCGCGGCATGTTCAGCAACATCAAGTTCGGCGCGCGCACCGCGGAGCACAAGCGCGATACGCACCAGGTCGCGCAGGGGCCGAACTTCGCGGGCCCGGATCCGTTCGCCGCGGCCAACCTGCCGGCGTGGAACGGCGACACCTATCCGGGCAATTTCGCGAGCCGCCTCGGCGGCGATTTCCCGCGCAACGTCTGGCAGATTTCCCAGGGCGAGCTCGAGCGCTGGGGCGACCTGTATTCGAACCGCGACCCGCTCGTGAGGCAGTACTGGCCGGGCGAATTCGCGATCAAGGAGAAAGTCGACGCCGGCTACGTGATGGCGAACTTCGAGGGCACCGGCTGGAGCGCCAACGCGGGCGTGCGCTTCGTGCGCACCGGCGAGCGCGTGACGGTGAACGTCGCGATTCCCGGCGACGTCTGCGCGGTGATGAAGCCGTGCTCGGTGCCGGGAGCGATCACCACGTCGGCATTCGGCTCGTTCTACAGGAAGCTCGTCTCGCACGATTACAACGACGTGCTGCCGAGCGCCAACTTCAAGCTCGACCTGGCCCGCGACATGGTCGTGCGCCTCGCGGCGGCGAAGACGATGGCGCGCCCCGACTTCAGCGCGCTCGGCGGATCGATCACCGCCGATGACACGACGCACACCGGCAACGGCGGCAACCCGGACCTGAAGCCGATCCGCTCGGACAACCTCGACGCGACGTGGGAGTGGTATTTCGCGCCGCGCTCGCTGCTCTCGGCGGGGCTGTTCTACATGAACCTGAAGAACTACGTGGCGTTCGGCACGTACCAGACGACGCTGCTCAACATCCGCACGAATGCGTTCGACGTCTACACGATCTCCGCGCCGATCAACAGCAGCGGCAAGGTGAAGGGGATCGAGCTCGCGTGGCAGCAGCCGCTCATCATGGGCTTCGGCGTGCAGACCAACTACACGTACGCCGACGCGAAGGAGGATGGCGGCCAGGCGCTGGTGGGCGCCTCGAAGAACACCTACAACGTGAGCGCCTATTACGAGAACAACCGCTTCGGCGCGCGCGTCGCCTACACCTACCGCTCGGCGTTCTTCGTCGGGCTCGACCGCAGCACGCCGCAGTACCAGGACGACACCGGCACGCTCGCCGCTTCGCTCAGCTACAACGTCAACAAGAACCTCTCGCTCAACTTCGATGCGCTCAACCTGAACAACCCGATCCTCAAGTACTACGGCGCCAACAAGGACCAGCCGCGCGCGTTCTACGCCAACGGCCGCCAGTACTACTTCACCGTGAGGATCAAGCTCTAGGCGCGAAGGCGCCGGTGGACGCGGTATTCTCCCAGGGGTAGAGGCCCCTTTCGAAGGCGGGACGCGCTACACGTTCCGCCTTCTTTTCATTCATGATCCGACGCGCACTATTCGCCGCTTGCATTGGTTGCCTGCCGCCCCCCGCGGCCCTTGCCCAGGGTTCGGGCGAGCCCGCCATCGTCCCGATCCCGGCATCCGTCGAGCGGCGCTGGGCGGATTTGCGCATCGAGCCGGCGACCGTGATCATGGTGCCGCCCAACGATGCCGCGGCACAACGCGCCGCGCGCAACCTGCGTGAGCTGATTCGCCGCTCGCATCGCCTCGACCTCGTGATCCGCGAGGGCGCGCCGCAGGATGACGCCATCAACTTCCGCCGCCGCGAGGAGGCCGGGCGCGATCCCGAGGCCTACCGCATCGAGGTGCGAGCGCTGCGCGCGACCATCACCGCCGCCACGCTCGCGGGCTTCAGCCACGGCGCCACGACGCTCTGGCAGCTGATGCCGTCCGGGCCTGCGCGCCTGCCGGGCGTGGTGATCGACGATGCGCCGCGCTTTGCGTGGCGCGGCGTGATGCTCGATTCGGCGCGCCACTACCAGTCGCCGGAATTCATCAAGCGGTTCCTCGATGCGATGGCGCTCGCCAAGCTGAACGTGCTGCATTGGCACCTGACCGACGACCAGGCGTGGCGCCTGCAGATCCGCAAGTATCCGGCCCTGACCGACGTGGGGGCCTTTCGCGTTCCCGCGGGAGCGGCGCGCAAGGACATCGATCCGGCGACCGGAAAGCCGCGCCTCTACGGCGGCTTCTACGCTCAGGAGATCGTGCGCTCGATCGTCACCTACGCCGCGGATCGCGGCATCACGATCGTGCCGGAGATCGAGATGCCCGGGCACGCGGCCGCGATCCTCGCCGCGTAC
This sequence comes from Burkholderiales bacterium, assembly GCA_031424255.1. Lineage (GTDB taxonomy): Bacteria > Pseudomonadota > Gammaproteobacteria > Burkholderiales > Usitatibacteraceae > Usitatibacter. The sequence continues at coordinate 16,339 of JANPHA010000365.1, read as the reverse complement.
CCCGCCCTCGGCGCCGCCTCCGGGACGCTCGCCGCGGTGCCCGCCGACTGGGGCATCTATCCGCACGTGCTCAATCTCGACGAGTCGACCTTCGCGTTCCTCGAGGACGTGCTGCAGGAGGTGATGGCGCTCTTCCCCGGCAAGTACATCCACATCGGCGGCGACGAGGTCGAGAAGGCGCAATGGCGCGATTCGCCGCGCGTGCGCTCCCGCATGCGCGAGCTCGGCATCGACGATCCGGCGAAGATCCAGCCCTACTTCACGCAGCGCATCGGCCGCTTCCTCGAGTCGAACGGCCGGCGCCTCGTGGGCTGGGACGAGATCCTCGCACCCGGCCTTCCACCCTCCGCCGTGGTGATGTCGTGGCGCGGCATCGACGGCGCGCTCGCGGCCGCCGTGAAAGGCCACGACACGGTGATCGCGGCTCACCCGCTGCTCTATTTCGACAACCGCCAGAGCGCCGCGGCCTCCGAGCCGCCCGGGCGCGCGCGCGTGGTCTCGCTCGAGGACGTGTACCGCTTCGAGCCGATGCCGCCGGCGCTCACGCCGGAGCAGCAACGCCATGTCCTCGGCATCCAGGCAAACGTCTGGACCGAGCACATCCGCACCGAGGAACGCGTCGGATGGATGACGTTTCCGCGCGCGGCGGCGGTGGCGGAGCTCGGATGGTCGCAGCCCGCGCGGCGCGACTGGGCGGATTTCCAGCGCCGCGTGGCGGCGCTGCCGCCGAAGTACGAAGCGCTCGGCATGTCCCATGCCACGCCGCAGGCGGTCGCCGCGAATGCCGGCGCGCGCCTGCGCAAGAGCCAGGAGCTCAAGCTCTGCAGCGACAACATCGCGCTCTCGCTCGAGGACGACGCGCCGCTCGCCGGGCCGCGCGCGACCTTCCTCGTCGATATCCAGAACCCCTGCTGGATCTATACCGATGCGAAGCTCGACGCCGGCAACGCGATGATCGCGAAGGTGGGCCAGGTGCCGTTCAACTTCCAGATCGGCGAGGACGCGAAGAAGATCCGCTTCGCGCGGCCGGCGACGCCGGAGGGCGAGCTCGAGGTGCATCTCGACACATGCGAAGGCGAGCTGCTCGCGCGCCTGCCGCTCGCCCCCGCGAGCGCATCCGACGCGGTGACCGCGCTCCCGCGCGCGGCACTCCCCGAGCGCACCGGACGCCACGACCTGTGCATGCGCTTCGCGCAGACCGGCCTCGACCCGCTCTGGGTGATCGATTCGATCGAGCTGCTGGACAACACGCGATGAGCGCTTCCACCATCCTCGCGGCGCCCCTCGCCGGGTGGTGCGTGCCGTTATCCGAAGTGCCCGATCCGGTGTTCGCCGAGCGCATGGCGGGCGATGGCGTGGCGATCGATCCGACCGCGGGCGTGCTGCACGCGCCGTGCGATGGCGAGATCGTCGCGATGAAGGATGCAAAGCACGCGGTCACCGTGCGCAGCGCCTCCGGCGTCGATGTCCTCATGCATGTCGGCATCGACACGGTCGAGCTCAAGGGCGCGGGGTTCGAGATGCTGGTCGCCGCGGGGCAGCGCGTGCGCTCCGGGCAGCCGCTGCTGCGCTTCGATCTCGACCTCCTCGCGCGCCGCGCGCGCAGCCTCTTAACACCGATCGTGCTCGCGTCGCCCGGCGCGGTCGTGCGGCGCAGCGAGAATCGCGCCGTGGCGGTGGGCGATTTCCTGATGGAGATTGCCGCGGCCGAAGGACCACCCGCCACCACTGAAACGCAGGTCGTGGCGAGCCGTGCGTTTCGCGTGCCGTTCGAGCACGGGCTGCACGTGCGGCCCGCGGCGCAGATTGCCGCGGCGCTGCGTCCGTTCGCATCGGTCGTCGAGATCGCGGCCCTCGGGCGCAAGGCGAACGCCCGCAGCCCGGTCGCGATGATGTCGCTGGGCGTGCATAGCGGCGACACGATCGAGGTGAGCGCCCGCGGGGCCGACGCCCTGGCCGCGATCGCGGCGCTCGAGCCGCTGCTCGCGCCCGTGAAAGCGCCGGTTTCATCGGCGGCGCGGGGGGAAGCGAAGCGCGAAGCGCCGGCGACGACGAGAGGCGAGCTACGCCAGCGCATCGAGGCCTCGATCGCGAGCCGCGGACTCGCGATCGGTCCCGCGGTGCGCTGGACGCAACCCGAGATCGCGGTGGCGGAGCGTGGCAGCGACGAAAGCGGCGAGGCGGCCGCCCTCGCGCGCGCGCTCGCGACCGTGCAGTCCCATCTCGAGGCGCAGGCGGGCGCGGCACGCGGCGAGCAGCGCGCGCTCCTCGAGGCCCATGTGCAGCTGATCCGCGATCCGGATCTCGCCGAGCGTTCCCGCGACGGGATGCGAAGGGGCAAGAGCGCGGCGTTCGCCTGGCGGCAGGCCACGCGCGCGATCATCGAGGGGCTTGCGGCCGTGGGCGACGATCGCATGCGCGAGCGCGCCGCGGACCTGCGCGATCTCGAGAACCAGGTGGTGCGCGCGTTGAGCGGCGAGCCGCCCGGCGGCACGCGCGAGCTGCCGGAGGGCGCGATCCTGCTCGCCGACGAGGTGCTGCCGTCGCAGATGATCGCGATCGAGCGCTCGCGCGTGGCCGGCATCTGCTCGGCGCGCGGCGGGCCGACGTCGCACATGGCGATCCTCGCCGCGGCGAGCGGCATCCCGGCGCTGGTCGCGGCGGGCTCCGCGATCCTCGCGATTGCCGACGGCACGATGCTGGCGCTCGATGCCGAGCACGGCTGGCTCGATGTCGATCCGCCCGCGCCGCAGCGCGCCGCGCTGCAACGCGCGGTGGCGCAGCGCGCGGCCGAGCGCGCGAGCGACATCGAGGCCGCGCGCCGTCCGAGCCGCACGCGTGACGGCGTGACCATCGGCGTGAACGCGAACCTCGGCTCGCTCGCCGAGGCGCGCACCGCGCTGGAGTGCGGGGCCGAGGGCTGCGGGCTGTTGCGCACCGAGTTCCTGTTCCTCGACCGCAGCGAGCCGCCGGACGAGGACGAGCAGGCGCGCGATTACCAGGCGATCGCCACGGCGCTCGACGGGCGCCCGGTGAGCATTCGCACCATGGACATCGGCGGCGACAAGCCGATCGCCTACCTGCCGATGCCGCACGAGGACAATCCCGCGCTCGGGATGCGCGGCGTGCGCGCGAGCCTCGCGCAGCCGGAGCTGCTGCGCACGCAACTGCGAGCGGTGCTGCGAGTGGAGCCCGCGGGACAATGTCGCGTGCTGCTGCCGATGGTGACCGACCTCGCTGATTTTCGCGCGGTGCGCGCGATCCTCGGGGAGTGCGTGGCGGAGCGCGGGCTCGCGGCGGCGCCGGCGCTGGGCGTCATGATCGAGACCCCGGCCTCGGCGCTGCTGGCCGAGCAGCTCGCCGCCGAGGCCGACTTTCTCTCGATCGGCACCAACGACTTGTCGCAGTACGCGCTCGCGGTCGACCGCGGCCACCCGCAACTCGCCCCGCGCCTCGATGCGCTCCATCCCGCCGTGCTGCGCCTGATCGCGCTGGTCGCGGACGCGGGGCGCGCGAAGCACAAGACCGTATCGGTGTGCGGAGCGTTGGGCTCCGACGTGGACGCGCTGCCGATCCTGGTCGGCCTCGGCATCCACGAGATATCCGCGACCTGCGCGATGATCCCGCGCCTGAAGCGCATGGCGCGGCTACTCGACGCGGGCGAATGCCGCGAGCTCGCGCGCCGCGCGCTCGACCAGGCGAGCGCGGCCGCGGTGCGCGAGCTGGCGGCAGTAGCGCGCGCCCGCGCCCGCGCTCCATCGACGGATTCCGTCTCCGGAGGCTGACATGGCGAGACTGATGGACTCCACGCAAGCCCTCGGCCGCGCGCTGATGCTGCCGATCGCGGTGCTGCCGGTGGCGGGCCTGCTGCTGCGCCTCGGGCAGCCCGATCTCCTCGACATCGCGCCGATCGCCGCGGCGGGAGGCGCGATCTTCTCCAACCTCGGCCTGCTCTTCGCGATCGGGGTCGCAGTCGGGCTCGCGCGCGAGAACCATGGCGCGGCGGGGCTCGCGGGAGTGGTGGCGTTCCTGGTCGCGACGAAAGGCGCCGAAGTGCTGATCGTGGTGCCGCACGACGTGATCGCCGCGGCCGGCGCCGCGTACCAGGATCTCGCGACCGCGGCGTACAAGGCGCGGCAACTCGCGAAGCTCTCGGTGCCGATCGGCATCATCTCGGGGCTGATCGCGGGCGCTCTCTACAACCGCTACAGCGACATCAAGCTGCCGAGCTATCTCGCGTTCTTCGCCGGGCGGCGCTTCGTGCCGATCGTCGCGGGCGCCGCCGGCGTCGTGGTCGCGTTCGTCTTCGGGCTCGGGTGGCCTTTCCTCGAAGGCGCGATGGATGCCTTGAGCCGCGCCGTGATCGCGTCGGGCGAGCTCGGGCTCTTCGTCTACGGAGTGCTCAACCGCGTTCTCATCGTGACCGGCCTGCACCACATCCTCAACAATGTCGCCTGGTTCCTGGTGGGCGATTACCACGGCGTCACCGGCGACCTGAATCGCTTCTTCGCCGGCGATCCGTCGGCGGGCGTGTTCATGAGCGGGTTCTTCCCGGTGATGATGTTCGGCCTGCCCGCGGCGTGCCTCGCGATGTATCGCACCGCCTTGCCGGAGCGCAAGCGCGCCACCGGCGGGCTGCTGCTGTCGCTGGCCCTCACCTCCTTCCTCACCGGCGTGACCGAGCCGATCGAATTCACGTTCATGTTCCTCGCGCCGCCGCTGTACGCATTGCATGCGCTGCTCACCGGGCTCGCGATGGTGACGATGGATCTGCTCCAGGTGCGCCTCGGCTTCAGTTTCTCGGCGGGCCTCTTCGACTACGTGCTCAACTTCAACAAGTCCTCGCGCCCGTGGATGCTGTTGCCGGTGGGTCTCGTCTATTTCGGGCTGTACTACGGGCTCTTCCGCTATTGCATCGTGCGCTTCACCCTGCGAACGCCGGGACGCGAGGCGCAGACCGATGCCGCGGCCGTGGCGCCGGCGAGCCTCGACGACCAGGCGCTGGCCGACGCGTACATCGCGGCACTCGGCGGCGCCGCCAACCTGCGCTCGGTCGAGGCGTGCACCACGCGCCTGCGCCTGGTGATGGCCGATCGCGAACGCATCCACGCGGATCGCCTGCGCCAGCTCGGCGCGAGCGGCACGGTGCGTATCGGCGCCGACGGGCTGCAGGTCGTCGTCGGTCCGGTGGCGGACCAGATCGCGGGGACGATTCGCTCCCGGCTTGCGGGCGCGCAGCGCGCGGCGGCGGCCGTCGATGCGACGCGGGTCCTCGCGGCGCTGGGCGGCGCGACGAACGTCGTGAAGGTCGAGACGGTGTCGGGGAGAGTGCTCGTCACCGTTCACGATATCGCACGTATCGACGAGCGGGCGCTCGCCGCGTTCGGCGTGCGCGGCATCGCGAAACCGTCGAAGACGAGTGTCCATCTCCTGCACGCTGACGCGCAAGCACTTGGGCTGGGGCTCGCGCCGCTTGTTCGTTAGGCTTCGCTATCAATGCGGAGGAGCCACCGATGAACACAGATGAACACAGATGAGGTGTGAGGAGATCTGCGCCGGGGCCCTGGTCACGCCTGGCGGCGGCATGGATGTTGCGAGGAGAACATTGCGCCACGAAATACATGGCGTATCCCATTCACCGCAACGGAGCCAAACCATGTCGAACCAGAAATCCGGAAGCCAATCCAGCCAGGACCAGCCGGGCCAGGGCCGCGACAAGCAGTCGCAATCGGACTCGAACCAGCGCAATTCCCAGCAGAATCAGCAGGGAACGGGCAAGGACCAGCAGGGCGGGCGCCAGCCGGGAAGCGGCCAGCAGAACCAGCAGAACCAGCAGAACAGCAAAGATTCACAAAGGGGCGGCACTTCCGACCGTGAGGACCACTCCAATCAGTCCGGAAGCGAAGGCTCGACCCGTCGCGACGACACTTCGAGGTCCGGCCAGCGTTGACGTAGCCCTCGCTTTCGAGGGACTCCCGAACAACGAATGGGGCGCGCCAGCGCCCCTTTCGCTGGGCATTCGCCCAGGCGCCGGAACAATTTCCCGCTCGCGCCGAGAAAATATTGCCATGGCAGCAACGAACACGAAGGCCCGCAAACGCAGCCCGAGCCCCGCTGGAGGGCTGCGCTACTCGCGCGCCGGTGAGCCCGGGTTTCATCGCGTGAACGGCGCGAAGGGCTTCGAGTATGTCGACGACAACGGCAAGGCGGTCACCGAGGAAGCGGTGCGCGAGCGCATCAAGCTGCTGGTGATTCCGCCGGCCTGGACCGACGTGTGGATCTGCGCGGACGAGCGCGGGCACCTGCAGGCCACCGGTCGCGATGCGCGCGGTCGCAAGCAGTACCGGTATCACGCGCGCTGGCGCGAGAAGCGCGATGCCGACAAGTTCGAGCACCTGATGGAATTCGCGAAGTCGCTGCCGGCCATTCGCCGGCGGGTGCGCGTCGATCTCGCGCTCCCGGGCCTGCCGCGCCGCAAGGTGCTCGCCGCGATCGTGCAGCTGCTCGAGACGACCAGCATCCGCATCGGCAACGAGCGCTATGCCGAGGAGAACGATTCGTTCGGCCTCACCACGATGCGCAATCGCCACGTGAAGGTGAGCGGCGGGCGCATCGAGTTCCAGTTCCGCGGCAAAAGCGGCAAGTTCCACCGGATCGCGGTCGAGGACGACCCGCAGCTCGCGCGCATCGTGCGCCGGTGCCGCGATCTTCCCGGACAGGACCTGTTCCAGTATCTCGACGACGCGGGCGCGGTGCAGTCGATCGGCTCGTCCGACGTGAACGACTACCTGAAGGAAATCGCGGGGGCCGACATCAGCACGAAGGACTTCCGCACCTGGAACGGCAGCCTGGTGGTATCGAGCCGGCTACGCCGCCTGGAGCGCGTGGGTGTCACGCACATGGCGGCTGCAGTGCGCGAGGCGTCCCTCTACCTCGGCAACACGCCCGCGATCTGCCGCAAGAGTTATGTACATCCACGGGTGCTCGATCCGCGCACCTGGGAGCAGCGCGACGAGCGCCGGGCCGCGCGACCGCCGCGCGGATTGCGAGTCGAAGAGGCTGCCTTGCTGCGGATACTGCGCCCGGTCAACCCGGCGAGCAGAAAGCCGCACCTTCGTCGAGCCACCCCATCTGCATCGCTGAGCGCATCATCGGGTCGATCGTGAAGCGGTGATTCGAATCGCCCTGCGCCGCGCGGTTGTTGTACGCGCGGTAGACCGGGTTCGATCCGGCCGCGCACCGCCCGTTCTGCGGCACGAGCGCATAGAACGCGATGCCCTCGTAGCCCCATCCGGTGAATCTCGTGCCCTGCGATGCCGCTTGCGCGCGTCCCGACTGCTCGAGCGCCTTCAGTTGCGCGCATTCGCCGGCGTCACCGGTATAGAAATGCGAGTTCGGCCCCGAAGCGTAGAAGCGGCAGACCGGATGTGCGCTCGGCGGCGCATCGCCCGCCTTGCCCCACGCCTTGAAGATCTGCCCGGTGCGCTTCCATCCCCCGCCGCCACCGCCTGCATCGAGCGCGGCGACCTCGTCGGCACCCGCCGCGACGAAGTAGTGATCGAGTGTGGCGTGGTAGAACTCGACGACTTCCGCCTGCGTTCCGGCGGCGAAGTCGCGAGTGAAATAGCGCTCCGAGGCGCCGCCGGTCGTGGGCCGTCCCCACGCCTCGACGCGGTAGTTGCCGGGGACGAGGCCGCCGACGCGCACCGAGCCGAATGTCGTCATGCCCGGAGGTGTGGCTCCCGCCGCCGGCGCGCTCGCCATGTAATCGAAATCGACGCGGATCACGTTACCGCTCACCGCGACCTTCATCGTGCCCGGATCGAAATACGCGGCGCTGCGGACCAGTACGTCGACCGGCTGGTTCGCGTCGGGCTGCATCGGGACCGTGTACACGCCCCATTCGCTGGGCGGCACGACCGGCACGTTGCGCGAGACCGTGAGCGGCGCTGCGTCGGGATTGCGAATATCGAACATGCGCGCTTGAACCGCGTAGTTCCCGGGCGGCAGCTCTCCGAGCGAGAGCGGAATGTATCCGAAGTCGGGACGCGCCGGGCCGTAGCCGTCGGTCACGTATTCGTAGTCGATGGTGATGGTGTTGCCCGAGCGCGTGTAGCGCGTGGCCGGCAGGTACAGCGGCCAGTCGGTGTTGAGGAGCTCGACCTTGACTGCCTGGCCGTACGTGGGGAGCGAAGGCGAAGGCGCGAGGGTGGGAGCGGCCGCGGCGCCCGTCGCTGCCCCCATAAGTGAAGCGGCCACCAGGGCCGCGAGAATTCGTTTCGAAGGCGGCGTCATAGCGTTCTCCATTAACGCGCGCCCAACGATTTTTTCGCCGCGGCGACATCGCTCTCGTATTGCCTGCGCGCTTGCGCTTCGCACGCCTTGCGATCCGCGCCGCTCGCGCGGCACTCCTGGATCGCGTCGGCGAGCGCATTGCGCGCTTCCTTCAGCGTGTTCTCGTACATCTGGCGCGGCGTCTCGATCGGCTGCGACCAGCGGGCCGGATCGCCCATCGAGTCGCGCGCGTCGCCGGCGTAAAGCAGCGACGGCGCGGCGATGACTGCGGCGGCGGCGAGGATCGCGAAAATTCGCAGCGGTGTTTTCATGCAGTCACGATATGACGGCGTGAGCTACGAAGTAATGTGCGAAAGCCGCAGCGTGACGTAGGCTTTGTCTACCCCGGCGTCGGTGGGCGCCTACGCGACGCCTTGGAATAGAGGGACACGACGTGTCGCATCCCACCTGCATACCGGTTGCGCCACGAGGCGCAGCATCTGCTGCATGGAACGTATCCAACTGTTGCTTGCGCTCGCTCTCGCCGCCGCCGTCCCGACGGTGGCAGGTGCCGTGGAGACGAAAACGCTGCAACTGAAACCGAAGGCGGCCCTGGTCACGACCGCCCCGCATCAGTCCGCGCCTTTCGTGATCCCGGGTCCCGAGCCCGAGCTGGATCTGCTTCCGCATCGCGACCCGCGCCAGGAGCAGAGCCGCTCCTCCTGCGCGAGCGAGCGCTCGCTTTGCTACGACCCGGACTCCGGGCGCGTGGTCTACAAGCCCGCGCGCGCGTTGATGCCGGACATCCCGGGATTGCAGCGCGAGAACATTTCCGTGAAGAGGGACCGGATTGTCCTGCGCTATACCTTCTAACAGGGACGGTGTAGGATTTGTCCTACAAGCGAATCCGAGCAAACCGACGCCACTTCCTGTAGGACGACGTGGTGTAATTGGCTCCTGTCCAACCCCTGCAGGAACAACGACAATGATCCGGCTGCTGATCGTCGATGACCACGACGTGGTACGGATGGGACTGAAGCAGGTCTTTTCCGGCCGTGTCGATATGGAAGTAACCGGCGAGGCCCGCACCGGCGAGGAAGCGATCGCCGCAGTTCGCGCCACCCCCTACGATGTCGCGCTCGTGGACTTGTCGCTATCCGACATGTCCGGGGTCGATGTCCTCAACCGCAGCAAGGCGATCCGGCCGGAGATGGCGGTGCTCATCGTGAGCGGCTATCCCGAGGACCAGTACGCCATCAACCTGCTCAAGGCGGGCGCTTCGGGGTTCGTGGCCAAGGACGCGCCGTCCGAGAACCTCGTCTCCGCCGTCGTCGCCGCGGCCCAGGGCCGGCGCTACGTGAGCCCGCGCATCGCCGACAAGCTCGCGCAGGGCCTTTCCGGACCGGCCGCCGATTCGCCGTCGCATACGCAGCTCTCGGAGCGCGAGTTCCAGATCTTCTGCAAGCTCGCGAGCGGGCAGAGCGTATCCGAGATCGCCAAGGAGCTCTTTCTCAGCGTGAAGACCGTGAGCACCTACCGCTCGCGCATCCTCGAGAAGATGAGCTTCAAGTCGAATGCCGATATCACCTATTACGCGGTGAAGAACCAGCTCATCGCATGAACATGGCGGAAGAGACCATCGTGCAGACCCACGCGCCGACCCCGCAGGAAGGCGGGCCGGAACACCGCATCCGCCCGATGGAATTCGACCCACGCAATCAGTCCGGGGAGCTGATGAACGCGCTCGTCGTTGAAGACTCGCCGCAGATCGCCGAACGGCTGGTGGAGCTGGTCTCGATTCCGAGCCGCGTCGAGGTCGTGGCCACCGCGGCCACCGAGGACGAGGCGCTGTCGGCCTGCGACAAATACACGATCGGCCTCGCCATCGTGGACCTGCAACTCGCGCAGGGCACGGGCTTTGGCGTGATTCGCAGGTTGCGCGCGGCCACCGGTGCGAACCCGGCGTGCATCGTGGTGCTCACCAACCACGCGGTGCCGGCTCTCAAGGTCGCCGCATTCGAGGCGGGCGCGGACTACTTCCTCGACAAGAGCAAGGACTTCGCGACCATTCCCCGACTGATCGGCGAGCTGCTCTCCAGCCGCGAGAACTAGGCTTCCGGTTTCATCGCCGCGCTCGCGGCGAGCGGGACGAACATCTCGATGCGCGTCCCTTTTCCCGACAGGCTGTGCACCTTGAACGTGCCGTTCGCCGAACGCACGCGATGGTCCATGCCCGCGAGCCCGTGCGCGGACCTCTTCGCGGCCTCGTAGTCGGGAATTCCCACGCCATCGTCCGAGACGGTCATGTGCAGGCCACCCGGCGTGCGCTCGAGCGTGAGGTCGAGGTGCGTCGCCTGGGCGTGGCGAACGACATTGGATACCGCTTCCTGCACCAGGCGATAGAGCGCGATCTCGAGGTCCGGCGTGAGCCGCTCGAGCGTGTTGCTGATGTGCAGGTGGGAACGGATCTTCGCCTTCTCGCAGGTCTCGTCCACGTACCACTGCAACGCCGAGGCGAGCCCGAGATGGTCGAGCAGCGAAGGGCGCAGGCGCTCGATCACCCGGCGCTTGAGGTCGATGCCCTGGTCGATGAGCTTGCCGAGCCGTCCCATGCGCTCGCGGAATTCCGGGTCGGTGCCGAGCCGGGCCTCGAGCCACGACAGGTCCATCTTCGCCGGCGTGAGGATGCCGCCCAGCTCGTCATGCAGCTCGCGCGCGAGCGCGGCCTTTTCGCGTTCCGTGCTGGCCTGCAGGAAATCGGCGAGCGATGCGAGGTCCTGCGTGCGCATCGCGACGTCGGCCTCGACGCGCTTGGCCAGACCCGCCTGCAGGTCTTCGACGAGCGCCTTCAGATCCCCGAGCTGCCGCCTGAGCGCGGCATCGTGAGACGTACGTTCGATTTCGGCGAGCTTGCGCAAGACCTGCTCGCCCATTTCCGCGGGACGGTCACCCATTGCGGCATCCGGACAACTCGATGGGAGAAAAAAACAGGCACGGAGAAGCCATGGGGAATCTTACCCCACGGCCTCCTCCGCGCCGAGACTGCCGATGCGACTAGTCGCGCAGCAACCGACCGCCATCGACGCGCACGCGATCACCGACCCGCAGCCCGCCGACCGTATCCTGCATGAACGTGGCTTCACGCCCGTCGCGGAACTGCACCGTGACGCGGTAGTCCTCGCCACCTTCGTTGCGGCGCTTCTCGATCTCGTTGCCGGCTACGGCACCTCCGATGGCACCCGCCACCGTCGCCGCGTCGTTGCCGCGGCCGTTGCCGATCTGGTGGCCGATCACGCCACCCACGATACCGCCCAGCACCGCGCCGCCGCCCGAGGTCCTTCCCGAGCCGCGCACGGCATCGATGGCGACCACGCGACCGGAGTCGGAGTAGCCGCCATTGTTGTACGCGGCGCTCGGGACGTAACGCGGCTCGCTATAGGCCACCGGATCGCTAGCGCAGGCGGTAGCCATCAGCGCGAGCGCCGCGGCGCCGAGGAGTTGAGGCTTGAACATTTTTGAATCTCCGGTTAAACGCCGCGCCGGAAGACGCCCATCAGGAGCGACACCACGAACGCGACGAGGAAGATGAAGAACAGGATCTTGGCGATCGAAGCCGCGCCCGCGGCGATGCCGCCGAATCCGAGCACGGCGGCGATGAGTGCGACGATGAAGAACACAGCAGCCCAGTAAAGCATTTTGAGTCTCCTTGGTTGGTCGGGAAAAGAATCATCAATGACGCGGCTTCGCGCCGCGCCGCCGGTACGCACGCACTGCAAAACCCAGAGCCGCGGTGCCCACTTTCCAGAGGAGCGGCGTGCTCACCGCCCGGGCTGCGAACCCGAGCACCCTGCGCGTCGGATTGGTCTCGATCCGCTCCAGGCGCCGCACGATCGTCGCGCGTTGCAGGTCGGCGGACAGCACCACCAATTCGCGGCGCCGGCGAAGGGCCTCGACTTCAGTCATCACCGGCGCCTTGCAGGGTTTGTTGCATGGCCTGCTCGTCGCCCTTCAGCACGGCGATCGTCTCCTGGAAGAGCGGTTGCCGTTTCTTCGCGGCGGCGACGATGTAGGCCATTCCGGCCGCCCCCGCCACCAGGAAGGACAGCGCGGCACAGGCCAGGATCGCCGGGCGGTTTTCTTCCGAGGCCCACAACACCAGGGCGAAGATCGCGAGCAGGAGCCCGAACGTGACGAGGTAGAGCGCGGCGACGGCGATCACGATCGATCGCACCACCCACGCCTTCTCCTCCTTCAGCTCGATTCCGAGAAGCTCGAGGCGCGTGCGGACGGCGCGCAGGCCGGTGGAAGCCAGGCCCTTCACGTCGCCCACGATGCTGGTGGCTTCGCGGAACATGCCCGTCGCTCCTAGCGGCGCGCGATCAGGAAGCCGATCAACGCGCCCGCTGCGGCGCTGATGCCGACGGCGCGCCACGGGTTGCTGCGGACGTAGGCGTCGGTGCTGTTCATCGCCGCCTTGCCGCCGTCGAGCACCGTCTGCTGCAGCTCGCCCAGGGTCTGGCGCGCGCTGTCGAGCTGGGTCTGAACCTTGGCCCGCACGTCGGCGAGGCGGCTCTCGCCCTCGTTCTGCACGGTCTTCAGGAGGTCCTGCGCATCCGAGACGACGTTCTGGATGTCACGGGCGATCGGGTTGCCTTGACTGTTGGTGCTGCTGCGCATGTCCATGTCTCCTTGCTCCGTTGTGAATTAACGTTGAACCAGGCGGATGTCGTTCTTCACGACCTTCACGCCGCTGATGTGACGCACGAGCTCCTCGGCGCGGCGCGCTTCCTCGGGTGTCTTCGCGAACCCGGAGAGCTGCACCTCGCCCTTGTATGAGTTGACCTTGATGTCCAGGACCTTCACGACGGGATCCGCGACGAACGCGGCCTTGGCCTTGGTGACGATGGCGGCGTCGTCGACGGTCTCGCCAGCGGACTTCTCGCCCAGGTGGGAACAGCCCACCGCGAGTACCGCGCCGAAAATGGTGGCCGCCAAAAGGCTTCGATTGATTCTCATGTTGTGTTCCCTCTGTTTTGGTTTGGTTCGAAAGGCGCACGCCGGACGGCATGCGACCCTACCTCAGCAAGAATAGGCATCGGGGGCCGGAGGCACTGTCGGAACGCAACGCTGCTCGCGTGCGGGGAACGTCCCATTCGCACGTGGGAATCGTCCGACATTCAGGAGTCGGGAGAGGACGACACCGGATAGGGCCTGCGGCCGACGGTGCGACGGCCCGGGGCGGACTACGATGCGATCAGTTCCGCGAACTGTCTCGCGGCCTTTCAGGAGAACAATGATGAGTGCCAATACCACGCGCGCGGCGCTGCTCGCCGCGCTTGCCGCCATTTCCCTCGCCGCCTGCGACCGCGGCGCCGACACCCGCACCGCCGGGCAGAAGCTCGACAGCGCGGTGGCCAAGACCGAGGAGAAGCTCAATGTCGCGGGCGACAAGATCGCGGCCGCGACCGACAAGGCGGTCGAGAAGACCAAGGAAGTCGCCGCCGACGTGAAGAGCTCCACGATCGCCGCGACCAACGACGTGAAGGCCGAGGCGAAGGAAGCCACCGCCGATGCGAAGGCGAGCGATACCGGCCGCGCGATGACCGACACCGCGATCACCGCGTCCGTGAAGACCGACTTCCTCAAGGACCCGGACCTGAGCGTCCTCAAGATCGACGTCGACACCAAGGACGGGGTCGTGACCCTCAATGGCCTCGCCGGCACCGAGCCCGCGCGCCAGCGCGCCGAGAAGATGGCGCAGTCGGTGAAGGGCGTGAAGGAGGTGCGTAATTTCCTGGTGGTGAAGCGCGCCTGACGAATACCGGGGTCAGACTCCCCAATTCGCGAATACCGGGGTCAGACTCCCCAATTCGCACGGCTATTGGGGAGTCTGACCCCGGAATTGTGGTAACCAAATGAAAGATTCGGTAAGGTTGCGCGGAGTATATTTGCTCCATGCATACCGCTGAACCGACCCTCTCGCGCGAGCCGGGCTCCGCGCCCGCCGCGCGTCGCTGCCGTGTCCTGCTGGTAGAGGACAGCGCGAGGCTCGCCGCGTCGATCCGCGATTACCTGGAGCGCCATTCCTTCGAGGTATTCATCGAGGGGGACGGGCTCGCCGTGGCCGAGCGCTTCGAGCGGTTGAAGCCCGACCTGGTGATCCTCGACCTCATGCTTCCGGGCAAGGACGGGCTCACGCTGTGCCGCGAGCTGCGCCGCTTCGACCGCGTGCCGATCCTGATCCTCACCGCCAAGGGCGAGAACATCGACCAGGTGCTGGGCCTGGAGATGGGCGCCGACGATTACGTCGTGAAGCCGGTGGAGCCGCGCGTGCTGCTCGCGCGCGTGGAAGCGCTGCTGCGGCGCGTGCGCGCCGTGCCCGCCGAGGCGCGCGAGGCCAAGCTCACCGCGGGGCGGCTCGCGATCGACTGCGCGCGCCGCTCGGCGACGATCGACTCCCAACCGGTGGAGCTCACCACCGGAGATTTCGACATCCTCTGCTGCTCGCCTCGCGCCAGGGAAGCGTGGTCACGCGCGATGAGATCCTGCGCGTGGTGCGCGGCATCGACTACGACGGCCTCGACCGCTCGATCGACGCGCGCATCTGCCGCCTGCGCCGCAAGCTCCAGGATGCGGGCGGAGCCGAATCCATGATCAAGACCGTTCGCCTGCGCGGGTACCTGTTCGCCGGCGAAGGCTGATCGCAACGTCCCCCGAGCCGTAGCGCGTGCTTCGCCTCTTCGCACGGCTCTACCTCTTCCTCATGCTGCCGGCCACGGCGGCGTTCGTCTTCTTCATGTACGTGACCGACCAGGTCATGGCGCAGATGCAGGCGGAGCAGCAGCGCCAGCGCGCGGGCGTCGCTTTCGATCGCGCCGAGCGCATCATCAGCGACCAGCGCGTGCCCGACTGGCAGGGGCGGCTGAAAGAGATCGAGAAGACCTTCCGTGTCGAGCACGAGATCGTGCCGCTGGACAAGGCGAGCGCGGACTTCTTCATGTCGTCCGGGGAGAAGCAGCAGCTCGCGAGCGGCGGCATCGCGTTCCGTGACCGGCCCGGGGGCGGGACCGTCTACATGCGCCGCATCAAGGATTCGGACCGCGTGCTGCGCATCGAGTGGGTCGGCGCGTACGAATACCTCGTCGTCTATCACGCGATCATCCTGACGCTCGTGACCATCGCCATCTGCGCGATCCTGTGGCGCTGGACGCGCCCGCTATGGCGCGACCTCGAGGCCCTCAAAGCGGCGACCGCGCGCGTGGGCGAGGGCGATTTCGGCGTGCGCGCGGATGTGGCCAAGTCCTCGCTGCTGGAGCCGATCGCGGCCGGCTTCAACGTGATGGCGCAACGCGTGCAGGCGCTGCTGCAATCGCACCGCGATTTGGAGCAGGGTGTCGCGCACGAGCTGCGCACGCCGCTTGCGCAGCTCAAGTTCGATCTCGAGCTCGCGCGCACCAGCCCAGGCGAGGCGGAACGCGAGACGCGCTTCGCCGCGATGGAGAAGGATGTCGTGGACCTGGAGGACCTGGTGAGCGAGCTGCTGGTGCTTGCGAACCTGCGCGAGGCGCCGCCGTACAAGCCGCGCGACGTGCCGGCGAGCCAGTTGGTCGGCGACGTCCTGCGCCGCGCCAACGAGGAGATGCGCGCCGCCGGACGCGCGATCTCGATCGAGGCGCCGCGCAACCTGCCCGAGAGCCTGTCGTGCGACTCGAAGTACCTGTCGCGCGCGCTGGTGAACGTGCTGCGCAACGCGGTGCGCTACGCGCATTCGAAGGTGGCATTGACGGTGGAGCGCGCCGGAGCGCTCACCGTGATCAGCGTCGACGACGACGGGCCGGGCGTGCCGCCCGACGAGCGCCAACGCCTGTTCGAGCCGTTCACGCGCGTGGAAGGCAGCCGCGGCCGCGACAGCGGCGGCGTGGGCCTCGGCCTCGCCATCGTGAAGAGTGTCGCCGAATGGCACGGCGGCGAGGCACGCATCTCCGATTCGCCGCTCGGCGGCGCGCGCGTCTCCATCTCCTGGTGAATTCGGGGGTCAGACTCCTCAATTGCAATTGAGGAGTCT
>JANPHA010000364.1:0-36309 GCA_031424255.1 Burkholderiales bacterium | reverse complement strand
CGCGCGTCTCGCGCCACGTGGTCTCGGGGCTGACGCAGGGTGCGCCCGACGCCCGGCCGGGGTCGTCGGTCGATGCGCTCACCGCACGCCAGCGCGAGATCCTGCAACTGGTCGCGGAGGGCAAGAGCACCAAGGAGATCGCGTTCGTGCTGGGGGTGAGCGTGAAAACCGTCGAGACCCACCGTGCCGACCTGATGGAACGCCTCGGCATTCGCGACGTGGCGGGCCTCGTGGTCTACGCCATCCGCAGCGGGCTCATCGACATCGACCAGGAGCGCGGGTGAGGCGCGCCTCGGGTATTTCGCAGCAGAGCGTTCGGTGTTTCCCGATGGGACCGGACAGGCGAATGCTCCAAGATCTGTGGCTCGGCGTCGAGACATTGACCGGAGAAATGATGAAGATCCTCTTTGGAGTCGCACCGTGGGCCCTCGCAGCCCTGCTCGGACCCCTGTCTGCCCTGGCGGACGAAGATGACGTGACGCCGACCGGCGCCAAGGGGGTGCAGGTGATCTCGGTGGAGCAGGCCCGGGACCTCCTGGGGAAGGCTCCTTTCTTCGACCTGCGCGCCCCCATCAACTTCGGAAAGGGACATATCAAGGGAGCGGTTGCCCTGCCGTACGGCCAGAAAAGCGGAAAAGCCGAGAACTTCGATTCCTCGCAGGATTCATTCGACATAGCGAAGCTGCCCAAGGACAAGTCGCAGCCTATTGTGTTCTATAGCGACGGCCCGAGAGGGTGGAAGTCCTACAAGGCCGCGGTCCTGGCTTACCGGGGGGGATATTCCAGCGTGAAATGGATGCGCGACGGAACCCTCGGATGGACCACGAAGGGGTTTGCGCTCGAATGACGCCAAGGCGCGCGCCGGGTCTCTTGATGACAGCCGTGAACCGGTTGCGCCTGTGGGGCCGGCGCGGCGGTGGCACGGCGGCAGGCGCCGCCATCCTCATGCTGCTGTCGGTGACCGCGATGGCGGTCATCAGTATGTTCGCGCATTTCGCGACAAGCGAAAACGCGGGGGCCCTGCGCTACGAACGCGCCGGCACGCAGCTGGAAGTGCTGCTGCGGGGGCTCGCGGAGGCCGCCCTCACCGAACGATCCCTGCCCTCCATCGCCTTGCTCGACCGTGCGTTGCTCGAGTTCCAGGCCCTTCGCCACCAGAGCGTGAACCTGGATTCCGACACCGGCAACGTGTGGCCCGATTTCGATCGCAGGATCAACGAGCTGATACGAAACAAGGGGAATATCGCCTTCGACCAGGATGCGCTGATCGCAATGGGCGCCATTACGACCGGCCTCGAAAGGATGGCGGCGACGCTCGATGCGAAGGCCAGGGAGCGCAGAGAAGGCGCCGCGTCGGCGCGGCGCAACGCCGATATCGCCAACATCGCCGCGGGCGCGCTGATGATCCTGGGCACGGTGATTTTTTTCATCCTCCGGGACACCACCGCAAGAAAGGCGATGCATGCGGTGAGCGCCGGCGAAGCGAAGCTGCGCGAGATCACCGACGCCGTGCCGGTGCTGATCGCCTCCGTCGATGCCGGGCGCCGCTTCCGTTTCCACAACAAGGCGTACGAGAACGATTTGGGCCTCAAGCCGGAGCAGGTGCAGGGGCGCACGTTGCTCGAGGTATTCGGCGGCGAAACCTACGCGACGATGCGCTCCGGAGTGGACGAGGTTCTCGCGGGATATCCGGTGCGATTCGAGCGCGCCCAGCGCGACGCGCAGGGCCGGTTGCGGGACTATGCCGAGCATTACCTTCCGCGCTACGGGAAGGACTCCGAGGTGGTCGGCTTCTATTCGCTTACGACCGACATCACCGAAGTGAGGCGCATCGACCGGATGAAAAGCGAGTTCGTCTCGATGGTGAGCCACGAGCTGCGCACGCCGCTCACCTCGATCCGCGGCTCCCTCGGCCTGATCGCGGGAGGGGTCGCCGGCAACCTGCCCGACGCGGCGAAGGACCTGGTCGATATCGCCAAGAACAACTGCGAGCGCCTGATCCGCCTGATCAACGACCTCCTCGACACCGAGAAGATCGAGGCGGGAAAGATGCGCTTCGACCTGAAGGTCGTCGAGCTCGCGCCCCTGATCTCCCACGCGATCGCGGCGAACGAAGGATTCGCGGGGCAGCATGGCGTGAGCCTGAAGCTGCTCGCAAACGCGCAAGCGGTGCGCGTCAACGTCGACAGCGACGGCTTGAGCCAGGTCCTCACCAACTTGTTGTCCAACGCCGTGAAGTTCTCCCCTCCGGGGGGAGTGGTCGAGGTGGGACTGACTCGCGCGCAGGGACGCGTACGCGTGGAAGTGCGCGATCGCGGGCCCGGAATCCCCGCGGAATTTCGCGACCGGATATTCCAGAAATTCTCGCAGGCCGACTCCTCCAGCTCGCGCCAGAAGGGAGGCACGGGACTGGGGCTGAACATTTCCAAGGCCATCGTGGAGCGCCTCGGCGGAACGATCGGCTTCACCACGCAAACCGGGTCCGGCACGACGTTCTTTTTCGAATTGCCCGTGTGGCAGGACGCGCCGCCGAGCGTTTTCGCCGCGGGAATTCGAGAGCTCAAGCGCCCCTGCGTCCTGGTGTGCGAGGACGATCCCGACATTGCGCGGCTGATCGGCATGATGCTCGATCGGGCGGGTTACGACACCGACCTGGCATTCACCGCGGCGCGGGCGCGTGAGCTCGCCGCGACCGGTCCCTACTGCGCGATGACGGTGGACCTGCGGCTGCCCGACCAGGACGGCATCGCGCTAATGCGCATGCTGCGCGCTGACGAGCGCTCCCGGCACCTTCCGATCGTGGTGGTGTCGGCGGTGTCCGGCGAGGGCCGCATCCAGATCAACAACGAGACGCTCTCCGTGTCCGACTGGCTCGAGAAGCCGATCGATGCGAACCGGTTGGTGGCCGCGATCCGCGACGCGGTCGCGGGGCGCACGCAGAATCGGCCGCGCATCCTGCATGTCGAGGACGATCCGGACATCCAGCATGTAAGCGCGGCCATCGCCCGGGATTTCGCCACCTTCGAGTTCGCCGCGACGCTGCAGGAGGCGCGCGCGCGCATCGCGGTGCGCAAGTTCGACCTCATCCTGCTGGATCTCAATCTGCCCGAAGGCGAAGGCTCCGGCTGGAAGCTGGTGGCCGATATCGAGGCGCTCGTTCCGGTGCCTCCCATCGTCGTGTTTTCCGCGCGCGACGTGTCCCATGTCGAGAGGCAGCGCGTTGCGGCGGTCTTGGTGAAGTCGAACATATCCAACGAGGAATTCCTCGCCACCATACAACGAGTCCTCGACCGCGGGTCCCCGGCCTCGGCCGGACCGCAGGGAGCTTCCCTTGCCGAAACCGCTTGAACGCATCCTCTATGTCGAAGAC
Source organism: Burkholderiales bacterium (assembly GCA_031424255.1). Taxonomy (GTDB): domain Bacteria; phylum Pseudomonadota; class Gammaproteobacteria; order Burkholderiales; family Usitatibacteraceae; genus Usitatibacter. The sequence continues at coordinate 32,939 of JANPHA010000364.1, read as the reverse complement.
GAGGCCGATATCCGCACGGTCGCCACGATGGCGCTCGAGGCGGTCGGCGGCTACCGCGTGCTCGCCTGCAGCAGCGGAAGCGAGGCGGTCGCCGCCGCGCCTCTCGCCGGCGCCGACCTGATCCTGCTCGACGTGATGATGCCCGGCATGGACGGCCCCGCGACGCTGCATGCGCTGCGCGGCATTCCAGCGACCTCCAGCACGCCCGTGATCTTCATGACCGCGAAGGTGCAGGCCACCGAGATCGCGCAGTACCGCGCATTGGGAGCGCTCGAGGTGATCGCCAAGCCGTTCGACCCGATGCTGGTGGCGGCCGAAATCCAGCGCATCTGGAGCGCGCAGCCTTGAGACTCGCGTGGATTATCGCCGTGGCGACGACCCTGGTGTATCCGGCTCCCGCGAATGTCGACAACGCGCTGCCCGGCCTGAGCTCCGTGCTGGGCGAGCTGCGCAAGGGGGGATACGTCATCTACTTCCGCCACTCGCTGACGGATCTGGATGGCCCCACCGACGAATCGGCCGACCTGGCCAAGTGTGAAACGCAGCGCAATCTCACGGCCGAAGGCCGCGAGCAGGCGACGCGGATCGGCAAGGCGTTCCAGGCGCTGCGGATCGCCGTCGGCACGGTGACCTCGAGCCCGCTCTGCCGCTGCAAGGATACGGCCATGCTGGCGTTCGGCCGCTACACCGTCAGCAATGATGTCTACGTCTCAGTGGGAGCGGAGGCCGGCGAAACGAAGCGGCTCGCGCATTCCCTGCAGCGGATGCTGTCGACGCCGCCTGCGAAAGCGACCAACACCGTGATCATTTCCCATATGTCCAACTTGCGCGATGCAACGGGCATCTGGCCCAAGTCCGAAGGCGTCGCCCATGTCTTTCGCCCCTTGCCCGGAGGCCGATTCGAGGCGATCGCCCTGATCCTGCCCGACGAGTGGTCGAGGGTCGCCAAGCTCGAGTCCGCGCGCAAGTGAAGGGCGCCCTGATCCGCTTTTTCCGGGGCACTTCGCTCCGGCAGCGGTTCCTGGTCACGCCGCTTCTCGGGTTGATCGTCTGCGTCCTGCTCACGATCGCCTTCGTCTACGAATCCCAGCGGCAGAATGCCCTGCTGGTTCGCACCGAGCAGGACCTGGCGGCGTTCAATCGCTATGGCCAGGTATTCGTCAACCTGACGGCGCGGCATACGGCGCTGTTCGAGATTCTCAGCATCGCGGCGAAGCTCGACGAGGCGACGCTGTACGACGAGGGCAAGCAGCACCTCTTCGATGTCCAGAAGGCGGTGCTCGACCTCGAGCAGGCACTGCCGCCGGTAGACGGAAGCACACCTGCCGAGGTCGCCGCCCTGCGCAGCGAGCTATCGGCCAGCGCGCAGGCGTACCGCAAGGGGGTGAGCGCCGCGGTGGCGATGGCCACGGTCAACCTGGCGCGCGTTCCCGGGCAGCTCGTCATTGCGAACGAGCGATTCGTCGCGATGAACCGCGCCCTGGTCCGGTTCCTCGACCTGAAGCGCGAGGGCATCAGCGCGGAAATCGCCGCCAGGGTCCGGCAGAGCCGGATCGGCACCATGACCATCGCGATCGTCGGTGTTTCCATCGCGCTGCTGCTGTTCTTCCTGTCCGGGGTCCTCGCCCGGATATTGTGCCGCTCGATCGAAACGCAGATCACCGCCCTCACGGATCTCGGCGCCCAGGCCGGCGCGAGCCTCGCGGTCGACGGCAACGACGAGGTCGAGCGGATGGCGCGCGCCATCGCCGCTTTCAGGCAATCGCTGCAGTCCAACAAGTCGCTCACGATCGACCTGAACGAGATGAAGCGCCTCGACCGGATGAAGAGCGAGTTCGTCTCGATGGTGAGCCACGAGCTGCGCACGCCGCTCACCTCGATCCGCGGCTCCCTCGGCCTGGTCGCCGGAGGCGTGGCCGGGAAGCTGCCCGACGCCGCGATGGCCCTCATCGATATCGCCAAGAACAACTGCGAGCGCCTCATCCGCCTCATCAACAACATCCTCGACACCGAGAAGATCGAGGCGGGAACGTTGCGCTTCGAGCTCGGCGTGATCGAGCTCGAGCCGCTGGTCGTGCAGTCGATCGCGGCCAACGAGGGATTCGCCGCGCAGCATCACGTGCGCCTCGAGCTGCTCGCGAATGCGCACGGAGCGCGCGTCAACGCCGACAGCGACGGCCTGAGCCAGGTCATCACCAACTTGCTGTCCAACGCGGTGAAGTATTCGCCCTCCGGCGCGGTGGTGAAGGTCTCCATTGCGCGCATCGCCGGACGCCTGCGCGTCGAGGTGCGCGATAGCGGCGCCGGCATCCCGGAGGAATTCCTGCCGCGGATCTTCGAGCGCTTCTCCCAGGCGGATTCATCCGACTCGCGCCAGCGCGGCGGCACGGGGCTGGGGCTCAACATTTCCCGCGCCATCATGGAGCGCCTCGGCGGCACGATCGGATTCGATACCGCCGCCGGTGCCGGAACTTGCTTCCATTTCGAGATGGCGGAATGGCAGGGCGAAGCCCCCGTTCCCCTCGCGCATTCGGTGGCCGCCGCGACCTGAGGCGGCTCGTATGTGCCTCATCGCACAGACCGGGTCCGGGCGCGCGCCTAACATTCGCTTCCTTCTCGCTAGCGGAAACGCCCGACGCACGCAGTTCGGGCTGGAGCTCCGATGCCGCTCAAGCCGCGCCCTTTCGCCGCGCTCACCACCCTGGCCGCGATGCTGGCCGCTGCCGCATTCAACTGCGACGCGCAGGCGCCGGGTTCGGCGAAGGACCGATACGATCCCGCGGGCATGGATCTGAAGCCGTTGGCGGCGAAGATCACCGAGCGCAAGCATGACGGTCCCCTCGCACAAGGCGATTCCCTCAGCTTCGGCGCGGTATTGAAGCCGCTCGATCCGGCGCCGGTGAAGACCATCCAGCTCGACACGAGCCACCGGATCATCGAGATCGCGCCGGGCGTGAAGTTCAGCGCCTGGACCTTCGGCGGCGTCGTGCCCGGCCCGACCGTGCGCGCCCGCGTCGGCGACCGGATCAGGTTCAGCATGACCAACCGCAGCGACGAGCCGGTGCCGGGAGTGAAGGTGAGCGCGGCGCCCATGATGCACTCGATGGATTTCCATGCCGCGATGGTCTCGCCGCAGGACAAGTACCGCTCGATCGCGCCGGGCCAGACGATCGAGTTCGAGTTCACGCTCAACTATCCCGGCGTCTTCATGTACCACTGCGGCACGCCGATGATCCTCGAGCACATCGCCTCGGGCATGTACGGCGCCGTGATCGTCGAGCCGCGCGACGGCTATCCCGGCAAGGCCGACCGCGAATACGTCGTGATCCAGAGCGAGTTCTACGCGAAGGCCGACCCGGGCAAGCGCAAGGTCGACGGGACTCCGCTTTATGTGCTCGATACCGACCGGCTGCGCAACTCGCAGCCCACGCACACGGTCTTCAACGGCGTGCACAACGGCATGGTGAAGACGCCGTTGCCGGCCAAGGCCGGCGATCGCGTGCGCCTGTTCGTTCTCAACGTGGGGCCGAGCAAGACGTCGAGCTTCCACGTTGTCGGCACGATCTTCGACCGCGTCTGGTTCGAAGGCAATCCCGACAACCAGTTCCGCGGCATGCAGACGGTGCTGCTCGGATCGAGCAACAGCGCGATCGTCGAGTTCGTGATTCCCGAGGACGGCTCCTACATCATGGTCGACCATCACTTCGCCAACGCGTCGCAGGGCGCGATCGGGCTCGTTTCCACCACGCCCGCGCCGGCCAAGCAGGAGCTCGAGCACCACAACATGGAAGCGAGCCGCACTCCCTCCGAGCCCGACGCCGTGCAGGGCAAGCTCGCGTTCGAAAGCAAGTGCCTCGCGTGCCATTCGGTCGGCCAGGGCAAGAAGCTCGGACCGGATGTGGCCGGCGTCACCAGGCGCCGCACGGACGAGTGGCTCACTCGCTGGCTCAGGTCGCCGGAGAAAATGCTCGAGACCGATGCCGCGGCCAAGGCCATGCTCAAGGACCACAGCAACATCCCCATGCCGAACCAGAGCCTGACCGATACCGAGATCCGGCAATATCTCAAATACTTTCACTGGATCGACGCACAGCCGGCGGGCTCGCTCAAAGCGGCGGCGGAGCATTGAAAGCGCACGTGGCATGCACCGCGGCGGCGCTGGCGGGTTGGGCCTTGGTGGCCGCCTTGCCCTCGTTTGGGTGCGGGCACTGCGACGAGGACAAGGTCGCGGCGGTGTACGACCATGGCGTCATCAACGCGGCGCTCGATCGCCGCCGCCACCTGGCGTTCTTCGCGATCGAGGGCCCGATGCCGCCGGGCGCAGTGTCGCGGCGCGTGATCGCCGCCGCGCTGGTTTCCGAAGCCGGCGTCGACACTCCGTCGTTGCGAATCTCGCTGGAATCCGCCTCGCTCTCGGTCTCCTACGACGGGAAGCGGATCTCGTCGGATCGGATCCGCAACGCCCTCAATCGCAAGCTCGCACCGCACGGGCTCACCGTTTCGGTGCTGAAGGTGATGAACCTGCGCCCGGGCTAGCGGGCAGGGCTTCAGGCCGCCTGCCGGATCGCGCCGCGGTCGATGGTGAAGACGAGGTCGAGCATCTCCCGGGAGTGCGACAGGTCGGATTCCGAGATGATGACCGAGAGGCCCTCTTCCTTGAGCAGGCCGATCACCTCCGCGAGGCGCTGCGACAACACCGGGGCCACGCCTTCGAACGGCTCGTCGAGCAGCAGCAGGTTGGTGCCGCACATCAGCGCGCGCGCCAGCGCCGCGAGCTTCTGTTGGCCGCCGGAGAGCTGCAGCCCCTTGCGCGGCGCGAACACCTTCGCTTCCGGAATGATGCGGTAGACCATGTCGAGGCGCTCGGCGGCGGTCTTCGACCCCGTGGCCCAGGCCGGCAGCAGGATGTTCTCCTCGACCGTGAGCGTCGGGATCATGCGGCGGTCTTCGGGCATGTAGCCGATGCCGAGCCCGGCGCGCGTGTGGGCGGGCATCTCGTTCAAGGCCTTCCCGTTGAAGGTCACGCTGCCGCGCCGGCACGGCAGGATGCCCATGATGCTGCGCATCAGCGTGGTCTTGCCGGCGCCGTTGCGACCGACCAGCCCGGCGAATTTCCCCGTGGGCACCGTGAGGCTCACGTTGCGCAGCACGCTCACGGAGCCGATCGAGACATCGACCTGGTCAATTTGCAGCATGGGGCGCGCCTTTCACGGTGGCGGGGGCGTGGCTCGTGCCGATCACGTACTTGATCACCTCGTGGTCGTGCAGCACGGCATCGGGCAGGCCGTCGGCGATGATGCGACCCTCGTAGAAGGCGAGCACGCGATGCGTGTAGCGGCTCACGATCTCCATGTCGTGCTCGACGAACAGGATCGTCACGCGGTCGGCGCGCAGCGCCTCCATCACCATGTCCATGATCACGAACTTCTCGTCGGCGCTGACGCCGCTGGTGGGCTCGTCGAGCAGCAGGATCTGCGGCTTCACCACCATCGCCATGGCGATGTCGAGCAGCTTGCGCACGCCCTCGGGGAGGAATCCGGCGACGTTGTCGCGGTACTCGGTGAGGCGGAAACGCTCGAGCGTCTCGTCGGCGACCGCGTCCACGCTCTCCTTGCGCAGCGCCGACGCGGAGGCGAATTTCCTCGACTCGATCACCACGATGCCGAGCGCGATGAGCAGGTTCTCGCGCACGGTGAGCGAGGCGAAAAGCTGCGGAATCTGGAACGAGCGGCAGATCCCGAGCTGGGTGATGGTGCGCGGGACAAGGCGCGTGATGTCGCGCCCGGCGCACACGATCGTGCCCGAATCGGGTTTCAGGTAGCCGGTCACCAGGTTGATGAACGTGGTCTTGCCGGCGCCGTTGCCGCCGATGAGGCCGACGATGGTGTGCTCCTCGACATCGACGTTGATGTTCGCGGCGGCGGTCACGGCGCCGAAGCTCTTGTTGAGCCCCTTCGCGCTCAGGATGACGGCCATGTCATGCCCTCCCTGCGCGGCGCTTGAACACCGACCAGAGACCGGATGGCAGGAACATGATCACCAGCAGGAGCGAGATGCCGAGCACCATCTGCCAGGTGTAGGGGGCGTACTGGTAGGCGGCGCTCTTGATCCACTCGAACACGATCGAGGCGAGGATCGGCGCGGCCACGTTGCCGGTGCCGCCGAGAACGGCGACGAACACGAACTCGCCCGAGGTCGTCCAGTACGCGAGGTCGGGGTCGACGTGGCCTATCGAGAGCCCCACGAGCCCTCCGCCGACGCCGGCCAGCACGGCTGCGATGACGTAGTTCACGTGCACCACGTAGCGCACCGAGGTGCCCATGTATTCGACGCGCAGCTCGTTGTCGCGCACCGCTTCCGCCAGCCGCCCGAAATGGGAGTGCAGGTAGCGATGCAGCGCGAAGGCGGTGACGAAGACCATCACCACCGACACTGCGTACAGGATGTAGAGATGCGCCTCGGCGGGAACCGCGAGGCCCGCCACGGTCTTGAAGGCGAGGTTGAAGCCGTCGCTGCTGCCGAGCACCGAGACCTTCACCAGCAGCCCGTAGAGGATCATCGAGAACGCGAGGCTCAGCATGGCGAAGAAGATCGCGCGGTACTTGGCGAGCAGGAAGCCGAGCACGAAAGCGACGATGCCGGCGACGAGGCCGCCGAAGAGCGGCATCACCAGCGCGTCCGACATCAGGATCGAGTCGGGAAGCTTGAAGATGCGCCCCACCGAGACCGCGGCGTACGCGCCGAGGCAGTAGTAGAGCCCCTGCCCGAAGGAAACGAGCCCGGTGCGCATCAGCAGCACCAGCCCCACGACGACGAGGCCCTTGCCGAGCGCCAGCACCAGCAGGCTCTGCAGCCAGTTCGGAAGGAACCAGCCTACGAGCAGGAACGCCGGCAGCGAGACGGCGAGCCCCACCAGCGTGCGGTCTTTGGGCTTCATATCTTGCGCGCCTCCGGCGCGCTGAACAGCCCCGTGGGACGGAAGATGAGCACCAGCGCCATCACGAAGTAGATGCTGAAGAGCTCGACCTCGGGCACGTAGTGCACCGCGGCCGAGCGCACCAGGCCGACGATGCAGGCGCCGAGCGCCGCTCCGGGCAGGCTGCCCAGCCCCCCGATCACGACCACCGCGAAAGCGAGCACGATCACCTCCACGCCCATCGCCGGAACGACTGAGACCTTGGGCGCGATCAACGCCCCGCCGAGCGCGGCGAGCATCGTTCCCACGGTGAAGGTGATGAGGTAGACGCGTTCGACATTGATGCCCATGGCCGCGCTCACTTCGCGGTCGTGGATCACCGCGAGCAGCAGCTTGCCCTGGCGCGTGCGCGTCAACGCGTAGGTGAGCGCCACGCCGACGAGAATCGCGACCACCACCAGCATCGCGTCATACACCGTGTAGGTGAGGCCGGCCACGTCGAAGTTGCCGAGCAAGCCGTAAGGCTGGAACGCCGAGTACGATTCCACGCCCCACACCAGCTTGATCACGTCCTCGAGGATCAGCAGCACCGCGTACGTGACCAGGACCAGCACGATCTCGTCCTTGCCGTACATGAAGCGCAGCAGGCCGCGCTCGATGACCGGCCCGGCCACGAGCCCGACCACGACCGCGGCCAGCGGGATCAGCGCGAAGCTCAGGTACGGATTGAGCCCCTTGCCGAACCAGTAGCCGACGAGCGACGCGGTGACATACGCGCCCAGCGCATACAGGCTGCCGTGCGCCATGTTGAGGATCTTCATCACGCCGTAGATCAGCGTGAGGCCCACCGCGATGATGAAGAGGTACGACGAATAGATGATGCCGTCGATCAGAACCGAGACGAGATCGGTCATGTTAGATCGTGACTACTTTTGCTTGAAGCCCGACTTGATCCAGTCTTCGGTCTTCATCCCCTCCGGCGGGTTCAGGCGCTCGGGCGGATATTGCTTCACGTTGGTCAGCGTGATCTTGCCGCCCGCGGTCTTGGTCGTGCCGTACGCCGTGCCTTGCACCGCCTGGTGCCCCTTGCCCAGCGCCATGTCGACCTTGCCGCCGGGACCTTCGAAGGTGAGCTTCTCGAATGCGGCGATGACCTGCTCCTGGCTCGGGCGCTTGCCGCCGTTGGCGGCCTGCGCCTTCTCGTACGCCGCCTTCACGCCGAGGAACGCCTGCGCCATCTTGTACGAGGGATAGGTGGGCGCGACCTTGAACTTGTCTTCGTACGCCTTGCGGAACCAGCGGTTCAACTCCGTATCCGGCGCGAAGACGCCGAACGGGCCACGCGCGCCGATCACCGTTCCTTCGGGCACCTGGGTTCCAAGCCGCACCAGCGTCGGCTCGCCGGCGGTCATCACGACCGTGGTTTTCTGGAAGAGGCCCCTCGGGCCGCCCTGCAGGATCAGCGCCTCGGTGTCTCCGCCCCAGAAGCTGGTGTGCACGACGTCGGCGCCGCTGGTGAGCAGCGCGGAGACTTCCGCGCCGTACTGGCCGGCCAGCAGCTTGGGCATCTGCGACGTTCCCACCTGCACGCCCGGCTTCAGGGCCTTCATCGAGGCCTCGAAGTCGTTCCACGAATCCTGTCCCCAGGCGTAGTTCTGGTTGATTCCCGCGAACTTCTTGAGATCCGGCTTCATCTCGGACACGTAGAGCGCGGCGGCGACGTTGTCCATCGTCGCCGTGGCGCCGGTGCGGAACAGGTACTTGTAGCTCGCGTCCTCGAAGATGCGCGGGGTTCCGCAATCGAACAACACCGTGAGCTTCTTCAGCTCCTCGGCGAGGGGCGCCACCGCGAGGCAGTCGCCGCTGGAGATGTACCCGATCACCACGTCGACGCTGTCGCGCTGCACGAGGTTGCGGTACTCGTTCACCTGCTTGGTGGTGCCGCCGGCCTCATCGACCAGCAGCATCTCGATCGGCGCGCCGGCGAGCCCCTTCTTGTTGTAAGGAGCGGGCAACTTCCCCGCGTTGATCGCATCGACGACAACCTGGGCGCCGTCGCGCGCCGGTACGCCGAACGGGCCCGCCGCCGCGCCGGACAGGAACGTCACGACGCCGATCTTGACCGGCTTTTCCTGCGCCGCGGCGGGCGCGGCCGCAATGGCCAGCGTCACGCCCAGTGCGGATGCCGCCGCTACGTTGCCGATGCGGCGCGATGAATTCGTCTTCATTTTCAACCTCCGTTTTTATCTCTCAGTGGCACGCGAGCGGTGGCGGGCGTGGAAGGATTGTGCAGCAGTCGCATCCGGCGACGCAAGCGAATGCGTACGGCGAAGCAGGGCGCTTCGCGTATTCTTGCGCAAAGCGTGTCGCGGGGAGGATGCAGTGACGGAGCTCGAGAGCCTGCGGGATCTATTGAGGGCATTCGCCGCCGCGCGCGATTGGGACCAGTTCCACTCGCCCAAGAACCTCGCGATGGCGTTGTCGGCGGAGGCGGGCGAGTTGCTCGAGATCTTCCAGTGGCTCACCGAGGAGCAGAGCCGCAGGCTCGCGCCCGATACTCTCGCCGCAGCGGGCGACGAGGTGGCCGACGTCCTTCTGTACCTGATCCGGTTGAGCGACAAGCTGGGCATCGATCCGATCGCCGCGGCGCAGCGCAAGCTCGCGGCGAACGCCGAGAAATATCCGGTCGAGAAGGCGCGCGGAAACGCCAGGAAATACACCGAGCTCTAGCGTGGACAAGCAAGCGGCGGTCCTCTGGACCGAGGCCGGCGAGGCGCGCTCTGCGCGCTGGCGCTCGGAAAGCGGCGCGGCGGCGCCCAGGCGCGTGGTCGTCGTCGACGACCGGATCACGGCCGACGAGGCGTACGGCCTCGCGTGCCAGGGCACGGCGCTGTTGTGGCGCGGCGACTTCCAGAATGCGCGCCAGATGCTGGTCGCGCTCGCGAATCGGGCCGATCGGGTGCCGCGCAAGGCGAAGCAAGCGCCGGGCCCCGCGATGCCCGCGTCGCCGGCCGATGCTTTCCATCTCCATCGCCAGTCGCAGGCGCAGCGCGCGCGCACGCTCAACATGCTGCTCGTGCCTCTCGAGGACGACTACCGCATCGACCTGCGCCGGGCGCCCGACATCCGTGCGGCGTGCCTCGAAGCGTGGGGCGCGTCCGACGCGCCGTCGGTCGCCTCGCTGCGCGAGCTGCTGGGACTCATTGGCGCGCACGAGTGGCGCTCCAAGGGCATCGAGATTCCCGCGGCGGGCGGGCGCATCCATCCGCATTACGGTGTATTCGCGCCGATTCGCCGCGAGTACGTGGACCTCGTGGCGCAGGCCCCATTGCCCCCCGCGATGTCGCCGTCCGGCCGCGCGTTCGACATCGGGACCGGTACGGGCGTGCTCGCCGCGGTGCTCGCGCGGCGCGGAATCGCGCACGTCGTCGCCACCGACCAGGATCCGCGCGCTCTCGCGTGCGCTCGCGAGAACCTCGCGCGGCTCGCGCTCGAGGGGCAGGTGGAACTGGTGCGGGCCGATCTGTTTGCCTCAGGGCGCGCCGTTCTCGTCGTGTGCAACCCGCCCTGGATTCCGGCGCGGCCGAGCTCCCCGATCGAGCGCGGCATCTACGATCCCGACAGCCGCATGCTGCGCGGCTTCCTCGACGCATTGCCGCAGCATCTCGAGCCGCGCGGCGAGGGCTGGCTGATCCTGTCGGATCTCGCCGAGCACCTCGGCCTGCGCACGCGCGCGGAGCTGCTCGCCGTGTTCGCGGCCTCCGGGCTCGAGGTCGTCGATCGGATCGACGTGCGCCCGAAACATCCGCGTGCCTTCGACGAAAGCGATGCGCTCCACGCGGCGCGCGCGGCGGAAGTGACGTCGCTCTGGCGCCTCGCCGCGCGCTGACTTCGTACAATGCGCACATGAGCGCGACTTCGAGTAGCACGACGAGTGCATTGGCCCCGCTGCGCGAACGCATCGTGCGCGACGGCTTCGCATTGGTGCCTGCGCACGAGATGCAGTCGATGATGTTCTCCCTCCACCAGGGGCCGGGAAGGGGGATGGACGATTGGCCCGCCTTCGCGCAGAGCTGGAACGACCTCCCGCTCGACACGCACCTGCCCGACGGCCATCGCTATCGCCGCAGGCGCCACGCCACGCTCTCGGCGCGCGCGGGCGCCACGGATTTCCACGAGGAGCCCCACCAGCCGCACTACCAGAGCCGCGACTACAACACCCTCGTCGGCGGCATCGAGCGGTGGTTCGAGCCGATCCGCCCCGAGGTCCTCGCGGGCCCCACGTTCCATCGGGTGATGGAATTCTGCCTGCGCCTCTTCGGAGCGCTGCGTCCCGAAGCCGGCTGGCACATCGAATGCCACCAGTTCCGCATCGAGGCGCGCCCCGAGGCCGCCGGGCTGCCCACGCCCGAAGGCGTGCATCGCGATGGCGTCGACTACGTGCTGGTGATGCTGGTGAGCCGCGTCAACATCGAAAGCGGCACCACCACCGTTCATGGCCCCGAGGGGGAGGTGCTGGGCAGCTTCACGTTGGCCGCGCCGTTCGACGCGGCGCTGGTCGACGATGCGCGCGTCAGGCATGGCGTCACTGCCGTGCGGCCGGTCGATCCACGGCAAGCCGCGTATCGCGACGTGCTCGTGGTCACGTTCCGCGCCGGGAGGGCCGATTGAGAATTGTCAATTTAACGGGCGCAATGCGGCCTAGACTGCCGATATGGCCAGGATCGACCCGCAGCTGAGAAAGGCGCTCTCCGGAATCTCCGGAATCCTCGTCACGCCTTTCGACCCGAACGACCGCATCGCACCGGCGCGCCTGAAGCCGATCATCGATCGCGCGGTCGCCGCGGGCGTGCATTCGCTCGTGGCGAACGGCAACACCGGCGAGTTCTTCGCGCTCACCACGCAGGAAGCGGAGTCGATGGTCCGCGCGATCGTCGAGCAGGTCGCCGGGCGCTGCGTCGTGATCGGCGGCGTCGGCCGCGGCGTGCAGGATGCCTGCGCGCTCGCGCGCGCGTCACGCGTGGCGGGCGCGAGCGCCGTGATGGTCCACCAGCCACCCGATCCCTTCGTCTCGCCGCGCGGATTGGTCACCTACGTCGCGCGCATCGCCGAGGCGAGCGGCGGGCTGCCGGTGCTGCTGTACCTGCGCTACGACAATATCGGTCTCGATGCGATCGAGAAGCTCTGCGAGGTCCCGGGCGTGGCGGGGGTGAAATGGGCCGGCCCCACGCCGATGCGGCTCGCGGCGGCGATTCGCCGCTGCGACCCGGAGATCATCTGGGTCGATGGGCTCGCCGAGCTGTGGGCGCCGCCGTTCTACGCGGTGGGCGCGCGCGGCTTCACTTCGGGATTGATCAACGTCTGGCCGGAGCACTCCATGGAGATCCACGCCGCCCTCGAGAAGGGCGACTACGGGCACGCCGGCAACCTGATCGACATCATGTCCGGCTTCGAGGAGTTGCGTTCCCGGGAGCAGAACGGCACCAACGTCACCGTGGTGAAGGCGGCGCTGCACCTTCTGGGCAACGACTGCGGTCCCGCGCGCCCGCCGGCGGCCTGGCCGCTCACCGACGAGCAGATGGTGAAGCTGCGCGAGCAGCTCGACGCGTGGGGACTGAAAAGGGCGGCGCTGCGCGAGATCGCGTAGCTACGCGACGAACCGCAGGATCGCCGCGTAGTGGACCGCGCTGCCGGCGAGCACGCACAGGTGCCACACGCCGTGCCAGTGCCGGAAGCGCTCGTCGTAGAGGTAGAAGACGATGCCCACGGTGTAGATCAGTCCGCCGGCCAGCAGCCATGCGAAGCCGTTCCAGGTGAGCGCTTCGATCAGCGGCTCGAGCGCCACCAGCGCCATCCAGCCCATCAGGATATAGATCACGAGCGAAGTAAGACGCGCGCCGCGCGCGATCCAGAGCTCCTGCAGGATGCCGAGAAGCGCCAGGCTCCAGACGCCTATGAACAGCGAGCGGCTCGCGTCTCCGGTGAGCGAAACCAGCGCGAAGGGCGTATAGGTGCCCGCGATCACGAGGTAGATCGCGCAGTGGTCGAGCTTGCGGAAGAAGTTCTTCGCCTGTCCGCGCGAGCCGTGATACAGGGTCGAGGCGACATAGAGGAGAAAGAGGGTGACGCCGTAAACGGTGAAGCTCGAGATCCGCCACGGGTCGGCGCGCATCGCGGCCTGCGCGATCAGGACAGCGGCTCCCCCCAGCGCGAGGAGTGCGCCGGCGAGGTGCGTGTAGCCATTGAATCGTTCGCCGTATTCCATGAGCCCATTATTCGTGGGCCAGTGGCGACGCGCAGTCGACCGTTACTCAATCCGGATGTAGGAAAAGCGGCGAAGTTTTGGCCGAATTGCACCGACACCGCCCTAGACGCCCAGGTAGCGGTGCCAGAGGGCCGGCTCGGCGGCGAGCTCTTCCGACGTGCCCCTCCACGCTACCCGCCCGCGCTCGATGATCGTATGGCGGTCGGCGAGGGCGACCAGGCGCTCCACGTACTTGTCGATCACCAGGATCGTCTGGCCCTGCGCGCGCAACGCGCCGAGGCATTTCCAGATCTCCTCGCGCACCAGCGGCGCCAATCCCTCGGTGGCCTCGTCGAGGACCAGCAGGTGGGGGTTGGTCATCAGCGCGCGTCCGATCGCGAGCATCTGCTGCTCGCCGCCGGAGAGCTCGCTGCCCAGGTGGCGGGAGCGCTCGCGCAGCAGCGGGAAGAGGTCGTAGACCTTCGCGAGCGTCCAGGGATCGCGGCTCGCGCTGCGGTTGGCGGCGAACGCGACCAGGTTCTCGCGCACGTCGAGGTTGGGAAACACCTGGCGGCCCTCGGGCACCAGCGCGATGCCGCGGCGCCCGATGCGGTCCGGGGGCAGGCCGTCGATGCGCTCGCCGCGGAAGCGCACGCTGCCGCCGCGGATCGAGGCCACGCCGAGGGCGGCCCGCACGGTCGTGGTCTTGCCCATGCCGTTGCGCCCGAGCAGGGTGGCGACCTCGCCGGGGTTGATTTCCAGGTCGATGCCGAACAGCACCTGGCTGGCGCCATAGGCTGCCTCGAGGTTCTCGAGCTGCAGCATGGCGCTCATCCGTCGATCCCGAGGTAGGCCTTGCGCACCTCCGGATGGGCGCGCACTTCCTCCGGCGTTCCGGTCGCGATCACCTTGCCGAACACCAGCGTCGAGATCCGGTCGGCGAGGCGAAACACCGCGTCCATGTCGTGCTCGACCAGCAACAGCGTGGTCGACTGCTTCAATCGCTGCAGCAGCTCGACCATGCCTTCGGATTCCTCCGGTCCGAGTCCGGCCATCGGCTCGTCGAGCAGCAGCAGCGCGGGCCGGGTCGCGAGCGCGAGTGCCACCTCGAGGCGGCGCTGCTCGCCGTGGGCGAGTTGCGCGCCGGGCGCATCGGCCTTCGCCGAAAGGCCGATCGCCTCGATGAGTGCCAGCGCCTCGCCGAAGATCGCGTCGTCCGCGGCGAGCGGCTTCCAGAATTCGAGGCTGCTGCCGCTGCGCGCCTGCACCGCCAGCGCCACGTTCTCGAGCACGGTGCAACGCGCGAAGATGTTGGTGACCTGATAGGAGCGCGCGAGCCCGGCGCGCACGCGGCGGTGCATCGGCATCCGGGTCACGTCGATGCCGGCGAAGCGGATCGTTCCCGCGTCGGGGCGCAGCGCCCCCGAGATCTGGTGGATCAGCGTCGTCTTGCCCCCGCCGTTGGGGCCGATCAGCGCGTGGATTTCGGAACGCAACACCGTGAGGCTCGCGCGATCGGTGGCGGTGAGCCCGCCGAAGCGCTTGGTGAGGTCGCGGATCTCGAGCAGCGCCTCAGGCATTCCGGGCTCCGCGGCGCGCGAGGCTCGCGATGCCGTTGGGCGCGCGCAGCACGACCGCGAGCAGCAATGCGCCGAGCGCGAGCTGCCAGTGCAGCGTGTATCCGGAGAGCGCCTCCTCCAGCACGAGCAGCACCACGGCGCCGAGCACTCCGCCATACAGATAGCCCACGCCGCCCAGGATCACCATCACCAGCAGCGAGCCCGATTGCGTCCAGTGCATGAGATTCGGGCTCACGAAGCCGTTCTGGTTGGCGAGCAGCGCTCCGGCGAGCCCGGCGACCGCGCCGGCGAGCGTGAACGCGATCAGCTTGTAGCGATAGACCGGGTAGCCGACCGCTTCCATCCGCGCCTCGTTCTCGCGGATGCCTTGCATCACGCGCCCGAAGCGCGCGTTGACGAGGCGATACAGGGCGACGAGGACCAGCACGAACGACACCAGCACCACGTAGTAGAACGTCGCATCGCTCTTCAGCTCGAGGCCCGGGACGAGGGCCGAGCGGCGCGCGAGCGACAGCCCGTCGTCGCCGCCGTAGGCCTTCGACGACACGGCGAGGTAATAGAGCATCTGCGCGAAGGCGAGCGTGATCATGATGAAGTACACGCCGCGCGTGCGCAGGCTGATGGCGCCCACGCCGAGCGCGCACGCCGCGGCGGCGGCGATCGCGATCGGCCACGAGATCCACGCGGAGACGACGCCGTGGCGCATGAGGATCGCCACCGCGTAGGCGCCGACGCCGAAGAACGCGGCGTGGCCGAAGCTCACCATGCCGCCGAAGCCCACGATGAGATTGAGGCTGGTCGCGGCGAGCGCGAAGATCAGCACGCGGCTGGCGAAACCGATGTAGAAGGGCTGGTCGAGCGCCTGCGCCACGAGCGGAAAGGCGAGCAACAACGCAAGGACGGGCAGCGCCAGCCTGGCCTCGGCGCGATGCCGCAGCGTGGTTCGCATCAATTCATCCGCGCGCCGGGAAGAGCCCGCGCGGCCTCCAGAAGAGCACCGCCGCCATCACCACGTAGATCAGGATCGAGGCGAGGGCGCCGCCCACGGTGCGGCTGAACGCATCGACGATTCCCACCAGCAGCGCGCCGGCGAGCGCGCCGCGAATCGAGCCGATGCCGCCGATCACGATCACCACGAAGGCGAGGATCAGGATGTTCTCGCCCATTCCCACCTGCACGGCGAGCAGCGGGCCGAGGAGCGCGCCGGCGAGCGCGCAGAGCGCCGCACCCAGGCCGAACACCAGCGTGAAGAGCGTCTTGATGTCGACGCCCATGATCATCGCCATCTCGCGGTTGGAGGCGCCCGCGCGAATCCACATGCCCGCGCGCGTGCGCGCGACCAGCAGGTAGAGCGCGAGGGCGGTCGCCGCGCCGATCGCGATGATCAGCAGGCGCCACGCGGAATAGCCCAGGCCCGGCAGCAGCTCGACCGGGCCCGACAGCGCCCGCGGCGTGTTGAGCGGGATCGGCTGCGGTCCCCAGATGATGCGCACCGCCTCGTTCGCGATCAGCAGCAGCGCGAACGTGGCGAGCACCTGCGACACATGGTCGCGCTGGTAGAGGGTGCGCAGCAACGAGACCTCGAGCAGCATGCCGATCGCCGCCGTGCCGACCATCGCCGCCGGCACCGCCACCAGGAATGAGCCGGTGGCCTGCGCGACGGTGGCGGTGAGATAGGCGCCGATCATGTAGAGCGAGCCGTGCGCCAGGTTGATCATGTCCATGATGCCGAACACCAGCGTCAGGCCGGCGGCCAGCAGGAACAGCATCAACCCGAATTGCAGGCCGTTCAGGCCCTGCTCGAGGAGGAGGATCGCGGACACGCGCCGCTTATTTCATCTTGCAGTCGTTCACATACGCGTCGGCATGGCGCGTGAAGATCGTGCCCGCGGTGCGGTTCGTGACCCGCCCGCCGGCGTCCTTCGCGATCACCCGCAGGTAGTAGTCCTGCACCGGGTAGTGGTTGGTGTTGAAGCGGAATTCGCCGCGCACCGACTTGAATCGCGCCGCCTCCAGCGCCTTGCGCAGCGCTGCCTTGTCCTCGATCTTGCCGTTCACGTCGCGCACCGCCGCGTCGAGCAGCATCGCGGTGTCGTACCCCTGCGAGGCGTAGAGCGACGGCAGGCGGCCGTATTCCTTCTGGAAGTCGGCGACGAAGCGGCGGTTCGCGGCGTTGTCCATGTCGTGCGCCCACTGCGACGCGTTGTGGATGCCGATCATCGGCTCGCCCACCGCCTTGATCACGTCCTCGTCGGCGGAAAATCCCGGTGCGTAGAGCGGGATGTCCTTCGACAGCCCGGAGGCGACATATTGCTTGATGAAGTTGATGCCCATGCCGCCCGGCAGGAAGATGTAGATCGCCTGCGGCTTCGCGGCGCGCGCCTGGGCCAGCTCCGCCGCGTAATCGAGCTGCCCGAGCTTGGTGTAGATCTCGTCGGCGACCGCGCCCTTGTAGTAGCGCTTGAAGCCGGTGAGCGCATCCTTGCCCGCGGGATAGTTCGGCGCGACCAGCACCACGCTCTTGATGCCGCTGTCGTTCACATGCTTGCCGACCGCCTCGTGCAGATTATCGTTCTGCCACGCCACGTTGAAGAAATACGGGTTGCACTGCTCGCCCGCGTACTGCGAGGGGCCGGCATTGGCGCTGATGTAGTAGGTGTTGGCCTCGAACACCGAAGGCCCGACCGCGAGCATCACGTTGGAGAACACGATGCCGGTCATGAAGTCGACCTTGTCGCGCTTCAATAGCTTGTCGGCGGCCTGCCGGGCCACATCGGGATTCTGCTGGTCGTCGACGACGCTCACCTCCGTCGGCAGCCCGCCGAGCTTGCCGCCGCTGTGCTTCACGCCCAGGGTGAAGCCGTCCACGATATCGACGCCCAGCCCGGAGCCCGGCCCCGAAAGCGTGCTCAGCACGCCGATCTTGACCTTGTCCGCGGCGAGCCCTGGGCCCGCCGCGAGTATTGCCAGCGCGAGCATCGCAAGTCGCTTTTTCACCGTCTCTCCCCTCGATTTCGAATGGTCCGCCCGTAGGATAGAGGGTCGCGGCGCTTTTTCAAAAGAGCGCGCGCGACCGAGGGGACTCGCCGAGGGGGGGCGTTCGGTCGCGCGTGCCCGAGGGCCGGGCCTCAGCCGGCGGCTGCGGGGAGGGAGCAGTGGCGCTCGAGGATATCGAGGAGCGTCACGAAATCGGGGGGCTTGGTGAAGTGGTGGTCGAATCCCGCGGCGCTGGCGTGGGCCTTGTGCACCGGGTCGGAATGGGCGGAGATGGCGATCAGCAGCACGTCGGGATCGCAGGTCGAGCGGATATGCCGCGCGATGTCGTAGCCCGATACCGTCGGGAGGTTGATGTCCAGCAATGCAGCGCGCGGCTTGAAGGTCTCGATCGTCTCGATCGCGTCCCAGCCGTCGTACGCCGTGCATACGACGTAGCCTTTAGCGCGGACCAGGCGGGCGATGCTGTCGGCCACGTCGCAGTCGTCGTCGACGACCAGGACCTTCGGTGCGGTATCCATGTCGCTAGCGTAGAACGCCCGGCGACGGCGATCTGTACGTTATCGCACAGAGGCCTTGCGCGCCGGTTTCTGGTCCTGCTTGTAGATGTTGATCAGCAGGCAAACCCCGCCGGCCGCCGCGGCGAGGAAGCACAGGATCGCCAGGCCAGGGTAGCCCAGCAACTGGAACGACGTCTCCACCCGCATCAGCAGCGAAGCGCCGATGATCAGCGCGGCGAGCACGATGCCGGAGGTGATCCGGTTGGCGATCTTGGTGAAGCCTTCCATCATCAGCTCGGCGTCGACCGCGCGCACCTTCACCTCGAGCTCGTGGTTGGCGAGCGCGTCCATGATCCGGTTCAGGCGCGCCGGCAGCCCGCCGATGAAGTCCTTCATCTCGAGGATCGACTTGAGCACGCTGCCCTGGGTGGCATCGCGCTTCACGCGCTCGGACATGATCTGTGCCGCGTTGCGGCGGATCGCGGCGTTCGGATCGAACTCCGGGTCGAGGATCTTGCCGACCTCGTCCAACTGCAGCAGCGTCTTGCCGAGGAGCGTGAGCTCGCTCGGCACGAAGAGGCCGAACTGCGAGGCGGCGCGGGTGACCTCGAGCATGGTCTTGCCGACGTTGATGTCCTTCAGCCCCTGGCCCTGCTGCTCGACCACCATCTTGGCGATGCGCTTGTTGAACGCGGTCTTGTCGAACTCCTCGGCCTTCTCGCTCATCTCGATCATCACGCGCGCCGCGTCCTCGCCCTTGCCCTCGCTGATCGAGAGCAGCACCTTGAGCAGGTTGTCCTGCATCGCGGGCGTGGTGCGGCCGACCATGCCGAGGTCGAGCAGCGCGATCCGGCCGTCGTCGGTGAGGAAGACGTTGCCGGGATGGGGATCGGCATGGAAGAGCCCGTCCACCAGCACCTGCTTGAGATAGGCCCGGAAGAGCTCCTCGGTGAGGACCGCGCCATCGATTTCCATGCGCGCGATCGGGCCGACCTTGGTGATCTTGCTGCCGCGCACGTAGTCCATCGTCAGCACGCGGTGGGTGCTGAAATCGGTGACCGGCTGCGGCACCGTGATCAGCGCGAATTCCTTCAGGTTCTCGCCCATCGCGACGAGGTTCGCCGCTTCGCGCTCGTAGTCGAGCTCCTGCAGGATCGTGGTGCGGAATTCCTCCAGCATCTCGGTGAAGCGATGGCGCTTGCCGATCTCGGTGTGCTCCTCGAGGAACACGGCGATCTGCGCCATCACCTCGAAATCGTCGGCGATCAGCTTGGCGATGCCGGGCCGCTGGACCTTCACCGCCACCTCGCGCCCGTCGCGCAGCGCGGCCGAGTGCACCTGGCCGAGCGAGGCGGCCGCGATCGGCGTCTCGTCGAAGCGCGAGAACGCGCGCGCGATGCGCACCTTGAGCTCGCTCTCGACGATCTGCTGCACTTCCTCGTAGGGGAACGGCTTCACCTTGTCCTGCAGGCGGGCGAGCGCCTCGATGTAGGGCTCGGGCAGCAGGTCGGGACGGCTCGCGAGCACCTGGCCGAGCTTCACGTAGGTCGGGCCCATCGCCTCCAGGTCGTCGGCGAGCTGCTCCGGCGTGGCACCGTTCGCCTCGGTGGGCGGCTTGCGTTCGGACGCATCCACCGCCTCGTCGATGCCCATCTGCGTCACCAGGTCGGAGCGGCCGTATTTCCACAGCAGCAGGGCGATCTGCTTGTAGCGGGCCAGATGGTTGGCAGTGAGCTTCATGGGCGATCCGTCCGTGGGCGATCCGTTCGTGAGTTGGCAAGAAGCGTACCGCAGTGCAAGCGCGCTGAAAGTAAGCCGGAGCCGACAGAAGGGGTCGGCTGCCTCCGACAAGTGCCTCGTCAGGGGCGTCGCGTGTAGAAGCATAGTCCGCCGGGAATGCTGGTCACCCCGATACGGTAATCGGGGGGCCCGCGTGCTACTATTCCCCCTGCAGGATAGTCAAGCAGTGAAAATCGATGTGGCAGTCATTCCCCTACTTGATCGTCGTGCCCGCAACGGGGCTCGGAATTGGTCTCGTATATTCGACAAGGAAATGACAATGGCTACAGGTACCGTGAAGTGGTTCAACGACTCCAAGGGTTTCGGATTCATCACGCCGGATGACGGCGGTGGCGATCTCTTCGCGCATCACACCGCGATCCAGATGGACGGCTACAAGTCCCTCCAGGAAGCGCAGAAAGTGGAATTCGACGTGCAGACCGGCCCCAAGGGCCTGCAGGCGGCGAACATCCGCGCGATCAAATAGGGCCTCCCGGGTTCACCCCGGAGCGCCTGACAAAAGCCCGGGAAACCGGGCTTTTTTGTTTTGTCCGCGGGAGCCGCCGCGGGCCCGATCAGTCCGCGTAGCCCGGCAGCTCGCGATCCAGCACGCGCATCATCGCTTCGAAGAAGAGCCGCTCGCGCTCGGCGCGCGGGTGGCGGTCGCTCGCGCCCGGAGCCTGCACGCGCGCAATGACGTCGTCGGCAAGGACGGCGAGCGGCTTGCCGGTGCTCATCGCGAGGACCTGGTTGCGGCAGACGCGCTCGAGGCGATAGAGGCGCCGGTACGCCTGGGCCACGGTCTCGCCGGTGACCAGCACGCCGTGGTTCTTCAGGAATGCGATCGGCTTGCCGTCGAGCAGGCGCGCGAGCCGCTCGCCTTCCTCGAGCGAATCCGCAAGCCCGGTGTAATGGTCGTCGTAGGCGATGTGGCCGTGGAAGAACGCCGCGGTCTGGCTGGCCGGCAGCAGGCGATTGTCCTCGAGCATGTTGAGCGCCATCACCCACGTCTGGTGCGTATGCATCACGACGCGCGTGCCGCTGATCCGATGGATCGGCGCGTGGATGCACTGCGCGGAGAGCTCGACCACGCCTTCGCCTTCGAGCGTGTTGCCGGCCTCGTCGAACACGATCAGGTCGCGCGCGCGCGCTTCCGACCAGTGCAGGCCGAAGGGCAGGATCAGGTACCGCTCGTCCTCGCCCGGCACTGTGACCGTGAAGTGGTTGTCGATGCCCTCGTCGAGCTCGTGCAGCACCGCCAGGCGATGGGCCGCGGCCAGGTGGATGCGCGCCTGGGCGAGCGGATCGAGCGCGCGGGAGGACTGGAAAGAATGCACGGACACGGAAGCCTCGCGTTCGAATCAGCGGTGAGAAGGAGTATATGCCTCGCTTTGTACGCTACCGAGCAGACCGGCCATGGGATTTGCCCTACCGTGGACCATGACTCCCAAGAGACGCACCGCGCCCGCACCGGCATCGCGACCCGTGATCACCAACCGGATGCTCTCCGCGCTGCCCGCGAAGGACCGCGATTTCATGCTCGCGGACTGCGAGATGGTCCAGCTTGCATTTCCCGAAATCGTCGCCGACCCTGGCGACGTGATCAAGTTCGTCTACTTTCCCACCAGCAGCTTCATCTCGCTGGTGGCGCCGATGGGCGGCCTGTCGAACCTCGAGGTCGCGCTCGCTGGAAACGAGGGCATGTACGGCATCCCCGTGGCGCTCGGTGTTCCGATCTCCCCGGTGCACGCGCTGGTGCAGGGCAGCGGCCCGGCGCTGCGCCTCGGCGCCAAGGCGTTTCGCCGCGAGCTCGGGCGCAGGCCCGCTTTGCGCCAGAGCGTGGATCGCTACATCTTCGTGTTGATGCACCAGCTGGTGCAGACGGCGGGCTGCAACCGCTTCCACGTGGTCGAGCAACGCCTCGCGCGCTGGCTGCTGATGACCGCGGACCGCGCCCATTCCGACGCTTTCCACATCACGCACGAATTCCTCGCCTACATGCTGGGCGTGCGCCGCGTGGGAATCACCAAGGCCGCCACCGCGTTGCAGAACCGCAAGCTGATCAGCTACACGCGCGGCGCGATGGAGATCCTCGACCGCAAGGGCCTCGAGCGCGCATCGTGCAACTGCTACCAGCGCGACCTCGACACCTACCGGGAAGTCATGGCTTGAGGCGGTCGCGCTCGCGCGCGGCTTACTCGGCTTCGATCGCGGCGTGCCGCGCCAGGTCCCCGAGCCGGTCGAACTCCGACTGCGAAAAATCCGCGAGCTCCTGCGGCGTGGAGCCGCGCGCCGCGAAGCCGCCCTGCACCAGGCGCTGGTGGATCTCCGGCATCGAGAGCACCTCGACGAACGCGCGGTTGAGCGCGCGGACCACCTCGGGCGGCATTCGCGCCGGCCCGTAGACGCCGAACCACGATTCGAGGTGGTAGCCGCCGAGCCCTGCCTCGGCCATCGTCGGCACCTCGGGCAGCGAGGAGGAGCGGCTGCTCCCCGAGACGGCGAGCGCGCGCACCTTGCCGGACTGGATGCTCGGCAAGGAAGCGGGCAGCGCATCGAACATCATCGGCAGGTGCCCGCCGAGCATGTCGCTCAATGCGGGACCGCTGCCGTGGTAGGAGATATGCGTGAGGCCGGTATTGGTCATCTGCGAGAAGAGCACGCCCGCGAGATGCATCGTGGTCCCGGCGCCCGAGGTCCCGAAGGCGAGGCCGTTCTGGCTGCGCGCGTACCGGACCAGTTCTGCGACGGATCGCACCGGCAGCGCGGGGCTCACCTGCAGCACGATCGTCGTGGTCCCGAGCAGGCTCACCGCGCTGAAGTCCTTGCGCGGATCGAACGGCATGCTGCGGTAGACGTGGGGGTTCAACGCGTTGGTCGATGTCGCGCCGATGCCGATCGTGTAGCCGTCGGGGGCCGAC
The DNA here is from genome assembly GCA_031424255.1 of Burkholderiales bacterium. Taxonomy (GTDB): domain Bacteria; phylum Pseudomonadota; class Gammaproteobacteria; order Burkholderiales; family Usitatibacteraceae; genus Usitatibacter. The sequence goes on along the minus strand of JANPHA010000364.1, from coordinate 10,005 downwards.
CTGGCGACGTGGTCCATTCCGAGGTTGCCGCTCGCGCCGGGGCGGCTCTCGATCACCAGCGGCTGGCCGAGCTTCTGCGCGACTCTCGGGCCGACGGTGCGCGCGATGAGATCCGCGGTGCCCCCGGGCGGATACGGCACCACGAGGTGAATCGGGCGCGAAGGATAATCCGCCGCGCGCGAGGCGACCGCCATCGCGGCGATGGCGGTGCCCAATGCGAGGACGACTTGACGGCTGAAACTGCGTTTCTGCATGCGGACCCGACGTCGTTCGTGCACGACGCACGCCGCATTGTCTCAAATCCGCGCATCGTGAGACGCGCGGAGCGCTTCTTCACGCTCCCTGCGACGTTTCGTCCAGCTGGCGCAGCAGTGAATCGGAGCTGTAGACCGCGCAGCCCGAGGTGACGGTGAGGGTGAGAAGCGCGGCGATCATCACGAAGCGTTTGATGCTTGATTCCATGTCGGTACTCCTTCAGGTGGGGTGGATGGCAAGGTCTCCTCTCAGGTGCCCAAGGTAAACGCACGGGCTTCCCCGGGATACCGAGAAGTCGTCACAACGGCTGCGGAAAAAACGGGCACACTGTTTTCCGATGGACCTCGTCGACCTGCTCACGCGCTGGGGCGTGGCGCTCGTGTTTCTCTCGGTCCTGCTGGAGCAGGGCGGCCTGCCGCTGCCCGCGGCACCCGTGCTGGTGAGCGCCGGAGCGCTCGCGGAGATCGGCGTGCTGCGCCCGGAGCTCGTGCTGCTCGCGGCCTTCGTCGCCTGCTTCCTCGCGGACCAGGCGTGGTTCGCGATGGGGCGGCGTTACGGACGGCGCGTGCTCGCGACGCTGTGCCGCGTGTCTCTCTCCCCCGATACCTGCGTGCGCAGGACCGACGACCTGATCACGCGCCACGGGCCCGCGGTGCTGCTGGTCGCGAAATTCCTTCCCGGCGTGTCCGCGGTCGCGATCCCGACCGCGGCGTCGATGGGCCTCAAGTGGCGGCGCTTCGTCTTGTTCGACACGATCGGCTGCCTCATGTGGTGCGTGGGCTACGTCGCCGCGGGCATGATCTTCAGCCGCGAGGTCACGCGCTTGCTCGCGATGATGGACGTGGTGGGCGGCTGGTCGATCGTCGTCGTGCTGGCGATCCTCGCGCTCTACATCGGCTGGAGGCTCGAGTACCGCTGGCGGCTCAGGCGGCTGCATCGGCTGGTGCGCATCTCGCCCGAGGAGATCGTGGAGATGCTCGAGCAGGATGCCGGGCTCGTGATCGTCGACGCGCGCTCGACGCTGGCGCGCACCGAGGACCCGCGGCAGCTGCCGCGCTCGATCCTGCTCGACGAGGGCGAGGCGATCGACTTGTTGCGCGACCGGCGCGACCAGACCATCGTCACGTTCTGCACCTGCCCGAACGAGGCGAGCGCGGCGATTCTGGCCGAGCGCCTGATCAAGGCGGGCTTCGGGCGCGTGCGCGTGTTGACGGGCGGAGCCGAAGCGCTCGAGCTGCTGAGCGCGTACGCGTCGGGGGTCGAGCCGATCGCGTCGTGACCTGCACCAGCCGCTTCATTCAGGCTACGATCACGCATGGCAAAAGTCGGGTTTGGCAATCGGATTGGACCGCCGCGCTTCATCGCTTTTTGCGTATTGCTGCTGGCGGCCGTGCCGATCGCGGCGCGCAGCCTCGCTTGGCCCCCCGCCATCCTGGTCGGTTTCGACTTCGCGGCGCTCGTCTTCCTGGTCTCGGCCGTGCCGATGCTCGGCCTGCGCGACGCCGACAAGATCCGCGCCCACGGGCGCGAGAACGAGGCCAACCGCGCGGTGATGCTGGGCATCACGGTGGCGGTGATGGGGGTGATGCTGGTCGCGGTCGAGATCGAGCTGTCGCAGAAGAGCGCGCCCGACCAGACGGCGGTGGCGCTTGTGATCGCGACGCTCGCGATCGCCTGGATCTTCGCGAACGTGGTCTTCGCGCTGCACTATGCGCACTTGTACTACGCGCCGCATCCCCACGAAAAGGGAGATGCCCGCGGCCTCGCATTCCCGGACACGCCGGAGCCGGACTATGGGGATTTCCTCTACTTCTCGTTCACCGTCGGCATGTGCTTCCAGACTTCCGACGTCGCGATCCTGTCGGGCCGATCCGCCGCATCGTCGGCATCCACAGCCTGGCCGCGTTCATCTTCAACATCGGGGTGCTCGCCTTCACCATCAACGTCCTGGGAAATCTCAACCCGGCGGGGGCATAGGATGCAGCGGCGCGTGCGATCGGCGCGGCATCTGCTCGCCGCCTGTCTTGCGGCTTCGGCGCCGGTGCTCGCCGAGGAAGCTTCGCCTGCGTTCAAGCTCACGCTCGGCTGGTACCGCTATTCCGATCATTCCGGGGGCGTCGACACCAACCTGCGCCATACCTCGGAGCTCGGCAACGTATGGGTCGGTTTCTTCCGCTTGCCGGAGGAACACGTCAAGCAATGGCGCAGCGGCTGGGACCGCACGTTCGGATCCACCGTGCGCATCAGTCCCTCGGTGCAGCTCGCTTCCCAGGGCTTTGCCGGCGCCAGCGTCCAGGTCGAGACCGGTGCGCCGTGGTTCGCGGGCGTGGGGCTCGGGCGCACCAACCTGCGGCCGTACTACAACCTCAACTTCGATCCCAACGATTCGTACGTGTTGTCCGCAGGGCGGCGCGAGGAGGGCGGCCGCATCGTGATGGCGCAGATGGTGCGCGACAACCGGCGGAACCCCGACCAGCGGCATTTCCATCTCGTCTATCGGCAGCCCCTGGAAGGCGGCGAGCGCCTCACCGTCGATACGCTCTACAAGGTCGGCAAGGTGGAAGAGGAGACGATTCACCGCTGGGGCCTCACGGTCACCTACGATTGGCCGCGCGTGTTCGCGCGCCTCGCGTGGGATCCGAAGACCAACTTCACGCCGGTCGACGCGTGGCGGCTTTCGGTGGGGACGCGCTTCTGAAGAGCCTGCGTGCGATCGCGATCTTCGAAGCCGCGAAGGGCTTGCTCGTGTTGCTGGCGGGCTTCGGCCTGCTCTCGCTCATCCACCGCGACCTGGAGACGATGGCCGAATCGCTCGTGCGGCACCTGCACCTCAATGCCGCGAGCCGCTATCCGCACATCTTCATCGACCTCGCGTCGCGCACGACCGATACGCGCTTGTGGATGTATGCGCTCGCGGCCGCGGCCTACTCGATCCTGCGGCTGCTCGAAGCCTACGGCTTGTGGAAGGAGCGCCGCTGGGCGGAATGGCTCGCGGTGCTGAGCGCCGGGTTCTACCTTCCGTTCGAGGTGCGGCACCTGCTGCACCGGCCGACCTGGCTCGTGTTCGCGGCGTTCGCCGCGAACCTCGCGATCATCGCGGTGATGATCCATTCGCTGCGCCATCCGCGGCACGCGCACCATGGGGAGCCGCCGATCCGGGAGGTGTAACATCGGCGATGCAGGCAAACAATAAGACGGTACGCACCTTTCCCGAGGAGGAAACCATGAGCACGACTCTGCAGATCAACGGCAAGAACGTCGAGGTCGACGCCACTCCCGATACCCCGCTGTTGTGGGCGCTGCGCGATCACCTCGGCATGACCGGGACCAAGTTCGGCTGCGGCGCCGCGCTGTGCGGCTCGTGCACGGTGCACATCGATGGCGTGGCCACGCGCTCGTGCGTGACGCCGATCTCGAGCGCGGCCGGGCACAAGATCACGACGATCGAGGGCCTCTCCGGGCGCGTCGGCGCGGCGGTGCAGAGCGCCTGGGACAAGGTCCAGGTTCCGCAATGCGGCTATTGCCAGTCGGGCCAGGTGATGGCCGCGGCCGCGCTGCTCGCCGCCAACGCGAACCCGAGCGATGCCCAGATCCAGGAGGCGATGCAGGGCAACATCTGCCGCTGCGGAACCTATGGGCGCATCCGCGCCGCGATCCGCGACGCCGCGAAGCAATTGGGAGGTGCCGCATGAGCGCGAACCTCGATCTTTCCCGGCGCCAGTTTCTCAAGGTCTCCGCGCTCGCCGGCGGCGGAATGATGATCGGCTTCAGCTTCGGCGTCGCCCGCGAGGCCGGGGCCGCCGCGGTGCTGTCGAACGCGTGGGTGGCGATCGATGCGAACGGGGCCGTCACGCTCACCTGCCAGCGCAACGAGATGGGCCAGGACGTGCACACCTCGCTCACCATGCTGCTCGCCGAGGAGCTGGGCGTGGATCCGCGCAAGGTGACCGTCGTGCAGGCCGAGCCCAACCCGGTCTACATCAACAAGCTGCTCGGGGCCCAGATCACCGGCGGCAGCACCAGCGTGCGCGACGCCTGGGAGACGCTGCGCGGCGCGGGTGCCGCGGCGCGCGTGATGATCGTGAACGCGGCGGCGGCGCAGTGGAAAGTGCCCGCGTCGGAAATCCGCGTCGAGGATGGCATGGTGCTGCACGGCGGCAGGAAGCTCTCCTATGGCGCGCTCGCCTCCGCGGCGGCGAGCCAGCCGGTGCCGAAGGACGTCGCGCTCAAGCCGGTGAGCGAATTCCGGCTGATCGGCAAGCCGCTGCCGCGCCTCGACGGCGCGGACAAGGCGCGCGGCCGCACCACGTTCGGCCTCGACGTGAAGCAGCCCGGAATGGTCTACGCCGCCCTCGCCCAGTGCCCGGTGCTCGGCGGCAAGGTCGCCTCGTTCGACGGCTCCGCCGCCGAGAAGCGCCCGGGCGTGCGCAAGGTGGTGAATATCGGCGAGGGCGTGGCGGTCGTGGCCGATCATTACTGGCAGGCGCGCACCGCGCTCGGCGACGTGAAGATCCAGTGGGACGAAGGCCCGAACGCGAACGTGAGCACCACGGCGATCTACGCGGCACTCGACGGCGCGAAAGACAAGCCGGGCGCGGTCGTCAAGAAAGTCGGCGACGCGGACGCGGCGTTCGCGAAGGCGAAGCCGATCGAGGCGCGTTACGCGGTGCAGCTGCTGTCGCACGCGACGATGGAGCCGCAGAACTGCACGGCGCGCGTCGGCTCCGACGGCGTAGACGTCTGGGCGAGCACGCAATTCCCGCAAGGGGCGCAGGGAGCGGCCGCGGAAGCCGGGGGCGTGAAGCCCGAGCAGGCGCGCATCCATGCGCAGTTCATCGGCGGCGGCTTCGGCCGGCGCCTCGACCTCGACTTCATTACCCAGTCGGTGGCGATCGCGAAGGCGGTGCCCGGCGTCCCGGTGAAGATGATCTGGAGCCGCGAGGACGACATGGGCCACGACTTCTATCGCCCGCCGGGGGTGTACGTCGTTCGCGGCGCGGTCGACCAGGGCCGTGTGGTGGCGCTCGCGCAGAAGATGATCTCGCCTTCGATCACCGCGCGCATGTTCCCGGTCTTCGTGAAGGATGGCCTCGACGGCTTCATGACGGAGGGCGTGGCCAACCTCACCTACGACATCCCCAACCTCGACCTGCGCACCGTGATCCAGGAGGTCGGCGTGCGCGTCGGCTACTGGAGATCGGTGAGCCATGCGATGAACGCGTTCGTGATCGAGAGCTTCATCGACGAGCTCGCGAACGCCGCGGGCCAGGACCCGGTGGCCCTGCGCCTTGCCATGCTCGACAAGATGCCGCGCCAGCGCAAGGTGCTCGAGCGGGCCGTGAAGGACTCGGGCTACAGCGCGAAAGCGCGCAACGGGCGCGCCTTCGGCGTGGCCTCGATGGAGTGCTACGAGACCCACATCGCGGTGGTGGCCGAAATCTCCGGCAGCGCCGACAAGGTGAAGCTGGAGAAGCTCACGTGCGCGGTCGACTGCGGCCTCATGGTGCATCCCGACCAGGCGGTCGCGCAGATCGAAGGAGGCGCGATCACTGGCCTCATCGGCACGCTGCGCAGCAAGATCACGCTGAACAACGGGCGCGTGGAGCAGACCAACTTCCACAACTTCCAGCTTCCGCGGATGAGCGACGCGCCGCCGATCCAGGTGATCATGATGCCGAGCGGCGACAAGCCCGGCGGACTCGGCGAGGTCGGCGTGCCGCTGGTGGCGCCGGCGATCGCGAATGCGGTCTTCGCGCTGACCGGCAAGCGCATCCGCTCGCTGCCGCTCGAGGACGGCGGCGTGACCTTCGCCTAGCGGCGGGCGGCGATGTTCGCGGCGGGGCGCGCGCCGGAGAGCAACTCCGCGTTGTCCGCGCCCACCGGCGAGCACACCCGCTGCGAGAGGCGCTTGCCGTTGATCTTGATCGGGTTGGCGAGCACGCGCAGGTCGGGGCGCTCGGGATGCGCAACGTGGCTCACCATTCCGGTGGTGCGCAGGAACGGGTTCTCGAGCGCCTGCTCCATGTTGAAGACCGGCGCGACCGGCAGGATGCCGCCGAGCCTCGCGAGCCACTGTTCGGTGGAGTAGCGCCGGAATTCGTCATCGAGCTCCTGGGTGAGCGCTCCGCGATTCGCGAGCCGCGCCGCCTGGCTCGCGAAGCGCGCGTCGGCGTTCAAGTCCTTGCGCTGCATCACCTCGAGGAGCGCGTTCCAGAACTTGTCGGTGAGGCACATCACGAAGATCCAGCCGTCGGCGGTCGGGAACGTCTGCACCGGCGCCACCGAGAAATGCGCGCTGCGCGTCTGGCGATCCGGCGTGTAGCCCTCGTTCAGGTACCAGATCGCGGTGTAGCCGAGCTGGTGCAGCGCCACGTCGAAGAGGCACGTATCGACATCGCACCCCAGGCCCGTCGCGCGCGCCTGGATCAACGCCGCGAGCAACCCGACCATCGCGGTGAGGCCGGTGCTGTGGTCGATCATCGAGGGAGCGCCGATGCGCGTGGGCGGGCCGTCGGGCTCGCCGGTGAGGTGCATGAGGCCGGCCTCGGCCTGCATCAGGTAGTCGTATCCCGGCCACGAGGCGCGCTCGTTGTCGCGCCCGTAGGCCGAGAGGTGCACGCACACGATCGCGGGCTTGATCTTCGAGAGCGTCTGGTAGTCGAGCCCCATCTTCGCGGAGAGATCGCCGCGCAGGTTATTGAGCACCACCTCGGATTGCAGGATCAGGCATTCGAGCTCCGCGCGCCCCGCGTCGCTGCGCAGGTCGAGCGCCACGCTCTTCTTGTTCATGTTCCAGGTCTGGAAATACTCGCTGTCCGCGTCGCCCAGCAGGTAGGGCCCGGTCTTGCGCGCCGGATCGCCGCCGATCGCCAGGTTCTCCACCTTGATCACCTCGGCGCCGAGGTCGGCGAGGAACATCGAGCCATAGGGAGCCGCGCCGAACTGCTCGACCGAGAGGATGCGGATGCCGCAGAGAGGCTTCATGGAAATCACCTAGAATGGATTCGGAGTCACGATGCGACTCTACATCACTCCCAATGACGGCTAATGACTGACACGAACCTGAGCGCGGCCGAGGCGCTGAAGACCAGGCGCTCCGTGAGGGCGTTCCTGAAGACGCCGGTGGATCGCGCCACGGTGGAGGAGCTGCTCGGACTCGCGAGCCGCAGCCCGAGCGGCAGCAACATCCAGCCATGGAGAGTTCGTGTCATCGCGGGCAAGGAGAAGGAGAAGCTCTCGCAGGCCGTCTTGCAAGCGCTCGAGAAAGACGGCCGCGAGAAGCACAAGCGCGAGTGGAACTACTATCCGGTCAACTGGCGGGAGCCGTTCCTCGGCCGCCGGCGGAAAATCGGCTGGGACCTCTACGGGCTGCTCGGCATCAGCAAGGGGGACTTCGAGGCGACCGAGCGCCAGCGGCTGCGCAACTACGAGTTCTTCGGCGCTCCGGTGGGAATGATCTTCACGCTCGACGAGGATCTCGAGCTCGGCAGCTGGCTCGACCTCGGCATCTTCATCGGCAGCCTCACGATCGCCGCGCGCGGCCGCGGCCTCGATACCTGCCCGCAGGCGGCCTTCGCGGACTTCCACGCGGTGATCCGCGAGCAGCTCGGCATTCCCGCCAACGAAGTGATCATCTGCGGACTGGCACTCGGATACGCCGATCCCGACGCGATCGAGAACCAGCTCGTCACCGAGCGCGCTGCGGCGAGCGATTTCGCCACTTTCGACGGATTCTGAAAACAGGAAGCCCCCCATGCACCTGCCCGACAAGATGCTGCTCGTGGACGTCGCCCCGCGCGACGGCCTGCAAAGCCTGCCCAAGTGGATCGACACCGACACCAAGGTGTGGCTGTGCAACCGGCTCACCGACCTCGGCGTGCCCGTGGTCGAGGTGGCGAGCTTCGCGCACCCGAAAGTGGTGCCCAACATGAGGGATGCCGAGGAGGTCTTCGCGCGCATCCAGCGCAAGCCCGGCGTGGTCTATCGCGGCCAGGCGCCGAATGCGCGCGGCGCGCATCGCGCCGTCGAGGCGAAGGTGGGCGAGATGCTCGGCCTCATCACCGTGAGCGAGACCTACACGCACCACAACCAGAACATGAGCAACGACGAGGCGGTCGAGCAGAACATCCTCTCGTTCAGGATCGCCGAGAAGAACAACATCCCGTTCGTGATGGCGCTCGGCATGGCGTTCTGGTGCGCCTACGAGGGCCTCATCCCCGAGCAGAACGTGGTCGACCTGGTGGGCCGCTTCTATCACGCGGGCATCAAGCGCCAGTACCTCGCGGGCTCGCTCGGCATGGAGGACCCGGCGCACGTGAACCGGCTCTTCAAGCGGCTCTACCGGGAATTTCCCGGCATCGAGCTCGGCTTCCACATCCACAACCTGTCGGGCATGGCGACCGCGAACATCCTCGCCGCGCTCGACGCGCGCGTGCATTGGCTCGAGGGTGCCATCTGCGGCATCGGCGGCGGCATGGCGATTCCCTCGACCGTGGGCTCGGTGGGCAACTTCCCGCTCGAGGACCTGGTCGGCATGCTCGAGGAGATGGGCGTGGACACGGGACTCGATCCGAAAGCGGTGGTGCAGGCCTCGCACGAGATTGCGGCGCGCCTGGGCATCAAGGTGGATAGCCATCGCGGCACCGGCTGCACGCGCGAGGACATCATGCGCATGGGGGCCGAGAATCCCAGGAATCCCCACGTGATGGCCTGACAAGAACCTACCGCCAACAGGAGAGAGAAATGCCCGCACGCATCGCAGCCGCCGTCCTCGCCCTGGCCCTTTCGGCCGTGGCCCACGCGCAGCCGTATCCGAACAAGCCGGTGAAGCTGATCGTGCCGTATCCGGCGGGCCAGGCGACCGACATCGCCGCGCGCCTCGTGGGCGAGGCCCTTGCGAAGGAGTGGGGCCAGCCGGTGGTGATCGAGAACATCGGGGGTGGCGCCGCGATACCCGGCGTGGTCACCGCGCGCGAGGCGCGGGCCGACGGCTACACACTGCTGATGGGCACGAGCGCCGCGATGGTGGTGAATCCCGCGATCATCGAGAAGCTGCCCTACGATCCGTTCAACGACTTCGTGCTGATCGGGCCGGTGTTCCGCAATCCGCTGATCATCGTGGCCAACGACCAGGCGCCTTACAAGACCTTGAAGGATTTGGTCGACGCCGCGAAGAAATCGCCCGGCAAGTTGAACTGGGGTTACCCGGGCGCCGGCACCACGCAGCACCTCACGGGCGAACTCTTCAAGTCCACCGCGGGCGTGGACATCCAGGGCGTCATGTACAAGGGCAGCGCGCAGGTCGTTCAGGACATGCTCGGCAACCAGATCCAGCTGAGCGTGGACGGCGTGCCCGCGAACCTGCCGCACATCAAGACCGGCAAGCTGCGCGCGCTCGCGTCCACCGGTGCCTCGCGCGCGCCGCAATTGCCCGACGTGCCCACGGTGGCCGAGCAGGGCTATCCGGGATTCTCGGGGGAAGGCTGGGGCGGCGTCGTGGCGACCAAGGGCACGCCGCCGGAAATCGTGGCCAAGGTTTCCGCCGACCTGCGCAAGGTGCTGTCGGATCCGGGGCTGCAGCAGCGCCTCATCGCCAACGGGCTCGTGGTCGACAACATGCCGCGCGACGAGTGGATCGCGTTCGCGCGCAAGACGCTGGTCCAGTGGGGCGAAGTGGCGCGGCGCGCCAACGTGAAGGTCGACTGACGATCCGGGCAACGCGCGCTCGATCGGTCACGAGACAGTTCTGCG
>JANPHA010000363.1:0-4239 GCA_031424255.1 Burkholderiales bacterium | reverse complement strand
GGCCATATCCTTGCCCGCGATGTCAGGCGCGCTGCCGTGGATCGGCTCGTAGAGTGCGCGGGCCTTGCCGGTGGCGGGATCCTTTGCACCGAGCGAGGCCGAGGGCAGCATGCCGAGAGAACCGGTCAGCATCGCCGCTTCGTCGGAGAGGATATCGCCGAAGAGATTGTCGGTGACGATGACGTCGAACTGTTTGGGGTTCCGCACGAGCTGCATCGCGCAGTTGTCGGCGAGGATGTGGATGAGCTTGAGGTCTGCATACTCGGTGGCGTGGATGTGGGTCACTTCCTCGCGCCACAGCATGCCGGTGTGCATAACGTTCGACTTTTCGGCCGAGTGGACCTCGCCCTTGCGCTTCTTCGCCAGCTCGAACGCCACGCGCGCGATGCGGCGCACTTCACCGGTCGTGTAGAGCTGGGTGTCGACCGCCTTGCGGCTGCCGTCGGCCAGCGTCTCGATGCCGCGCGGCTCACCGAAATAGACGCCGCCGGTCAACTCGCGCACGATCATGATGTCGAGGCCGGAGACCACCTCGGGCTTGAGCGTCGAGGCGTCGGCGAGCTCCGCGAACACGGTGGCGGGACGCAGGTTGGCGAAGAAGTCGCATTCCTTGCGCAGCCCGAGGATCGCCTTCTCGGGACGCTTGCCGCGTGGAAGAGCGTCGTACTTCGGCCCGCCCACGGCGCCGAAGAGCACGGCGTCGGCGGACTTCGCGAGCGCGAGGGTCGCGTCGGGAAGCGGATCACCGTGCGCGTCGTAGGCCGCCCCGCCCACCAGCGCTTCCTCGGTCTCGATCGCGAGGCCCTCGGAGCGCAGCACCTCGAGCACGCGTCGGGCCTCGCGCAGGATCTCGGGGCCGATGCCGTCACCGGCCAGCAATGCGATCTTCATCCGGGCTTCCTAGACGAAAATCCAGGGCTCGGAGCGCTTGCGGCGCTCCTCGTAGGCCTTGATCTCGTCGGAGTGCCGCAGCGTGAGCGCGATGTCGTCCCAGCCATTCAGCAGGCATTGCTTGCGGAAGGGCTCGACGTCGAAGTGCATCGGCTTCTGGTTCGCGGCGGTGACGGTCTGCTCGGCCAAGTCGATCGTGAGCCGCATGCCAGGGTGTGCCGCGACCTCCGTGAACAGGTGATCGATCTGGAAATCCAGCAGCACGATCGGCAGCAGGCCGTTCTTGAAGCAGTTGTTGAAGAAGATGTCGGCGTACGACGGCGCGATGATCGCCTTGAACCCGTATTGCTGGAGCGCCCAGGGAGCGTGCTCGCGCGACGAGCCGCAGCCGAAGTTCTTGCGCGCGAGCAGGATCGAGGCGCCCTTGTAGATCGACTGGTTCAAGATGAAATCCGGATTGGGGCGGCGCTTCGAGACATCCATGCCCGGCTCGCCGGTATCGAGGAACCGCCAGGCATCGAACAGGTGCTGGCCGAAGCCGGTGCGCTCGATCGACTTGAGGAACTGCTTCGGGATGATCGCGTCGGTGTCGACGTTCTCGCGGTCGAGGGGCGCGACGACACCGGTATGGACGGTGAATTTTTCCATGGCTCAGCTCCGGCGCACGTCGACGAAATGCCCGGCGATGGCCGCGGCCGCCGCCATCGCGGGGCTCACCAGGTGCGTGCGCCCGCCCGCGCCCTGGCGGCCTTCGAAATTGCGATTCGAGGTCGAGGCGCAGCGCTCGCCGGGCGAGAGCCGGTCGTCGTTCATGCCGAGGCACATCGAGCAGCCGGCGTCGCGCCATTCGAAGCCCGAATCGAGGAACACGCGGTCGAGGCCTTCCTTCTCGGCCTGCAGCTTTACCAGCCCCGAGCCGGGGACGACCATCGCAAGCTTCACGTTACGCGCGATGTGCCGGCCCTTGACGACGGCGGCGGCCGCGCGCAGGTCCTCGATGCGCGAGTTGGTGCACGAGCCGATGAAGACCTTGTCGATCGCGATGTCGGTCATCGGCAGGTTGGGCTCGAGCCCCATGTAGGTGAGCGCGCGTTGCATCGCGTCGCGCTTGACCGGATCCTTCTCGCGATCCGGATCGGGCGTGCGGTCCTCGATCGAGACCACCATCTCGGGTGACGTGCCCCAGGTGACCTGCGGCTTCAACGCGGCCACGTCGATGTCGACCACGCGGTCGAACTTCGCACCCGGATCGGAGGCGAGCGTGCGCCAGTACATCGCGGCCCGCTCGAACATCTCGCCGTGCGGCGCGTACGGCCTGCCCCGAAGATACTCGATGGTCTTGTCGTCCACGCCGATCATGCCGGCGCGGGCACCGGCCTCGATCGCCATGTTGCAGATCGTCATCCGGCCTTCCATCGACTGCGCGCGCACCGCCGAGCCGGCGAACTCGATCGCGTGCCCGGTGCCGCCCGCCGTCCCGATCTTGCCGATGATCGCGAGCACCAGGTCCTTGGCGGTCACGCCCGCGGGCAGCGCGCCCTCGGCGCGGATCAGCATCGTCTTCGCGCGCTTGGTGAGCAGGCATTGCGTCGCGAGCACGTGCTCGACCTCGCTCGTGCCGATGCCCATCGCGATCGCGGCGAACGCTCCATGGGTGCTGGTGTGCGAATCGCCGCACACCACCGTCATCCCCGGCAGGGTCGCGCCCTGTTCCGGGCCGATCACGTGAACGATGCCCTGGCGCTGGTCGTTCATGCCGAAATAGGTCTTCACGTGAAACTTGACGACGTTGCGATCGAGAGTCTCGACCTGCAGCCGCGAGATCGGGTCGGCGATGCCCTGGGCGCGCGCGTGCGTCGGCACGTTGTGATCGGCGGTGGCGACGACCGAATCGATGCGCCACGGCTTGCGCGAATGCAGTGTCAGCCCCTCGAAGGCCTGCGGGCTCGTCACTTCATGGACGAGGTGGCGGTCGATGTAGACGAGCGCGGTCCCGTCCGATTCCTGCCGGACGAGGTGCGCATCCCAGACCTTTTCGTAGAGCGTGCGTGCGGACATGCGCAAATTATAACCCGCGGCTCAGGCCTCCTCGGGGTCGGGATCCTCGACCATCGGAGCGCGCGCCGGGGATTGCCCCGCCCCGGGCGCGGACGCGGCGAGCGGCTTCACCGCGAGCGCCACGTCGGCGTTCTGCGCGCGATGCCGCAGCGCATGGTCCATCAGCACGAGCGCGAGGAACGCTTCCGCGATCGGCGTCGCGCGGATCCCCACGCACGGATCGTGGCGCCCGTGGGTCTCGATCGTCGTCGCATGGCCCTCGACGTCCACCGTGCGCCGCGGCAGGCGGATGCTCGAGGTCGGCTTGATCGCGATCGAGACGACGACGTCCTGCCCGGTGGAGATGCCGCCGAGGATGCCGCCGGCGTTGTTGGACAGGAACCCTTCGGGCGTCATCTCGTCGGAGTGCTCGGTGCCGAGCTGCTCGACCGAGCGGAAACCCGCGCCGATCTCCACGCCCTTCACCGCGTTGATGCCCATCATCGCCTGCGCGATGTCGGCATCGAGGCGGCCGTAGAGCGGCTCGCCCCACCCCACCGGCACTCCGCTCGCGATCACGGTCAAGCGCGCGCCGCACGACTCGCCCGACTTGCGCAGCCGATCCATGTATTTCTCGAGCGCCTCCACGGCGCCATCGTCGGCTGCGAAGAACGGGTTCGCGTCGACGTGGCTCCACGCCTTGAACGCGATCGGATTCGCTCCGAGTTGCGAGAGATAACCGCGCACTTCGACGCCGTAGTGCTCGCGCAGCCATTTGCGCGCGATGGCGCCCGCCGCCACCGCGGGAGCCGTCAGCCGCGCCGAGGAGCGGCCGCCGCCGCGGGGATCGCGCAGACCGTACTTGCGCAGGTAGGTGTAGTCGGCGTGCCCGGGACGGAAGCTCTCCGCGATCTTCGCGTAGTCCTTGCTGCGCGCGTCGGTGTTGCGCACCAGCAGGCCGATCGGAGTGCCGGTCGTCCTTCCCTCGTAGACGCCGGAGAGGATTTCGACCACGTCGTCCTCGCGGCGCTGCGTGACGTGGCGCGAGGTGCCGGGCTTGCGCCGGTCGAGGTCGGGCTGGATGTCGGCTTCGGAAAGCGACATGCCGGGCGGGCAGCCGTCGATCACGCAACCGATCGCGGGGCCGTGGGATTCACCGAACGTGGTGACGGTGAAGAGGGTACCTAGGGTAGATCCGGACATTCTGAGATTCTAATGGACCCTTGGCGCGTCCGACGCCACGGCCCTCCTCCTTATCGTCAGCGAGAGCCGAAGCCTATGTTGGCCACTGGCTCACCGGGTGCGCCTGTT
>JANPHA010000362.1:0-9840 GCA_031424255.1 Burkholderiales bacterium | reverse complement strand
CGCGGAAGGTATCCACGCGCACGTCGGCCGGATTGACCTGCACGCCCGAGGTGTCGTCGGCCTCGGGCATCACTGCGACAGTGGCCGCGGACGTGTGGATGCGGCCCTGCGTTTCGGTCGCGGGCACGCGCTGCACGCGGTGTCCGCCGGATTCGAATTTGAGCTTCGAGTAGGCGCCGGGGCCGACGATGCGCGCGATGACTTCCTTGTAGCCGCCCGCATCACCCAGGCTCTCGGACACGACCTCGACCTGCCAGCGGTTGCGCTCGGAGAACCGGGTGTACATGCGGAAGAGGTCCCCGGCGAAGAGCGCGCTCTCGTCGCCGCCCGTGCCCGCGCGGATTTCGAGGAACAGGTTCTTCTCGTCGTTGGGATCGCGCGGCAGGAGCATGCGCTGCACCTCGGCCTCGATCTTCTCGAGGCGCTCGCGTCCGGCGCGGATCTCGTCCTCGGCGAAGCTGCGCATCTCGGGATCCTTCGCCATCTCCTCGGCCGCGGCGAGGTCGCCCTCGGCCTTGCGATACTCGGCGAAGATCTCGACCACGGGCTGGATCTCGGATCTCTCCTGCGAGAGCTTGCGGTAGTTGTCGAGGTCGTTCACGACATCGGGATCGGAGAGCCGCACGTCGATCTCCTTCAGGCGCGAGTCGAGGCTCGCGAGCTTCGCCGCGATCGAGGGCTTCACGGCTCGCGCGGAGGATCGTTGGGATCGATCTCCGGGTAGAGGATCTCGATCGCGCGGGTGAGCGCCTCGCGCTCGGCGTCGCGCGCGCGGGAAAGCGCCTGGCTCGGATGGTGCAGGAACTTGTTGGCGAGCCCCTTGGCGAGCGCCTCCATCACGGAGGCGGGATCGTCGCCGCGCGCGAGGCGGCTGCGTGCGCGGGCGAGCTCGGTCTCGCGATAGGAATCGGCGCGCCGGCGCAGCTCGACGATCGCCGGGACCGCGGCGCGCGCGCCCTGGCGTTCGCGGAAGACCTCGACCTGGCGCGAGATGATCGCCTCGGCGTCGGCCACCGCCGAGCGCCGGCTCTCGAGACCCTCCTGGACGATCGCGCCGAGGTCGTCGATGGTGTAGAGGAAGACGTCGCGCAGCTTCGCCACTTCGGCCTCGACGTCGCGCGGCACGGCGAAATCGACGATGAACATCGGGCGGCGCTTCCTGGCCCGCAGCGCCGTCTCGATCAGGCCCTTGCCGAGGATCGGCAGCGTCGAGGCGGTGCCGGTCACCACGATGTCGAATTCCGCGATGCGCGCCGGCAGGTCCGCGAGCGCGATCGCCTGGCCCGAGAAGCGCTCGGCGAACGCCTCTCCGCGCGCGAGCGTGCGGTTGGCGACCACGATCGCCTGCGGGCGTTGCGCGGCGAAATAAGCCGCGGCGAGCTCCACCATCTCGCCCACGCCGACCAGCAGCACCTTGGTGCGCGCGATGTCGCCGAAGATGTTCTGCGCGAGCTTGAGAGAAGCCGCGGCCATCGAGATCGACTGCGCGCCGAGGGCGGTCTCGGTGCGGATCTGCTTGGCGACCGAGAAGGTGTGCTGGAAGAGGCGGCTCAACGTCGAACCGAGCGTGCCGATGTTCTCGGCGAGGCGCACCGATTGCTTCACCTGCCCGAGGATCTGCGGCTCGCCCACCACCATCGAATCGAGGCCGGCGGCGACCCGGAACGCATGCCGGATCGCCTCCGCGTCGGTATGGCAGTAGAGGTGCGGCTCGAGGGCGATCCCGGAGCGCTCGGCCGCCGCGACCAGCCAGGCGCGCACCGCACCTTCATCGTCCGCGCGGCAGATCGCCTCGGTACGGTTGCAGGTCGACACCAGCACCGCCTCGGAGACGCCCGCCTGGGCGGCCAGGTCGGCGAGCGCATCCCCCTGGCGGTCCTGCGGGAAGGCGAGCTTCTCGCGCACGTCCAGCGGGGCGCTGTGGTGGTTGATTCCGAGGATGACGAGCGGCATGGGAACCCGAAATTATATCAGCCGGGTGTCTGCGGCCCCCCGGCGGGTATGATGAAGTCAAACTTTACAAACAAAACTCAAAAGGCGCATTATGGTACTGATTTAACGAATAATTCATATGGCCGCCCAGCCCACCCACTTCAGCGCCCTCGGACGCGCCTTAGTCCAGCAAGGACGGCTCGTCCAGGCCGACGCGAGCGCCATCCAGGCGGAGGCGATGAAATCGGGCGTGTCGTTCGTTTCGCAACTCGTCGCGACCCGCAAGATCTCCGCGAAGGAAGTGTCGCTGTTCGCGGCGCAGACCTTCGGTTATCCGCTCCTCGACCTCAATGCCGTCGACGTGGAGCAGCTGCCGTTGAACCTGATCGACAGCAAGATCATCGCGAACCATCGCGTGATCGCGCTCGGCAAGCGCGGCAACCGCGTGTTCGTCGCGATGTCCGATCCCTCCAACGAGCAGGTGCTGCAGGAGGTGAAGTTCGCCACCGGCATGACGATGGAGCCGGTGGTCGTCGAGGACGACAAGCTCGCGGTCATCGTCAAGCGGCTCACCGAATCGTCCGCGAAGACGCTCGAGCAGGCCACCGAGGACGTCGATTTCTCCGGCATGGAGATCACCGACGGCGAGATCGTCCCCGACAACTCGATCGCGATGGAGGAGATCGACGACGCGCCGGTCGTGAAGTACGTGCAGAAGATCCTGCTCGACGCGATCAACGGCGGCGCCTCCGACGTGCACTTCGAGCCGTACGAGAAGTTCTACCGCATCCGCTACCGCACCGACGGCATCCTCTACGACGTGGCCCAGCCGCCGCTCGCGATCAAGGAGAAGATCGCCTCGCGCATCAAGGTGGTCTCGCGGCTCGACATCTCGGAGAAGCGCATCCCGCAGGACGGCCGGATGAAGATGATGCTGTCGAAGACGCGCGCGATCGATTTCCGCGTCTCGACCCTGCCCACGCTCTTCGGCGAGAAGATCTGCATGCGGATTCTCGATCCCCAGAGCGCTACTCTCGGGATCGATGCCCTCGGCTACGAGCCGGAGCAGAAGGAGCACCTGATGCACGCCATCGGGCGCCCCTACGGCATGGTGCTGGTGACCGGGCCGACCGGCTCGGGCAAGACGGTCTCGCTCTACACCTGCCTCAACATCCTCAACAAGCCGGGGATCAACATCTCCACGGCCGAGGACCCCGCGGAGATCAACCTGCCCGGGGTGAACCAGGTGAACGTGAACGACAAGCAGGGGCTCACCTTCGCGGTGGCCCTCAAGGCGTTCCTGCGGCAGGACCCGGACATCATCATGGTGGGCGAGATCCGCGACCTGGAGACGGGCGAGATCTCGATCAAGGCGGCCCAGACCGGCCACATGGTGCTCTCGACCCTGCACACCAACGACGCGCCCGCGACCCTCACGCGCCTCATGAACATGGGCATCGCGCCGTTCAATATCGCCTCGAGTGTGATCCTGATCACAGCGCAACGCCTGGCGCGCAAGTTATGTTCGTGCAAGAAGCCCGAGGACATCCCTGAAGAGGCGTTGTTGAGGGCCGGATTCAAGGAAGAAGACCTGGACGGCACCTGGCATCCCTTCGGTCCGGTGGGCTGCGACCTATGCAAGAATACCGGGTACAAGGGACGCGTCGGGATCTACCAGGTGATGCCCATCACGGACGAAATGTCGCGCATCATCATGAAGAACGGTTCCGCCATCGACATCGCCGACCAGGCGAGGCGCGACGGTGTCAACGACCTCCGGCAGTCGGGGCTCCTCAAGGTGAAGAGGGGCCAGACGTCGCTGGAAGAGGTCGAAGCCGTGACCAACGAGTAGGAGAGCCCAAATGGCAGCTGTGGCAAAACGCGATACCGGCAAGGACGTCAAGCTTTACAACTACTCCTGGACCGGGAAGGACAAGAGCGGAAAGACCCAGCGGGGCGAGGTGCGCGCCGCGGGCGACCACATCGTCCTCGCCCAGCTGCGCAGGCAGGGGCTGCAGCAGATCAGCGTCAAGAAGGTGCGCCAGCGCGGCGGCGGCAAGATCAAGGAAAAGGACATCGCGATCTTCACGCGCCAGCTCGCGGTGATGATGAAGGCGGGCGTGCCGCTGCTGCAGGCCTTCGACATCGTCGGCCGCGGCCACGCGAACCCGGCGGTGGGCAAGCTGCTGATCGACATCAAGACCGACGTCGAGACCGGCTCCTCGCTCTCGCAGGCATTCCGCAAGTATCCCGCGTACTTCGACAACCTCTTCTGCAACCTGGTGGGCGCGGGCGAGGCGGCCGGTATTCTCGACACCCTGCTCGATCGGCTCGCGACGTACAAGGAAAAGATCCTCGCGATCAAGGGCAAGATCAAGAGCGCGCTCTTCTACCCGATCTCGGTGCTGGTCGTGTCCGCTGTCGTGGTCGCGGTGATCATGATCTTCGTGATCCCGGTGTTCGAGGACCTGTTCAAGAGCTTCGGCGCCGACCTTCCCGGCCCCACGCAGGTGGTGATGGCGATGTCGAAATTCTTCGTCGCCTACTGGTTCTACATGCTGGTGATCGGCGTGGGCGGCTTCTACGGCTTCTTCTGGGCGTTGAAGCGCTCGGTCACGATGCAGCGGCTGCTCGATCGAATGGCGTTGCGGCTGCCGGTCTTCGGCGATGTGATCCGCAAGGCGGCGATCGCGCGCTGGTGCCGCACGCTCGCCACGATGTTCGCCGCGGGCGTGCCGCTGGTCGAATCCCTCGACTCGGTCGCGGGCGCCGCCGGCAACTACGTCTACTACGAGGCCACCAAGCGCATCCAGAACGAGGTGTCCACGGGCACCGGCCTCACGGTCGCGATGACCAACACCGGCGTCTTCCCCAACATGGTCCTGCAGATGGTCGCGATCGGCGAGGAGTCGGGCGCCCTCGACGCGATGCTCTCCAAGGTCGCCGACTTCTTCGAGCAGGAAGTCGACGAGTCGGTCGACGCGCTCTCGTCGTTGATGGAGCCGATGATCATGGTCGTGCTCGGCATTCTCATCGGCGGCATCGTGGTTGCCATGTACCTGCCGATCTTCAAGATGGGCCAGGCGATCTGACGCTGGAAAGACCCGCGAGGCGCGGAAAGCGATTTCCGCGCCTTTTTCTTTGATGGACTTCCTCTCGATCCTGCAATCGTCCCCGCTCTGGCTCGGCATCGCCGCCGGCCTCGCGGGCCTGTGCGTGGGCTCCTTCCTGAACGTCGTGATCCACCGGCTTCCGCTGATGATGGAAGCGCAGTGGAAGGCGGAATGCGCCTCGATCGAAGGCCGCGAGCCGCCTCCCGAGCAGCACCTCAACCTCTTCACGCCCGCTTCGCGCTGCCCGTCGTGCGGCACGCCGATCCGCTCCTTCCAGAACATCCCGGTGGTGAGCTGGCTCGTGCTGCGCGGCAAGTGCGCGAAATGCAAGGCGCCGATCAGCGCGCGCTATCCGCTGGTGGAGCTGATGGGCGGGGCGCTCGCGGTGCTCGTCGCGTGGCGTTTCGGCTATTCGGTGGCGCTCGCCGCGGGCCTGGTCTATGTCTGGGCGCTGCTCGCGCTCACGTTCATCGATTTCGACACGCAACTGTTGCCCGACGACATCACGCTGCCGCTCCTCTGGCTGGGACTCATCGTCAACAGCTTCGGCGTGTTCACCGACCTGCGCTCGGCGCTCTTCGGCGCGGTGGGCGGATACATGATCCTGTGGTCGGTGTACTGGGCCTTCAGGCTGATCGCCAAGAAGGAGGGCATGGGCTACGGCGATTTCAAGCTGCTCGCGGCCCTCGGCGCGTGGACCGGCTGGCAGGTGCTGCCCTTCGTGATCCTGGTCTCGGCGGGGATCGGCGCGGTCGTGGGCTCGCTGCTCCTCTGGCTCTCGAAAAAGGGCACCGATACGCGCATCCCGTTCGGGCCCTACCTCGCCTTGGGCGGCATCGTCGCGCTCCTCTGGGGGCGTGAAGCGGTGGTGCTGTGGCTCGGCCGCTTCCCGGGGTGAGATTCTGCGTCGGCCTGACCGGCGGCATCGGCTCGGGCAAGACCACGGTCGCCCGGCATTTCGAGGCGCTCGGGGTGACGATGGTCGATACCGACGAGATCTCGCGCCGCCTCACCGGCCCCGGCGGCGCGGCGATGCGGGCGCTGGTGGAGGCGTTCGGCGAGCGCTACGTGGGCGCCGACGGAGCGCTCGACCGCGCCGCCATGCGCAGCCTCGCGTTCGAGGATCCGACCGCACGGGGCACGCTCGAAGCCATCCTGCACCCCGCGATTCGCGCCGAGGCCGATCGCGCGCTCGCCAAGGGGGGAGGGCCCTACGGGATGGTGGTCGTGCCGCTGCTCTTCGAGACCGGGGGCTACGGGGAGCGCGTCGCGCGCACGCTCGCGGTCGATTGCCCCGAGGCGCTGCAGGTCGCAAGGACGATGTCGCGCTCGGGCCTCACGCGCGCGGCGGTGGAAGCGATCATGCAAGCGCAATGGCCGCGCTGGCGGCGCCTGCAGATGGCCGACGACGTGATCTGGAACGGGGGCGAGGAGGGCGCGCTCGAGCCCGAATGCGAGCGCCTGCACCGGCGCTATCGCGAGCTCGCGGCGAGACACTCGGAGTTTTGATTGTCAAGGCCGGGACATTGCCCCACAATCCCCGCCAACCCAAGGCGGGGTCCGTGATCACCTACGAATATCCCCTCAACGAGCGCATTCGAACACTCCTCCGGCTCGAGGACCTGTACGGACGCGTGAATTTCTTCCTCGGCAACGACGATGCGCACGATCATCACGCCTGCCTCACCGGGATGTTCGAGATCATCGAGGTCGCGAGCCGCGCGGACCTGAAGAGCGACCTGCTGCAGGAGCTCGACCGGCAGCGCACGTTCCTCGACGCGCTGCGCAGCAACCCCGCGATCTCGGAAGAGAAGCTCAACACCGTGCTCGGCGAGATCGACAGCGCGTTCGCCAACCTGCACGCCACCTCGGGCAAGACCGGCCAGAGCCTGCGCGAGAACGAGTGGCTGATGGCGATCAAGCAGCGCGCCGGCATTCCCGGCGGTACGAGCGAGTTCGACCTGCCCTCGTATCACCACTGGCTCAACCATCCGGTCGCCCGGCGTCGCGAGGACCTGGTCGCGTGGCTGAAGCCGATGCTGCCGGTGCATGCCGCGCTCTCCATCGTGCTGCGCGTGTTGCGCGAGAGCGGGCGCACGGTGGCGCTGATGGCCTTCCAGGGCGTGTACCAGCAGACGCCGGCGGAGAAGCCCGCGCAGATGCTGCGCCTCATGCTCGCCGACGATCTTCCCTGCGTGCCCGAGATCAGCGCCAACAAGTACGCCCTCAACGTGCGCTTCCTCCTGCCGGAGGGCGTGCAGAAAAGCCGCGTCTACGACAAGGACGTTCCGTTCGAGCTCGCATTCTGCAACCTGTGACCAGCCGCGACACCCAGCCCCCGCCGTCGGGCGCTCCCGATCCCCGCACCGTGACGTGCCCGGCGTGCGGCGGCAAGGCGGTGTACGAGCCGTGGAATCCGTGGCGCCCGTTCTGCTCGCAGCGCTGCCGGGTGAACGACCTGGGCGCGTGGGCTTCCGAGTCGTATCGCATTCCTGCCAAACCGGGGGAGGACGAGCCCGCCGACGGCTCCGAGGAGCCGGAGAACTGAGCGGCGCGCCGTGCGTTTTTGCGCCCAACGCTGCGGTCGGCTAAAATAAGTCGCTTAGAGGAGCGGCTCTTCCGATGGCTCCATCCGCGCAATCCCCGGCGTACGTCCATTTGTCCGTGCCCAATCGGTCGCTGGGCCCGAAGGGTCGGCGTTGGGTTCTCGGGGCGATCGCGGCGACGACGTTCGGCGTCGCGGCGGGCGCGGTGTTCCTGGGGGCGTGGCCGGTGATGCCTTTCGCCGGCCTCGAGGTCGGTTTCGTGGCGCTCGCTTTCCGCGTGCTCAGGCTGCACGACGCGGATTTCGAGCGGCTCGAGATCGGCGAGCACGAGGTGAAGGTGGAAGCACGCGACGCGAGGAGCGTCACGCGCTTCGTGGCGAACCGGTCGTGGGCGCGCGTGGTGCTGCGCGAACGGGGGGAACGCTGTACGCTGCGGCTCGCATACGCGGGACGCATGGTGCCGTTGGGTAGGCTGTTGTCGGACGAGGGGCGGCGTCGGCTCGCGGACGAACTGCGCGGGCGGATTGCGGTCACCGCGAAATAGAGAAACTTCGGAATAAAAAAGGTCTGACCATGCTTGGCAAATACCTGCGCACCCCGGGAGCGCTCTTCGCGGCGCTCCTCCTGTCCGTCCCGTCGTTCGCGGCCTACGACGTCGACATCCTTCCTCCGGTCACGTCGGTCTCGCGCGAGATCTACGCCCTCCACTGGGGCATCCTGTGGGTGTGCGTGGTGATCTTCGTCGTCGTGTTCGGCGCGATGTTCTGGTCGATCTTCAAGCATCGCCGCAGCGCGGGCGCCAAGGCGGCGCAATTCCACGAGAACACGACGATCGAGGTGATCTGGACCATCGTCCCGTTCATCATCCTGATCGGCATGGCCTATCCGGCCACCAAGACGGTGCTCGACATGAAAGACACGTCCAACTCGGACATGTCGATCAAGGTCACCGCCTACCAGTGGAAATGGGAATACGACTACCAGCAGGATGGCGTGCGCTACTTCTCCAACCTCGCCACGCCGCGCGACCAGATCGACCAGACCGGCGGCAAGCCGGGCGCGGCCAAGAACGAGAACTACCTGCTCGAGGTGGATCACCCGCTGGTGGTTCCGGTCGGCAAGAAAGTGCGCCTGCTGATCACCTCGAACGACGTGATCCACGGCTGGTACGTCCCGCAGCTCGGCGTGAACCAGTACGGCATCCCGGGTTTCATCAAGGACGCGCACTTCACCATCGAGAAGCCGGGCCTGTATCGCGGCCAGTGCAGCCAGATCTGCGGCAAGGAGCACGGCTTCATGCCGATCGTGGTGATCGCGAAGTCCCCCGACGAATACGCCGCGTGGGTGAAGGAAACCAAGGCCTCGATGCCGCCGCCGCCCGCCGGCGAGGCGCCGCAGCAGGTCGCGGCCGCTCCCGCCGCGGGCGCCACCGCCGCGCCGGCGGAAGACCCGAACAAGAAGTGGACGATGGACGAGCTCAAGGCGAAGGGCGAGCAGGTGTACGCCGCCAACTGCGCCGCGTGCCACCAGCCGACCGGCAAGGGCATGCCGCCCGCATTCCCGCCGCTCGACGGCTCGAAGGTCGCGACCGGTCCGAAGTCCGCGCACGTCGGCATCGTGATGAACGGCAAGGCGGGGACGGCGATGGCGCCGTTCGCGCGGCTTGCCGACAGCGAGATCGCCGCCGTGATCACCTATGAACGCAACTCCTGGGGCAACAAGACGGGCGAAGCGATCCAGCCGGCGGAAATCCGCGCCGCGCGCAAGTAACGTACATCGACGAATCGAGAAAGCGGAGTCCACCATGAGCAACGCAACCAGCGCTCACGACCACGACCACGACCACGACGAGGCGCACGACCACCACGGGCCGCCTGCGGGATTCACGCGCTGGATGTATACCACCAACCACAAGGACATCGGCACGATGTACCTGTGGTTCGCGTGCTTCATGTTTTTCCTCGGCGGCACCATGGCGTTGCTGATCCGCGCGGAGCTGTTCCAGCCCGGCCTGCAGTTCCTCGATCCGCAGTTCTTCAACTCGCTCACCACGGTCCACGGCCTGGTGATGGTGTTCGGCGTGATCATGCCGGCGTTCGTGGGCTTCGCGAACTGGCTGGTGCCGCTGCACGTTGGCGCGGCCGACATGGCGTTCCCGCGCATGAACAACTGGAGCTTCTGGCTGCTCATCCCCGCGGCGCTCCTGCTCATCTCGTCGTTCTTCGTGCCGGGCGGCGCGGCCGCCTCGG
>JANPHA010000361.1:0-14121 GCA_031424255.1 Burkholderiales bacterium | reverse complement strand
CCCGCCTTCAGGCCGGGGCAGACGGTGTTCGAGACGGTGGCCGAAGGCGTGGGCGCGGGCACGCAGCTGCTCGTCGACTATCACGCGGTGACCCATGCGCTGGCGGTGGAATCCGACCACGAGGGCGCGGCGCACGAGGCGCTGATGGCGCGCATGCAAGAGCTGCAGGAGGCGCTCGATGCGGCGCAGGGATGGTCGCTGCAGCATCGGATCGAGACCACGCTGACGCGTCTCAAGCTTCCCGAGGACACGCCGGTGTCCGAGCTTTCCGGCGGACTCAAGAAACGCGTGGCGCTCGCGCGCGCTCTCGTGATGCAGCCGCAGCTTCTGCTGCTCGACGAGCCGACCAACCACCTCGACGTGGCGGCGATCGAGTGGCTCGAGGAGATGCTGGTCGCGTTCGACGGCGCCGTGCTCTTCGTGACCCACGACCGGCGCTTCCTCGATCGCGTCGCCACCCGCATCATCGAGCTCGATCGCGGGCGGCTCACGAGCTACCCGGGCAACTACAGCGAATACGAGGCGCGCAAGGCCGATGCGCTCGCCAACGAGGCGATCGTGAATCGCAAGTTCGACAAGGTGCTCGCGCAGGAGGAAGCGTGGATCCGCCAGGGCGTGCAGGCACGGCGCACGCGCGACGAGGGGCGCGTGCGCCGCCTCGAGGCGCTGCGCCTGGAACGCGCCGCGCGCCGCGAGCGGGTCGGCAAGGTCGAGCTCGCGGTGGCGCAGGGCGAGCGCTCGGGACGCATGGTGGCCGAGCTCGAGGAGGTGACCAAGAGATACGGCGACAAGCGTGTGGTCGAGGGCTTCACGTCGCGGATCATGCGCGGCGACAAGATCGGCCTGATGGGCCCCAACGGAACCGGGAAGACGACGCTGCTCAAGCTGATCCTGGGCGAGATCGAGCCCGACAGCGGCAAGGTGCGCCGCGGCACGAAACTCGAGGTGGCCTACTTCGACCAGTTCCGCACCGCGCTCGACGAGGGCGCTACGCTCGGCGACACGATCTCGCCGGGCAGCGACTTCGTCGAGATCGACGGAAACCGCAAGCACGTGATCAGCTATCTCGGCGACTTCCTGTTTCCGCCCGAGAGAGCCCGCGCGCTGGTCAAATCGCTCTCGGGCGGCGAGCGCAACCGCCTGCTGCTGGCACGCCTCTTCAGCCGTCCCGCCAACGTGCTGGTGCTGGACGAGCCCACCAACGACCTCGACATCGAGACGCTCGAGCTGCTCGAAGCGCTGCTGCAGGAATACACCGGGACGATCTTCCTGGTGAGCCACGACCGCGCGTTCCTCGACAACGTGGTCACGCAGACCATCGCGTTCGAGGGCGACGGCGTGTGGAAGGAGTATGCCGGCGGCTACAGCGACTGGCTGCGCGTGCGCTCCAACGCCGCGCGCGAGGCGGTGCGCGAGACCGAGAAGGCGAACGTCGAGGCGAAGAAGGACGCGGCGCCGCGCAAGCGCGCGAAGCTCTCATTCAAGGAAGCGCGCGAGCTCGACGAGCTGCCCGCGCGCCTGGAAAGCCTCGAGATCGAGCAGAAGGAGCTCGTTGAAAGGCTCGCGGACCCGGGGATCTACCAGGACCGCTCGCTCGATCCCAAGGCGATGAACGAGCGCCATGCCACGATCGAGTCGGAGCTCACGCGACTGCTCGCGCGCTGGGAAGAACTCGAGGCGAAGAAGTAGCAGATCGTGTAATTCAGAGATTCCCTAGGGCGAGATGTACGCGTAGCCGCGCGCCTGGTACGCCATCAGCGAGATCCAGCTGTTGCCGATCACCTTGACGCCCGGCAGCACGTTCTCGGCCTTGGTGCCCTGCGTGCGGATCGCCACCGAGCATTGCTCGACGCTGTCGATGCCCTGCGCCTTGGTGAGCTCGCCCAGCTTCGCCGCGATCTGCGCGACCATCGGCCGGTCCTCGGCCTTGACCTTCTCGATGTCGGTCTGTATCAGCCGCGTGGAGGGCCCGCGGAAGGCGAGCACGAAATGCGGCGTGACACCTTGCTTGATCAGCGACTGGCGCGTCTCGTCGATCGTGTTGAGGCGATTGAGCAGCGGCTGCCCCGAGCCCTCGGTGATGTCGAACGCGACCTTCACTTCCTTGATGCCGGCGAGAGCATCGCGGTCGTCGGCTCCCTGGGCGAGGGGCGAAGTTGCCGCGACGGCAGCGCACAGGAGGGCGAAAACGCGCAAGCGCTGGAGCATGGGGGTCGGCATGGCGGGATCCGGGGAGCGTGAGCGAGGACCGATTCTAATCCAACGCCGCGCCTCGCTCCTTCAGGAAACGCTTGTAATCGTCGAAGCGCACGACGCCGGCACCGCGCGTGTCGATCGCATCGAAGTGGTCCGCGATGAAGCCCAGGCCCGCGGAGCGCGCCTGCTCGCGCGTGAGCGCTCCGTTGCCGTCCTTCGCCGCGGCGTCGAATCCGGCCTTCAGCTTGCGCTCGACCTGCGCGCGCAGCGCCGCGCCCTCCGCAACCGGGGGCGACAGCGGCAATTCCTTGCGCACCGTGGGCGGCAGATACGGATCGAGCATCGGCACCTCGGAGGTCGCCTTGGGCGATTGCGCGAGCAGCGGCAGCGGCAGCGACGCGGCGAGTGACATCGCGGCGATCGCGCAGAAGAGGCGGCGGCGATCAGGGAACAAGGGCGCTCCTGTAGAAATTGGCGAGGTCGGCCTTCTGCCGCACGCGCGCCGCGTCGTCGAGGTAGGTCATGTGCCCGCCGATGTAGAACGCCTGCACGACGTTCGGATTCGCGCCGAGGCGCGCGAGATCCTGCTCGGTGGTGAAGAACGGCGTGGCGATGTCGTGATAGCCGCTCATCGAGAGCACTTTCAACCGCGGGTTGTGCGCGAACGCCGCGGCGAGATCGGGAATGGTATCGGGCGCCGCGCGGCCGTCGTGGGAGAAATTCCAGTTGTTGATCGCATTGGAGAGCAGCACGTAGCTCGACGGGTTGGTGTACTGGAGCGACGTGAGGTACTCGGTGATGCGCTGCGCGAACGACGGCGAGATGAACGAGTCCGACGGATCGTCCTCCTGCCCCGGCACGCTATTGTTGAATTCGGTCACGCGCGTGTCGTATCTGCCCAGCAGCGTCGGCGGCATCATGTTCACGCGGTAGTAGTCGGGTTGCATGTTCAAGTGCGCCTGCCAGTGGGAAACGGCGAGGCCCGTGGTGGCGGCGAGCTGGTCCAGCAGGTCGGCATCGGGCAGCGCGCCGCTCGCAAGGAAACTGCGCACCGCGGGATCGTAGCGAGACGTCGTGAGCGTGCGCATCATCGCGATGAACGCCGGCGACACGGCGAGCTGCGGATCGAGGCTGCCGCGGCGAAACCACGCCCCGGTCGCGCCGTAGCTCGGCAGGTAGCCCGCGCAGCTGATCGTGGTGTTGGCGTAGAGGCCGCAGTTGCTCGCGTAGTTCAGCACCGACGACTGCAGCACAACGCCGCTGAGCGTGACACCCGCGGTCTCGAGCACGTTGGCGAGCACGGCGCTGCGGGTGGTTCCGTAGGATTCGCCGAACAGGAACTTGGGCGACGCCGCGCGATTGTTGGCCACTACGTAGCGCATGATGAAATCGCGGAATACCGCGGCATCGGCATCCACACCCCAGAACGTGCGATTCACGTTCGGCGCGATCGCCTCCGACAGGCCGCTGCCGACCGCGTCAACGAACACGAGGTCGGTGACGTCGAGCAGGCTCTCCGTGTTGTCGACGAGCGGGAACGGGCGATCCGCGGTGGTCGCGGGAATTCCGGTCGCCAGGCGCTTCGGCCCGAACGATCCCAGGTGCAGCCACACCGAGGCCGAGCCCGGCCCGCCGTTGTAGAAAAATGTCATCGGCCGCGTCGCGCTCGCGGCTCCATCGAGCGTGTAGGCGACATAGAAGAACGAGGCTTGCGCGGGCCCGGTGCCGACGCTCAACGCGGTAAGGTGTCCCACCGTCGCGGTGTAGTTGAGCGTGGTCCCGCCCAACACGAGCTGGTGGCGCGTGACCGCGGTGATCTCGTTGGCGTTCTGCAGCGAGGCGGTGGGCGCGGTCGAATACACCATGGAATCGGTGTAATTCGTCGCGGGCGGCGCGACGACCGGCGGGCTCGACCCGCCTCCGCCCCCTCCGCCGCACGCCGCGAGAAGCGTCGCGAGCCACGCCGCCCCCGCGCGAACGATCCGGCGGGAAATGTCCGTCATCGCGAAAGTATAGAGGCCCGCCTCGCGGCCGAAATCGCGGCGAGAGATTCGAGAGATTCGGTAACAAATTGCGCCGCTGTCCATCGTATAAAGATTGCTTCCCGGATGAGGATCGTCGCATGTCGAAGCTTGCGTGCCTGTTGCTCTGGTCGTTCCTGGCCTCTTCGGTTCCCCCGGCACTCGCGCAGGAGCCGGAAAAACCACTCGCCTCGTTCCCCTATACGCCCGGCCTCGACGTGAACGCGATGGACCGCAGCGTCGACCCGTGCGTGGATTTCTACCAGCATGCGTGCGGCGGATGGCGCAGGAGCAATCCGATCCCCCTCGACCAGGCGAAATGGGACGTGTACGCCAAGCTGACCCAGGACAACCAGCGCTATCTCTGGGGCATTCTCGACGGCCTCGCGCGCCAGACCTCCGGACGCAACGCGACACAGCAGAAGATCGGCGACTACTTCGCCGCCTGCATGGACGAAGGCGCGGTGGAGAAGCTCGGGTCGCGGCCGATCGAGGCCTATCTCCACATGATCGACGCGATGAAGGCGAAACTCGATCTTGCCGGCGTGCTCGCGCGCCTGCACCTGGCCACCGGCGACGCCGGCCTCTTCTTCGGCTTCGGATCAAACCAGGATTTCGCCGATTCGAGCCAGGTGATCGCGTTCGCCGCATCCGGCGGCCTCGGCCTGCCCGATCGCGACTATTACCTGAAGGACGACGACAAGTCGAAGGAGATCCGCGCGAAGTACCTCGAGCACATGGCGCGCATGTTCGCGCTTCTCGGAGACGCTCCCGATACGGCGCGGCGCGAGGCGGCGGCGGTGATGTCGATCGAGACCGCGCTCGCGAAGGCCTCGCTCACGCGCGTGGAGCAGCGCGACCCCTACAAGCTCTTCCACCCGATGAGCCGCAAGGAGCTCGCGGCGCTCACCCCCGGCTTCGATTGGAGCGCATACCTGAAGGCGCTCGGCGTTGCGCGCGTTGAGCGCATCAACGTGACCGAGCCCGCGCTCTACGAGGAAATCGGGCGCCAGCTGCGATCGGCGAGCCTCGACGACATCAAGACGTACCTGCGCTGGCACGTGGCGCACGTGGCCGCGCCGTATCTCTCGTCGGCGTTCGTGAACGAGAACTTCGATTTCTTCAGCCGCACGCTGCGCGGCGTCCCCGAGTTGAGGGCGCGCTGGAAGCGCTGCGTGGCGCTTGCCGATGCCCAGCTCGGCGAGGCGCTCGGGCAGGAGTTCGTGCGCCGGGCGTTCGCGCCCGGGATCAAGGAGAAGGCGCTGCGCATGACGCGGCAGATCGAGCAGGCGATGCGCAGGGACATCGAGGGCCTCGACTGGATGGGCCCGGCCACCAAGCGGCAGGCGCTGGAGAAGCTCGCGACGCTGGTCAACAAGATCGGCTACCCGGACAAATGGCGCGACTACGGCGCGGTGGTCGTGAAGCGCGGCGATTTCTTCGGCAACGTCGAGCGCGCGCAGCGCTTCGAGTCGCGTCGCGACCTCGGCAAGATCGGCAAGCCGCTCGATCGCGGCGAATGGGGCATGACCCCGCCGACCGTCAACGCGTACTACAACGCGCAGATGAACGACATCAACTTCCCCGCGGGCGTGCTGCAGCCGCCGCTCTACGACGTGAAGATGGACGACGCGCCGAATTACGGCAACACCGGAGGCACCATCGGCCACGAGCTCACGCACGGCTTCGACGACGAGGGGCGCCAGTTCGACGCACGCGGCAACCTGAAGGATTGGTGGACGCCGGCGGACGCGAAGGCGTTCGAGGAGCGGGCCCAGTGCATCGCCGACCAGTATGCGCAGTACACGATCGTCGACGACATCAAGATCAACAGCAGGCTCACGCTCGGCGAGGACGTGGCCGACCTCGGCGGGCTGATCCTCGGATGGATGGCCTGGCAGGCGCAGACGGCGGGCATGAAGCTCGACGATCGCGACGGCATTACGCCCGAGCAGCGCTTCTTCGTCGGCTATGCGCAGTGGGCCTGCGAGAACGACCGGCCGGAGAACCTGCGGGTGAAGGCGCTCACCGATCCGCACTCGCCGGCAAGGTACCGCGTGAACGGGCTGATGGTGAACATGCCCGAATTCCAGAAAGCCTTCGCATGCAAGGCGGGACAGCCGATGGTGGGAGAGAAGCGCTGCCGCGTGTGGTGAGCCCTCAGGCCACGACGTCCTTCTGCGGCGGGGCGATCTCGTAGTCGGTGGTGACGCGCGCCCAGATCTCCGCGATCACCTTGCGGCAGCCGTGCGGGCAATCGGCCGGGGTCGCCATGTACCAGTAACCCGAGCCCAGGCCCGCCGAAGGACCCCAGAACGGCTTGGGAATCGCGCAGCTGCCACATCCGGCCGGCCGCGCCTTCGCGAACTCATTCGCGAGCAAGGCATTCAGGTCTCCGGCCTTGATCGTCTGCTTTGCCATTTCATCTCCGCTTCGGTGCACCCAACAGCCCGAGTATGCCTGTTCTCGGCAAGATTTACCTCCAAGAGATGGCATACGTTCTGCTAGAGTCATTCGCGTGGAACCCGCTCCCGAACGCTTCCAAGCGATGGTGCCCGGCGCCGCGCGCAGCGCACGCGTGCACGAGGTGCATGCGCCCTTCGACGGAGCGCTGCTGGGAACCGTGGAGATGGGCGACGCCGCGACGGTCGAGGCGGCGCTCGCCACGGCGTACGCGCTGTATCGCGATCGCTCCCGGTGGCTCACGCCGGCGCGCCGCATCGAGATCCTGCGCGCCGCGGCCGCGCTGATGGACTCGCGCAAGGAGGCGCTCGCGCTCGGCGCCGCGAAGGAAGGCGGCAAGCCGCTCGCCGATTCGCGCGTCGAGGTCCTGCGCGCGATCGACGGCCTGCACTCGTGCGTCGACCAGCTGCGCGCCGAGTCGGGCTATGTCGTGCCGATGAACATCAACGCCGCGTCGCTCGGCCGCATCGCCTTCACGCAGCACGAGCCGATCGGCGTCGTCACCGCGATCAGCGCGTTCAACCATCCGGTGAACCTGATCGTGCACCAGGTCGGTCCCGCCCTCGCTGCCGGATGCCCGTTCATCGTGAAGCCCTCGGCCGATACGCCGCTTTCGTGCTTCCGGGTGGTCTCGATCCTGCACGAAGCGGGGCTGCCGCCCGAGTGGGGCCAGGCGCTGCTGGTCGACCGCGACTCCGCCGAACATCTCGTGACGGATGCGCGCGCGGGCTTCTTCAGCTTTGTCGGCAGCGCGCGTGTGGGGTGGGCGCTGCGCGCCAAGCTGGCGCCCGGAACGCGCTGCGCGCTCGAGCACGGCGGCGCGGCACCGGTCGTGGTGGCCGCGGATGCCGACATGGATCGCGCGCTGCCCGCGCTCACCAAGGGCGGCTTCTATCACGCGGGACAGGTGTGCGTGTCGGTGCAACGCATCTTCGCGCATCGCAGCATCGCCGAGAACCTGGGGAACAGGCTTGCCGAGCTCGCCCGCAAACTCAGGGTCGGCGATCCGGCGCTTGCCGAGACCGAGGTCGGGCCGCTGATTCGCCCGGGCGAGGTGAAACGCGTCGCGGAGTGGATCGAGGAAGCCGTCGCACGCGGCGCCAAGGTTCTCTCGGGCGGGCGGGCGCTTGGAGGAAACCTCTATGCCCCGACGGTGCTCTACGACCCGCCCCAGGATGTCCGCGTGAGCCGCGAGGAAGTCTTCGGGCCGCTCGTCTGTGTCTATCCCTACGACGACGTGGGCGAGGCGATGAAGCTCGCCAACGCGCTGCCGTGGGCGTTCCAGGCGGCGGTCTTCACGCGCGACCTCGATCTCGCGCTGCGCGCGTACCGCGAGCTCGATGCCTCCGCCGTCATGGTCAACGACCACACGGCGTTTCGCGTCGACTGGATGCCGTTCGCGGGGCTGCGCCAATCGGGTCTGGGCGTGGGCGGAATTCCGCACACGTTCCGCGACATGCACATCGAGAAGATGTGCGTGGTGAAATCCTGATCGGCTAGGAGCCGGGGCCGAAACGGGTTCGGCGGATGTCTCCGGACATCGGGTCGTGGACGTCGTAGAAATACGACGTGCGCCGCGCGATGTCCTCGACCACGGGCTTGCAGGCCTCGCAGACCGAGGGAACCGGGCCGACGGTCCAGTTCGCCTCGTCCTTTTTGGCCGGGCCGCGGTGCACGACCTGGGGCAACGGCATGTGGCACGACGAGCACTGCGCCGAGCGCAGCATCGCGAATTCGGCGCTCAAGCGCGCGTACAACCTTCCGGGGGTGAGGGATATGCGTTCCATACCCTCGATTCTGCGCATCGCCGCGCTCGATTGCATCGCCGGATGTCTGCTTCTCCTGTAGGACTTGCGTTCGCGCCGCGTGGCTTGCGGGCCGCAGTCACGCGACGGCGAGCGGGGCGCCGGTCTCGCGCAGCCGGCGCAGGTCGCGCACCGGCGGCTCGCCGAAGAGGCGGCTGTATTCGCGGCTGAATTGCGAGGCGCTCTCGTAGCCGACGCGATGCGCGGCCGTCGCCGCATCGATGCCTTCCGCGAGCAGCAGCCTCCTCGCCTCCTGCAGGCGCAGCTGCTTCTGGAATTGC
Source organism: Burkholderiales bacterium (assembly GCA_031424255.1). GTDB lineage: Bacteria > Pseudomonadota > Gammaproteobacteria > Burkholderiales > Usitatibacteraceae > Usitatibacter. The sequence continues at coordinate 5,355 of JANPHA010000361.1, read as the reverse complement.
AGCGGGCTCATCGCCGTGACCGCCTTGAAGTGATGGTGCAGCGACGACGGGCTCATGTTCACGTCGCGCGCGAAGGCCTCGATGTGCAGGGGCTCGGCGAAATGGCCCCGCAGCCATCCGATCGCTTTCGCGATGCGCCCGGAATGAGTGTGGAGCGTGGCCATCTGCGCGATGCGCGCGCCCAGCTCGCCTTTCAATAATCGATACAGCACCTCGCGCTCGGCCAACGGCGCCAGCGCGGGGATATCCGCGGGCGACCCCAGCAGGCGCAGCAACCGCAGCACCGCATCGAGGATCGCGGTCGTCGGGTCGCCGAGGAAAATGCCGCGCGTGGATCCCGCGGCGCCCGATGCGCTCAGGTTGGCCTGCAGCATGATCGACGCGATCTCGCGCGGATCCAGGTCGAAGCGCAAGCCGAGGTAAGGCGCCTCGGGCGTGGCCTCGATCACCTGCCCGGTCACCGGAAGATCGACCGAGGCGATGAGATAGCGCGAGTTGTCGTAGATGTAGATCTCGTCGGCCAGCATCACGCGCTTTTTTCCCTGCGCGAGCACGCAAAAGGCCGGCTCGTGCACGCCGTGGAATGGCACGCTCTGCGAGGAGAAACGCGTCAGCTTCAGGCGTGGGATGGGCGTGTCGTGGACCCCGTCCTCCGCGGTGAATCGTTCAATCAGCGCGGCAATCTCGGCGATCGGTTCCATGGGACTTCCCTGAATTCAGAAGGACTTAGGTTACTGCCTGGCCGAAGGCGTTCCTACCCCCGCAGGGGCGATTTGGAGGATCAGGCAAGAAGTCGAGACGATCGGACTACCGGGGAAGATCGCCCGATTACTACACTGGGTCGATGGATTCAAGCCGCCTGGGACGCCCGGGAAGAACGCTTCGCCTTGCGATCGGATGCCTCCGACGCGGGCCATGCACGCATCGCCGTCTCGACGGTGGCGAGCAGGTTCCTGCGGCTCGCGCCGTCGCGCGCCTGGTGCGACATGCCGTTCAGGACGGTGGAATAGAAGTCGGCAAGCGCCCCAGCGTCAGTGCCAGCGGGCACGTCGCCGTCGGCGATGCCGCGCTTGATGCGCGCGCGCAAGCATTCGCGCGAAGCGGCGCGGCGCTCGGCGAGCGCAGCCTGGAGCTCCGGCGAGGAGCTGGTCGCGGTGGCCGCGGCCATCGCCATCATGCAGCCGCGCGGGTGGCAGGCCGCGGTGAGCTCGGTCGCCATATAGGTAAGCAGACGCTCGACCGCGCCGCGCGCGGTGGGCTCGTCCCCGTACGGACAGGAATCGCCGCGCGCCTTCTGGTAGCTCTCGATCGCCTCGAGGAACAGGTGCTCCTTGTCGCCGAACGCGGAATACAGGCTCGGCGGGTTGATGCCCATCGCCTCGGTGAGGTCGCAGATCGACGTGCCCTCGTAGCCCTTGCGCCAGAACACCTCGATCGCGGCGGCGAGCGCCATCTCGCGGTCGAACGAGCGCGGCCGCCCGCGCACCTTCCTGGGCGCTTGCGCGGCCGTTGTGACGCTTTCTTTCCTTTTCATAGTGATCGATATTAAATTACTTGACAGGGCATTGCAAGCCCGGCTACATTGCGCACCATGAGATATGTAGTGCTTGCTAAATAAATAACGGAATAGTCCACAGGAGTCGCCAGATGAATACCGATGCCCGTCCCTCCCGCCGCCAGCTCACCGCGGCCGTCGCCACCGTCCTCGGCCTGACCGCCCTGTCGATCGGCGCCCTCGCCCTCAAGACCTCGTATGCCCAGCAGGCCGCGACCGAGCCCAGGCCCACCCCGGTGAGCGTGGCCACCGTCGCCGAGACCGATGTCGCGACCTGGGACGAATTTTCCGGCCGCCTCGAGGCGGTCGAGCGCGTCGACGTGCGCTCGCGCGTCGCCGGCGCGGTGCAGTCGGTGCACTTCAACGAAGGCGCGCTGGTGAAGGCCGGCGACCTGCTGATCACGATCGACCCGGCGCCCTACGCGGCCGATGCCGATCGCGCCCAAGCGCAGGTGGTCGCCGCGCAGGCGCGCGTGAACTACGCCAGGAGCGAGCACGATCGCGCCCAGCGCCTGTGGGACGAAAGTGCGATCGCGCGGCGCGAGCTCGACGAGCGCGTCAACGCGCAGGAAGAGGCGGATGCCAACCTGCGCGCGGCGCAGGCGGCGCTGCAGTCGGCGCGCCTGAGCCTCGGCTACACCCAGGTGCGCGCCCCGGTCTCGGGCCGTGTCGGGCGTCTCGAAGTCACGGTCGGCAACCTGGTCGCCGCCGGCCCCGGCGCGCCGGTCCTCACCACCCTGGTATCGGTGAGCCCGATCTATGCGAGCTTCGATGCCGACGAGCAGATCGTGGCGCGCGCGCTCAGGGATCTTCCCGGGCCCACCGCCGCGCGCAATCGCCTGCAGAGCATCCCGGTCGAGATGGGCACCGCGGCGAACGCGTCGGAGAGCCTGCCATTCCACGGCCACCTGCAGCTCGTCGACAACCAGGTGAACGCGAAGAGCGGCACGGTGCGCGTGCGCGCCGTGTTCGACAACGCGGACGGCAGCCTCATGCCGGGCCAGTTCGCGCAGCTGCGCATGGGACGCACCAAGACCGCGCCGCAGCTCCTGATCAACGAGCGCGCGGTCGGCACCGACCAGAGCAAGAAGTTCGTGATGGTCGTGGGCAGCGACAACAAAGCCGCCTACCGCGAGGTCTCGCTCGGCGCCAGCGTGAACGGCCTGCGCATCGTGACCTCGGGCCTCAAGGCCGACGAACGCATCGTCGTGAACGGGTTGCAAAGGATCCGCCCCGGGTCGCTCGTGGCGCCGCAGCCGGTGGACATGGTCGTCACTCCCGCCCCGGACAAAGGCCTTCCGGGGCAGGCTCGGGCCGGCACCCAATTGGTGAAAGCGTCATGAATCTGTCCAAATTCTTCATCGACCGCCCGATCTTCGCGGGCGTGCTCTCGCTGCTGATCTTCATCGCGGGCCTGATCGCGATGCGCGTCCTGCCGATCTCGGAATATCCCGAGGTGGTGCCGCCCTCGATCGTGGTGCGCGCGAACTACCCCGGGGCGAACCCGAAGGTGATCGCCGAAACCGTCGCCACGCCTCTCGAGGAAGCGATCAACGGCGCCGAGGGCATGCTCTACATGGGCAGCCAGGCCACGACCGACGGTGTGATGACTCTCACCGTGACCTTCAAGCTCGGCACCGACCCGGACAAGGCGCAGCAGACGGTGCAGAACCGCGTGGCGCAGGCCGAGCCGCGCCTGCCGGAAGAGGTCCGCCGCCTCGGTGTCACCACGGTCAAGAGCGCCACCGACCTCACCATGGTCGTTCACCTAGTGTCGCCGAACGAGCGCTACGACATGACGTACCTGCGCAACTACGCGCTGCTCAACGTGCGCGATCGGCTGGCGCGCATCGACGGCGTGGGCCAGGTGCTGCTGTTCGGATCGGGCGACTACTCGATGCGCGTGTGGCTCGATCCGCGCAAGGTCGCCGAGCGGGGTCTCTCGGCGGGCGACGTGGTGCGCGCGATCCGCGAGCAGAACGTGCAGGCCGCGGCCGGCGTGGTGGGCGCTTCTCCCAGCCTCAACAACATCGACGTGCAACTCTCGATCAACGCGCAGGGGCGCCTTCAGAACGAGGAAGAGTTCGGCGACATCATCGTGAAGAGCGATCCGGGCGGCGCGGTCACGCGCCTTCGCGACATCGCGCGCCTCGAGCTGGGCGCTTCCGAATATGCGCTGCGCTCGCTGCTCAACAACAAGCCCGCGGTGGCGGTGCCGATCTTCGCCGCCCCGGGCTCGAACGCGATCCAGATCTCCGACAACGTCAACAAGACGATGGCCGAGATCAAGAAGAACATGCCCGAGGGCGTGGACTATCGCATCGTGTACGACCCGACGCAATTCGTGCGCGCTTCCATCGAAGCAGTCACCCACACGCTGCTGGAAGCGGTGCTGCTGGTGGTGCTGGTGGTGATCCTCTTCCTGCAGACCTGGAGAGCCTCGGTGATCCCGCTGCTCGCCGTGCCGGTGTCGATCATCGGCACGTTCGCGGTGCTGCATCTCTTCGGCTTCTCGATCAACGCGCTCTCGCTCTTCGGGCTGGTGCTCGCGATCGGCATCGTCGTCGACGACGCGATCGTGGTCGTGGAGAACGTCGAACGCAACATCGAGGCGGGGCTCTCGCCGCGCGAGGCCACGTACCGGGCGATGCGCGAAGTCTCGGGCCCGATCATCGCGATCGCGCTGGTGCTGGTCGCGGTGTTCGTGCCGCTCGCCTTCATCACCGGCCTCTCGGGCCAGTTCTACAAGCAGTTCGCGCTCACGATCGCGATCTCGACGGTGATCTCGGCGGTGAACTCGCTGACACTCTCGCCGGCGCTCGCGGCCCTGCTGCTGCGCGGGCACGATGCGCCGAAGGATGGCCTCACCCGGGCGATGGATCGCTCGCTCGGCTGGCTCTTCCGCGGCTTCAACCGCGCATTCAAGCGCGGCGCCGTCGCCTATAGCGGCGGTGTCACGCGCGTCCTGTCGCGCAAGGCGGTGATGCTCGGCGTGTACCTGGTACTGGTGGTGGCGACCGCGGGTCTCTTCAAGGCGGTGCCCGGCGGCTTCGTGCCCGGGCAGGACAAGCAGTACCTGATCGGCTTCGCGCAGCTTCCCGACGGTGCCACGCTCGATCGCACCGAGGACGTGATCCGCCGGATGGGCGAGATCGTGCTGAAGCATCCCGGCGTCGAGAATGCGATCGCGTTTCCGGGGCTTTCGATCAACGGCTTCACCAACAGCTCCAACTCGGGGATCGTGTTCGCATCGCTCAAGCCGTTCGACCAGCGCAAGGGCGCGAACATGAGCGGTGCCGCGATCGCGGGCCAGCTCAACAAGGACTTCGGCGCGATTCCGGACGCGTTCATCGCGCTCTTCCCGCCGCCGCCGGTGCAGGGGCTCGGGACCACGGGCGGGTTCAAGCTCGAGCTCGAGGACCGTGCATCGCTGGGATACGGGGCGCTGGATGGCGCGCTGAAGGAGTTCATGGCGAAGGCCTACAAGACACCCGAGCTCGCGGGACTCTTCTCGAGCTTCCAGGTGAACGTGCCCCAGCTCTACGCCGACATCGACCGCACCAAGGCACGCCAGCTGGGCGTGCCGGTGACGGAGATCTTCGACACGATGCAGATCTACCTGGGCAGCCTGTACGCGAACGACTTCAACAAATTCGGCCGGACCTACTCCGTGCGCGTGCAGGCCGATGCGGCTTACCGCGCGCGCGCCGACGACGTGGGCCTGCTCAAGGTGCGCTCCAACTCGGGCGAGATGGTGCCGCTCTCGGCGCTGATGAACGTGAAGCCGAGCTTCGGGCCGG
>JANPHA010000360.1:0-2934 GCA_031424255.1 Burkholderiales bacterium | reverse complement strand
GACGTGGGATGGCGCGAAGGGGTTCGTCCACGACATCGCGCGCGAGTTCGTGGGCGAGCGCTGGAACGATTTCGAGTACTACTTCGCCGGCCCGCCGCCGATGGCGCAGGCGGTGCAGCAGATGTTGATCGAGAAGCGCGTGCCGTTCCCGCAGATCCACTTCGACAGCTTCTACTGACATGTCAAAACTCAAATTGTCATTGGGGTGTTGGAATTACGACCGGACGCGCGGCCTGCTGGAAGGGCGCATCCAGCCCGACGGCATCGACCTCACGTACCTCAACATGCCGGTGGAGGAGACCTTCTTCCGCATGCTGCGCCACCGCGAGTTCGACGTGGCCGAGATGTCGCTCTCGTCGTACACCGTGTCCCTCTTCAAGGAGCAGAAGCACTTCATCGCCATCCCGGTGTTCCCGTCGCGCTTCTTCCGCCACTCGTGCATCTACGTGAATGCGAAGGCCGGGATCCGCGAGCCGAAGGACCTGATCGGCAGGAAGGTCGGCAATCCCGAATACCAGATGACCGCGCCGGTGTGGATCCGCGGCATCCTGCAGGACGAGTACGGCGTGCCGGTCGACAGCCCCACCTATTACACCGGCGGCGAGGAGGAGCCGAAGCGCCCGGAGAAGCTCAAGCTCGAGCTGCCGCCCAACATCAAGGTGAAGCCGATCGGCCCGGACGACACGCTGGCCGCGATGCTGCGCGACGGTGCGATCGACGCGTTGTACACCGCCCGCATGCCCTCGACGTACCACACCGGCGCGGGGCTGGTGAAGCGCCTCTTCGAGAGCTACATGGAGGTCGAGCAGGCGTACTACCGCAAGACGAGGATCTTCCCGATCATGCACACCGTCGCCATCAAGCGCAGCCTCTACGAGAAGCATCCGTGGGTGGCGATGTCGCTCTACAAGGCGTTCGTGCAGGCGCAGCGCGAGACCTACGAGGATCTCTACGTGACCGCGGCGCTGAAGGCGATGCTGCCCTGGCTCACCCGGCACGTGGAGGATGCGCGCGCCCTGATGGGCGACGACTACTGGCCCTACGGCTTCGAGCCCAACCGCGAGACGCTCGCGACTTTCCTGCGCTACCACCACGAGCAGGGCCTCTCGAAGACCCTGCTGCGCCCCGAGGAGCTGTTCGCCCCCGAGACGCTCGAGAGCTACGTGATCTGAGATGGCGGAAAGATCTTTCGATGGCTGAACCCCTGGGCGGCACGAAGAAGCACTCGCTGTTCGACCACCTGGCGGGCGAGGGCTCGGTGCACGCCCACGCGGAGGGCGAGTTCGACCACGACCACGACCACGACGACATGGGCGCGTGGGACCCCGAGAACGACTCGCTCTGGCTGCAGGACCACATCGAGCTGGTGTCCGTCGGCATCGACATCGGCTCCTCGGGCACCCAGGTGATCTTCTCGCGCGTGTTCATGCAGCGCATGTCCGAGGACCTCTCCAGCCGCTACTTCGTGGTGAGGCGCGAGACGCTGCACCAGTCGCCGGTCGCGCTCACGCCCTACCAGAGCGAGGAGCGCATCGACGAGCGCCTGGTGGGCGAGATCATCGACGCCGCGTACACGGCGGCGGGCATCCACCCCGACAACATCGACACCGGCGCCGTGATCCTCACCGGCGAGGCGCTGCGGCGCGAGAACGCAAAGGCGATCGCCGACGTGATCGCCAAGATGGGCGGCGAGTTCGTCTGCGCCACGGCCGGGCACCACATGGAGTCGCTGCTCGCCGCCTACGGGTCGGGCGCGGCGCGTGCCTCCCACGACCTGCAGCGCCCGGTGCTGAACGTCGACATCGGCGGCGGCACCACCAAGCTGGCGCTGGTGGAGAACGGGCGCGTGGTGCACACGGCGGCGATTCACATCGGGGGGCGGTTGGCGGTGGTTGGTCATTCCCGCGAAGGCGGGAACCCAGACAAGGAAACCGTCTCATCGGGTCTGGATTCCCGTCTGCACGGGAATGACAATCCAGTCTTGACGCGCCTCGACCCCGCCGGCAAGCAGCTCGCGAAGAACGCCGGCGTCGACTGGACCCTCGGCGGCCCCGCGAGCGATGCCGAGATCGTGCGCGTCACCGAATGGATGGCCGACGCGCTGGTGGCCGCGCTCACCCGAAGCCCCGCACCGCCGGACGTCGAGGCGCTGTGGCTCACCGAGCCCCTCGAGCCGGTCGAGGGCATCGCCGGCGTGATGTTCTCCGGCGGCGTGGCCGAATACGTCTATGGGCGGGAGTCGCGCGACTTCGACGACCTCGGCAGGCGCCTGGGCGAAGCGCTGCGGCGCCGCCTCGAGGCCGGCGCGCTGCCCTATCCGATGCTGCCCGCGGGGGAGTGCATTCGCGCCACCGCCATCGGCGCCTCGGAGTACAGCGTGCAGCTCTCCGGCAACACGGTCTACATCTCGAGCCCCGGGACGCTGCTGCCGCGCAAGAACCTGCAGGTGCTGCAGCCCGACGTGACCCTCGAGGCGGCAATCGAGCCGGCGCGCGTGACGCAGGCGATCCGCCGCCACTTCGAGGCGTTCGACCTGGTCGAGGGCGAGGCCGAGGTGGCGCTCGCGTTCCGCTGGCAAGGCGAGCCGTCTTACGCGCGCCTGGCCGGTTTCGCGCAAGGGATCGTGGAGGCGCTTCCGATGACGCTGCTGAACGCGCGGCCGGTTTTCCTGGTGCTCGACGGCGACGTCGCGCATTCGATCGGCGCGCTGCTGAAGGAGGAGTGGGGCGTGGCCTCCGAGGTGCTGGTGATCGACGGCGTCTCGCTCTGGGATTTCGACTACATCGACCTGGGGCGCGTGCGCATGCCCTCGCACACGGTGCCGGTGACGATCAAGTCGCTGGTGTTCAGCTCCGATCCACGCGGCCCGCGATCTCGCGGTCCGGGAGCGCCGCGCGGTCACGGCCACACGCACGACCACGAGCACGGGGCCGG
>JANPHA010000359.1:0-12090 GCA_031424255.1 Burkholderiales bacterium | reverse complement strand
GGAGACTGACCCCCGAATTGGTTCAGGTTGGTTTCAGGTTGCGGGGATAGGCTGGCGCGATCGTCAGGGGAGATCGCATGGATTCGAGTCGATGCGCGCGGGTTGCCGCGCGGGTGGCCTGGGCGGTGGGATGCGCGCTCGCCGCGAGTGAAGTGTTCGCCTCAGGCCACGTCGATCCGGCGTTGCCTGCGTATCAGCCGGAGCGCGAAATCGCCGCCTCCCTCGACAGCATCGGCGATGGCGCGATGAAGCCGTTGATGGACGCGTGGCTCGCGGAATTGCGCAAGCGCCAGCCGCGCGTGAAGGCCGGGCGCTGGGAGCACGCGAGCGATGCCACGGTGTTCGGTGCGTTGATGTTCGAAACCGCCGACATGGCGCCGATCTCGCGCGCGCCCTCGCCCGCGGAGACCGCGCCGTACGCGCACCAATTCTCCGGGGACATGATGAAATCGCCGCTGCTGGTGCGCGTCGCAAGCGTGCAGGGCCGTCCCGCCTACATCGCCGTCAACAAGCGCCCCGGCTCTCCCCTGCCGCCGCGCGTGAAGGAGTTCCTCGCGTTCGCGTTGAGCCGCGAAGGCCAGGAAATCGTCGCGCGCGATCCGTCGTTCGAGCCTCTCGATGCCGCGAGCGCCGCCGGCGAGCGCGCCAAGCTGGAGGGCTTCCTCGCGTCCCTCGATCCCGCGCTCCCCCCGTATCGCCCCGCCGCCACCGTCAGCGGAGAAATCCGCAGCGTCGGCAGCGACGGCATGAAGACGCTGATGGACCGCTGGATGCGTGAGTTTCGCCGTGTGCAGCCGGGCGTGCGCAACGGCTCCCGGTGGGAGCACCTCGGCACGTTGAACGGCTTCTTCGCGCTCGTTTCCGGCGAGACCGACATCGCGCCGATGGGACGCGAGCTGTGGGCGTCGGAAAGCGCCATGTACGAGGCAACGCAGCACATCGCCGCGCCGCTCGAGATCCGCGTGGCCCGCGGCGGCTTCAACACCCCGCAGCGCACCACCGCGCAGGCGATCTTCGTGAACGAGCGCAATCCCGCCGCGCGCATCACGTTGGTCCAGCTCGGCGCGATCCTCGGGCAGAAGCCCACGATCACGCGCTGGGGCCAGCTCGGTCTCGAGGGCGAGTGGGCCGATCGCCCGATCACGATCTACATGCCGCCGCGGGTTGCGCCGAACGCGACCTCGATGCAACTGATGGCGCTGAACGGCGGCGACTGGAACGCCGGGGTGCGCGAAGGCACGATCGCCGAGACCGCTGCGGCGATCGCGCGTGATCCGGGCGCGATCGGCTTCGGCGGCTTCGAGGAAGGCGGCCCGGGACTGAAAACCCTCGCCGTCGCGCGCACCGATGCCGGGCCGTTCCACGAAGGCAACGCGGCGAACGCTTCGAGCGGCCGCTATCCGCTCACCCGCTCCATGTACATCCGCCTCAATCGCGCGCCGGGCTCGCCGTTGGCGCCCCAGGTGAAGGAATTCCTGCGCTACATCCTCAGCCGTGAGGGCCAGGAGCCGATCCTGTACTCGGGTTACTTCCCGCTGACCGCGGACGAGGCGAAGCAAGAGCTCGCCAAGCTCGATTGACCGGGCCCGCGGTCATTCCAGCTTCGCGCGCTCGATGGCGGCATCGCGCGCCGAGAGCGGCAGGTAGCGCTGGGGAGTGGCGGCCACCGCCTCCTGGCCCTCGCGCGAGAGCATCAGCATGAGGAACTCGCGCGCGAGCGGCGTGAGCGGCCGCGGCGCGTAGATGATGAGATACCGATCGAGGGGATAACGCCCGGCCAGGATGTTGTCCTCGGCAGGCAGGACGGGAAGCTCACCGGTGCGTGCAGCGAGCGCCACCACCCGCGTGCCCTCGATCGCACGCATCGCCGCGGCGAAGCCCACGGCGTTCGGATCGCGCGAGACCTGGCGCGCGACTTCCGTCGATTGGGGCAGGCCCACCATGCGCGGCCCCGTCGCCTGTCCATCCATCGCCGCCGCCTGGAATTCGTAGGCGAGCGCGGTGCCGTGGGCCATCCCGTACGCATTCACCTCGCGCTTCGCCCATTCGCCGCGCAGCCCCACGTCGCCCCAGGTGCGCGCCTCGCCGCTGAAGAGCCGCGCGAGCTGCACCAGGGTCAACGAAGCGACCGGGTTGTCGCGATGCACGAGAACCGCCAGCGGTCCGCTCAATGCGCGCGCGTCGAGCGAGGCATGGGCGACGCGAACGGCGATCGGGTCGCGCTTGCCGCTCGCGCGGTGCAGCGCGAGCTGCGGTGGCGTGAATTCGGCCCCCATGGGCGCGAACGCGGAGCGATCCTCGGCGAGCGCCGCCGGCGCGAAGCGCGTTCCGGGCAGGTCGAGCTTGAGGCGCACGCCCGGATGCGTCGCGGCAAAGCGCGCCGCGAGCGGCTCGAGCATCTCGCGCATGTCGTTGTATCCCACGACGCGGACCTCGCCTTCGGGCGTGAGATAGCCCGCGGCGCGCGGCACTTCGATGGACCGCGGCTCGTAGCGCGGCAGCGTGGGATCCACCGTGGCGGCTTGCGCGCAAGCCGCCACGAACGCACCCGCTGCGAGGGCGATGCTGCGGGCTTCGCGCGTCAAGGCTGGCGGTTCCTCCGCAGCGCCTCGTCGACGAACGCGTTGTTGTAGGTCTGCTCCACTTTCACCGCCCTGAATTTCGGATTGAACTCCGAGAGCACCTGCCATTCCTTCGCGGCATCCTCGGGCGGCATGCGCCCATCGGTCGCGAACATCGGCATTTCCTCCGTGAGGGCGGCCAGGTACGCCGCGCGGTCCTTGCCGACGATCTCGGGCGGAATGATCGCCAGGACCTCTTCGGGCGTGTGGCTGTTGATGAACTTCAACGTGCGCACGAACGCGTTGGCGAGATGCTGCGCGATGTCCGGGCGCGCCTTCACGCGCTCGCTCGCCATGTAGATCGTGGAGGTCGGCAGCAGCGAGCCCAGGCTCTTGCGCGTGCCCTCGACCGACGTCAGGTCCGCGAACAGGGTCGCGACGCCCGCCGACTCGTAGTAGGAACCGTCGGGCGTGGGCGCCACCACGAGGTCGGCCGCGCCGCTCTTCAGCGCGGCCACGATCTTGTCCTTGCTCTCGTTCGCGATGCGCGTGTAGTCGCCGATGCGATGGCCGCCCGCGAGCACCAGCGAATTGGCCACCGTGGTCTTCGAAGATCCCGCGCCCCCGGCGATGATGCGGCTGCCTTTCAGATCCGCGGGCGTCTTGTACTTGTCGCGCGCGTGATTGGCGACCAGGACCTTTACGCCCGGCGTCACGCCGAGCGTCACGACCGCCTCGAGGTTGCGGCCTTCGGCGCGATTGACGATGTTGTGGTGGTAGTAGGCCATCACCGCGTCCACGCGGCCGTCGAGCAGCATCTGCGCGGTCGGCGCGTCGTCGCGGATGTTCATCACGGTCACGATGGCGCCACCGTCGTTGAGGTAGCCGAGCCGCTCGGCGAGCACGACCGGGAAATTGCGGATCGCCTTGATCTCGTCCACCAGCAGCACGATGCGGTTCGCGGGCGCATCCGCGGGAGCCGGCGCGCCTTGCGCCTGCAAGCCGGGACTGGCGAACGCAAGCAGGGAAAGCACGAGGGGTGCGAGAGCTTTCATGGGAATTTCCTCAGAAGGGAATGGCGAAGATCGCCTTGACGGTCCATCGGTCCGCGGAGCCGGTGAGCCCCCGCCCGATGCCGAAGTTGATGCCGATCGACTTGAAGACAGTGTCGACCACGGCGTAGAGGGTGTTGGATTGCCTTGCCAGCGGCAGGATGTGCGAGGTGGTGCCCATTTCGGAGTAGTACTCGGCCCCCACGGCGAGCTTTTCCGCGACGTTGCGCGTGGCCTTCACGCCGAGGGAAAAGTCGGGCGTGCCGGAGCGCAAGCCTGGCGAGAGATCCCAGCCGAACACCGGGTTCACGGCAACCAGCCACGCATCGGCCCGGTAGCCCACGATCGTGCGCAGCTCGAACGAATCGCGCGATTCGGAATACTTGCGCGCAAGCCGCGACAGCTCGCCGTTGGCGCCCGCGAACCACCCGCCGGCGCCGTCGTCGCCGTGGATCGGCAACCACTTGAGCCGCAGTTTCAACCCCGCAAGCGAGCCGCGTCCGGCGGAATCGAAGCTCGTGGGGAGGTAGAGCCCGGCTTCCCAGGCCCGCGTGAGACCGTAGGAGAACTCGGGCGTGAGCCGCGTGCCATGGTTCGGCACGACCTCCCCGGAATAATCGGCAACGCTTCGTCCCTTCGGCGTGATGTTGGCGTGCAGCTCGAGACCGAATTCGCGCGGCGCATTGATATCGTCGTCATAGACCTGGATCTCGTCGCTCAGGGCCGCGCACGCAAGCCCCGGGGCGAGCGCCAGCGCGGCGAGCGACCTAGCGAGCGGCGATGGCATCGGCGATCACCGGGGGCTTCTCGCTGCGCACGTTCTTCTTCGCATCGCTGATGGCCTTCCACTTGGGGTTGTCCTTGAGCCGCCCGCGCACTTTCGCCGTGGTCGCGTCGCGCGCGCCCAGCGCGGCGTCGTCCTTGTATTCGAGGATCAGCATCGACTGCCACGGCCTGCCCGCGGGATAACGCGCGAGAAACACACCGTAGCGCGCGAGCACGCCCTCCTCTATCCACCCGTCCATCTGCGGCGCGACGTAGCCGTCGAGGTACGCGAGGTACTCGTTCACCGGCACCAGGTATTCGTAGGGGATCACGAGAAAGACGCCGGAGCCTTCCGCGGAGCTCGCCGTGCCGCCCTCGCGCATCACGTCGCCAGGCGTGGTCTCGATCGCGCTCACGAGCGCCAGCGCCTTGGGCGAAAGGCCCGCGGGCGAGGTGCGCTCGATCGCATTCCAGCGTTCGACATCGGCGTAGCGCGCGAAGGTGAGGATCGCCATCGCATCCCAGGTGACCGAATCCACGTGCCGGTTGACGAGCAGCCGCGCGCCCTTGAGCACGCCCTCCTCTTTCCAGCGCCGCAGCTGGCGCGCCTCCGAATCCTCCATCACCTGGCGCAGCGCGGCACGATTGGCGGGAGTGGCGTGGTAGGTGATGACGAGCGTGAGGGGCCCGCTCTCGCGCGGATCGGCGGCGGCGCAGGAGAAGGCGGCGGCCGCGAGCAGCACGCCGAAAAGAGAGTGAAGTGTCTTCATGTCAGTCCAGCTTCGCGAGTTCGGCCGCGATTTCCGCCGCGTCGAGGGGGATGAACCCCTCGTCGGTGTCCTTCTGCGCCGCGATGATCGCCTGGCCTTCCCTCGAGAGTGCCAGGCGTGCGTATTCCTTCACCAGTGGATCGAGCGGCGCTCCCGGCTTGCGCACGGCGTAGAGGCGCAGGTGCACGCCCAGCGGATAACGCCCGGCGTGGATGTCGTCGTAGCCCGGCACCGCGAACGGCTGCCCGGCCTTCCACGCGAGCGGCAGCACGCGCACGTTGGCGGAGACCTTCGCCGCGTCGCAGAAGCTCGCGAGACCGATGCCGTAGGGATCTTCGGCGACGGCCTTCACCACGTCGCAGGGCTTCTCCAGCTCCTCGTAGTCGCGCGCGAACGGCCGGCCGCCGAGCCGGGTCTTGCGCACCGAGGTCGCCGCGCCACCGTCGTCGTACTGCCCGTAGAGGTGCATCGCGCGTTTGGCCCATTCGCCTTTTACGCCGAGCTGCTGCCAGCGCGTGATGTCGCCGGCGGCGTTGCCGCCGGTGAACACGCGCGCGAGCTGCTCGAGCGTCAGGCCCGCGAGCGGGTTCTTCGCGTTCACGTATACCGCGGGCGGATTCTTGTGTCCGGGCCGCACGAACCCGTCGTATCCGATGTGGATATCGAACGGCTGGTATCCGTAGATCTCGCGAAAGCCGCTCACGTCCGTGCCCCAGGCCTCGCGGCCCATCGGCGCGAACGCCGAGACGCCGGCCGTCAAGCCGGCGATGCCGGTGGACGAGCCCTTCAGCAGCATCGTGAAGCGCGCTCCGGGGTGCGCCTTTTCGAAGAGCGCGTTCAGCTCCTTCAGGAGTTCCTCCATGCCGTCGTTGCCGACGATGTAGATGGAGCCATCCGGCCGGACATACCCGGCGTCCCTGGGGATCTCGAAAGGTTGCGGCTGGTACGCGGGCGTTTCGGCGTGCGCGCCGAGAACGGCGAGGGGAAACAACAGGAATGCAAGTTTGCGCATGGCAGTCTCAATCCAGTTTGGCGAGCTCTTCCGCGGCTTCGCGGGCGTTGAGCGGCACGTAGCCGTCGGTTTCGGAAGCGATGATCTGCTGGCCCTCTTTCGAGAGCACGAGGCGCAGGTATTCCTTCACGAAGGGATCGACCCCCTGCCCGGGAAGGCGGCGAACATAGAAATAGACGTAGCGGTTGTAGGGATAGCGGCCGGCGCCGACATCTTCCGCGCTTCCGCTCGAATACGCCTCGCCTTCCTTCGGGGCCACGGCGAGCACCTTCACCTCCGGGGTGACGTAGCTCAACGCCGCGAAACCGATGCCCGCCGTGTCTTCTCCCACGCGCTTCACGATCTGCGGGGAATCGGGGAGGCGCTCGTGCCCGCGGCGAAAGCGCAATCCGCCGAGGTGGGTCTCGAGCATGTATTGCCCGAAGCCGCCGTCGTCGGTCGCGCCGTAGGTGTGGATCGGCTGCTTGCCGATGTCGCCCTTCACGCCCAGCTGTCCCCATTGCGTGAGATCGCCCTTCGCGTGGCCGGCGGCGAAGATGCGTGCGGCCTGCTCGGCCGTGAGCCGCTCGATCGGATTGGACTTGTTCACGAAGAGCGCCAGCACGTTGGCCTTCTTCGGGGCGGCGACCGAGCCGTGCGCCACGCGAATCTCGAGCGGCGGCGCGCCCACGATCTTCGCGTACGGCACGTTCTCCACCCAGGTGACGGCGCGTCCCATCGGCGCGAACGCGCTGACTCCGTGCGTGAGCGCGGGCATCGCCGCCGACGTGCCCTTCAGGCGCGGCGCGAACTTGACTCCGGGATGTGCGGCGGCGAAACGCGCGTCGAGGCGCTCGACCACCTCTTCCAGCACCTCGGTGCCGACGATGCGAACCGAGCCGTCGGCCATCAGATAGCCCGCGCCAGCCGGCGCGGCAACCGGTTGCGGGACGTACGCCGGCAGCGCCGGGTCGACGGTAACGGCCGCCGCCGCGAGCGACACGGCGGCGAGGCTCGCCGCGGCCGCGGGGCGCAGGAGGAAACGATGAAGCGATCGCATTGCGATTCTCCGAAAGGGTTTCAAAGGTCGAGCACCAGCCGCTCGCACTTGGCGCGCGAAACACACAGCATCATCTTGTCGCACGCCTTGCGTTCCTTTTCCGAGAGGAAGGCGTCGCGATGGTCGGGCGTGCCCTCGAGGACACCGGTGATGCACGTGCCGCACACACCCTGGCCGCAGGAAGTGGAGATCGCGATGCCGTGCTCGGCCAGCACCTCGAGGATGGATTTCTCCGCGGGGACGGCATACACCGCCTGGGTGCGCGCGAGCTTGATCTCGAAGGGAACGCGCGGGCCGCTGGATGCGAGGGGATCGGCGGAGAAGAACTCCATATGGATCGCTTCCTCCGGCCAGGTGGCCGAGGCGATGTCCTCGATCAGGTTCATGAACGGGCGCGGGCCGCAGGCGTAGAGGTGCGCGCCTTCCGGACGGTTGCGCAGCAGCTTGTGCAGGTAGATGCGCAGGCTGTCGGGATCGAGCGCGTAGTGGAAATCGACCTTGCCCGAGAGCTCCGGATTCGACAGCACCTCGTGGAACGCGGTGTGGCGGATCGAGCGCGTGAAGTACTTGAGCTCGAACGAGGCGCCCGCCGCCTGCAGGTGGTGGACCATCGAGAGGAGCGGCGTGATGCCGATGCCTCCCGCGAGCAGCACATGGTGCTTCGCCCGCCGCTCGATCGGAAAGTGGTTGCGCGGCGCGGCGATCTGCAGCACGTCGCCCTCGGCCACGCGCTCGTGCATGGCGCGCGATCCGCCGCGGGACTCGGGCTCGCGCTTGACGGCGATGTGATACGCGGAGGTATCGCCCGGCGCGTTGCACAGCGAGTACTGGCGCGTGAGGCCGTCGGGGATCTGCACGCTGATGTGCGCGCCCGGGGTGAACGACGGCAGCGGCTTGCCGTTCACCGGCGCCAGGCGGAACGACTTGATCTCCTCGGTCTCCATCTGCATCGCGGCCACGCGCACGGCGAGCGGCGCCTCTTCCTTGCGAGTCTGGAAGCGCCGGCGCAGGTAGCTGCTGAAGCCGGTATAGGCGAGCACCGGAACGCCGAGCATGCCGAGCAGGAAGGCAAACTGCACGAGCGCGCCGCCGACGGCGCCGGTGTGCAGCGAGATGAGCCAGAAGTAGATTCGCAGGCCCGCCGGGCTCTGGTCGTAGGGGACGGCCTTGAGCACGTTCCCCGAGTACGCGTCCAGGTAGAGGTAGTTGCGTGCGTTGGGATGGGGCGCGTCGGAAGACACCGTGAAGATCTCGATCGGGTCCGTGGCCTTGCGCGGGAAGCGCAGCACCGCCTCGCGCGCGCCCGGGAAGGTCGCCTGCGTGCGCTGCCACATCGCTTCCATCGGCATCGGCTTCGCGCCGGCGACCGGCGTCGAGACGGGCTTCGCAATGCGTTGCGACGAGGTCATGGAGTAGAGGCCCTCGCGCAGCCAGGAAAAGGAGATGGGCAGCGCGGTGACGGCGGCGATGAGCAGCACGACCGCCGTGTAGATTCCGACCGTATTGTGGAGGTTGAGCGTGAAGGCCACGCCCTTCAAGTGCGGCCGGAACTTGAAGGCGCCGCGCAGCGCGAGGCGCGTCGCCGGCCACCAGACGATGACGCCACCGGCCACGAGGATCAGCGCGACGATGAGCGTGATCGAGCCGTCGAGCGTCGCGCCGATCTCGCCCTCGATGAACTTGAAGCGGTGCAGCTTCTCGGGGAAGCCGAAAAGCCCGCCGTACTTGTTCTGCTCGCCCAGCACGCGGGCGCTGCACGGATCCACGTGGACCAGGGTGCGGTCGAGGAAGCGCACCTGCGTGGGCTCGAGGCCGGCGCCGCGCAGGCGGATGTCGTCGAGCTTGCCGGAGGGGTGGGACGCCACCGCGTTGGCGACCACCGTGTCCAGCGGCGCCTTGGTGGCGCATTGG
Organism: Burkholderiales bacterium; assembly: GCA_031424255.1. Taxonomy (GTDB): domain Bacteria; phylum Pseudomonadota; class Gammaproteobacteria; order Burkholderiales; family Usitatibacteraceae; genus Usitatibacter. Next base: position 2,980 of record JANPHA010000359.1, on the reverse strand, counting down.
CCGACGTCGAAGAGTGCGGGCGAGACGACCGGCTCGAGCTGCGGGCGAAACACCAGGATCGCGGCCGTGACCGCCAGCATCACGAAGGCGAGCCCGATGGTGAGGCCGGTCCAGCGGTGGAACGCGAGGACGGTGCTGCGGAAGGCTGGGCTCATGGATTCTCCTCGCGGATGCGGCGACCGGGGTGGGCGCCGTGTGGGAAGAATCCTGGACCTGGAACGTAAACCGAAGCTGAACGGGGCCTGAAGCGCAGTTCAGCTTTCAAATGAGAACTTATTTCGCGGGGTCGAAGAGCGCGTTGTAGCTCGGAATCTTCTTCGCCAGGTCGTTGCGAAGCTTCATCGATTCCCTGAGGTAATGCTCCTCCATGCCGGACATCTTCGGAGGATTCCTGAATGCGTAGACCACGAGGCCGATGTTCTCGCCCTTGGCATCCTGCATCGGCATCAGCACGACGAATTTCTTGTCGGTGTCCTTGGTCCTCTTCCAGCGCGGATCGAGGATCGTGATGCCCTTCTTGATCACGTCGATGTCGTCCGGATCGTCCGGATTGCCGACGCGATCGGGGAAGGAGCCCGCGAACATCGTGTAGACCTCGGTCTGGCCCGGGGGCACTCCGTGCAGCGTGACGCTCAGCAGCTCCGGATGCTTCTTCATGGTCTCGTCCGAGAGCTGCTGGCCGTAGATCTTCTGGGCGGGGGCGGTCCAGTTCTTCTTCGGCTTGTCCTGTGCCCAGGACATCGTGGCGGGGAGCGCCACCGAGGTGGCGAGGGCGACGGCTACGGCGATCTTCACGACGGTTCTCATGGGTTCCTCTCTGGTTGGGCTCGACGGTTGCGGATGCAGGGCATCATGGGGCCCGAAGCTTAAATGCGAATGAATTGCATCTGAATTGCGATTCAGGATTCCTACCGGGTCAGCAGCGCGCGCGCATCCCGGACCTGGCCCGCGCGCAGCGGGATGTAGCGGGCGTGGTCGAGCACCACCTGCTGACCTTCGCGGCTCAGGACGAAGCGCAGGAACTCCTCGATCGCGGGGCTGAGGGGCTTGCCGGGCGCCTTGTTGGTGTTGAAGAAGACGAGGCGCGACAGCGGATAGGTCGCGGCCGCCACCGCCTCGTAGGTCGGTGCCTCGAACCCCTTGCCGTCGCCTTCGCTCACCGGGATCACCTTCACGGGCTGGTCGATGTACGCGATCCCGGAGTAGCCGAGCGCAAAGCGATCGTCGGCGACGCGCTTCGCCATCGGGAAGACCACCTTTTCATAGTTGATGTCCTCGCGCCATTCGCCGCGCTTGTCGCCCACCGAGAGAACGCGCTGGCGGACGAACTCCTCGAAGCCGTTCCACGGCTTGATGCCCCACGCCTTGATCGGCTTGTCGGCCCACTCGCCGGTCGCACCCAGGTCGCCCCAGGTGCGGATCGGCTTGCCGCCGCGGTGGCGCGTGGTCGAATAGATCGCGTCGATCTGCTCGAACGTGATCTTCTCGATCGGATTGTCCTTGTGCACGTAGAACGCGATCGCGTCGAGCGCGCCGAAGTGCCGGTACGAGCCGCCCATGATCGGAACGCTCAGCGGGTCGTAGCCGAATTTCTCCTTGAAGCCCTTGATGTCGTCGGGCTTCAGCTCGCGCGACACGAACACGAAGTCGAGGTCGCCCTTGATCAGCTCGATCGCACCCAGGCTGCCGGCATAGGGTGGCGAGATCGTCAGCGTGACGCCGGGATGGTACTGCTTGAATTTCTCGAACCATTTCTGCGCGACCACGGTGAGCACGTCCGACGATGCGCCCTTGAAGCTGCCGGTGAGCTTCTCGGCGCGCGGCACGTAGGCGGGCAGCGCGGAATCGAGCATCGGCTGCAGGATCTCGGGTGCGGGCAGCTCGCGCCCCTGCTGCTGGCCTGCCTTGGTCTGCTCGGGCGTCTGCGGCTTGTTGGTGGGCAGCGCGGGGATCACCCATTCGACCATCGGTCGCGCGTCCTGCGCGGCCGCGGCACCGGCGAAGACCCATGCGGCGAGCGACAGCGCGAGCCGTGTTCGATTGCGATTCATGCGGTTCTCCTTTGTCGGTTTCATTTTGCGATCTCTTCGAGTCCCTTCAGCTGCTCGTTCGCCACCTTCGCCGTGAGCGGCAGGTACTTCGCATCGCGCATCACGGCCTCCTGGCCTTCGCGGCTCAGGATGAATTTCACGAATTCGTGCACCAGCGGGTTGATGGGCATCGCGGGATCGCGGTCGAAGTACGCGTAGATCTCGTCGGCGAGCGGATAGGTGCGGTCCTGCACGGTTTCCAGCGCGTAGGGGACGTACGGTCCGGCGGATGTCATCGCGAGCGGCAGCACCTTGAGCGTCGGGAGCGAGCCCACGCCGCGCAGGGTGGTCGTCGGTGCCGCGAGGATGCCGATACCGTACTTGTCCTGCGCCAGCTCCTCGTTCAGGCCGCGCTCGAGCGTGCCCTCCTTCGAGACGAAGTTCGCGTAAGTGCGCATCTGCTCGTTCCATTTGTCGCTGCCCTGCAGGATCCGATCGGAGATCGTCGTGGCCTGGTGATAGCGCAGGTTGAGCCCATACGGAACGATCGGCTTGTCGGCCCATTCGCCCGAGAGCCCCAGCTGGCCCCACGTGCGGATGTTCTTTTCGGGACCGCGCTTCCATTGCGGACGCCAGCTCGTGCCTTCCCAGCCGCCCAGCCGCTCCGCGCCGAAGATACCGTCGAGCTGCTGCATGGTGATCTTGTCGAGCGGATTGTCCTTGTGCACCACGACGCCGAATCCGGGATTCCAGCCAGGGACGTCGAACGACCCGGTCGCGATCTCGATCTGCCTCGGCGGCCGGTCCTTGTAGCGCTCGAACAGCTGCCGCTGCGCGAAGGTGACCTTCACCCCGATGCCGAGGTCGCTCACGCCGAAGACCAGCGCGGGCACGGCCGCCCCCGTCGTCTTCATGTTCCACTCGATCTTCGCGTCGGGGTGGTACTTGCG
>JANPHA010000358.1:0-5557 GCA_031424255.1 Burkholderiales bacterium | reverse complement strand
GCATCAGCATGCCCACGCCCAGGTCGTAGCCGTCGAGCACGACATAGGCGAGCACCGAGGCGCCCATCAGGAACATGAAGACGAGCGGAAGGAGGTCCATGCTCAGTCCGCCGCCAGCGCCACGGCCGCGCTCGAGGCGGGCGGCGGGTCCTTCCGGTCCGCGCCCTTGCCGGCGAGGTGCGTGATCACGACCATGTAGGCGATGAACAGGGTCGCGTAGACCAGGATGTAGCCGGTGAGGCTCGCCCCGAGCTCCGCCCCGGAGGCCTGCCCCACCGCATCCTTGGTGCGCAGCAGCCCGGTCACGAGCCAGGGCTGGCGGCCGATCTCCGTGACCAGCCATCCGGCGAGAGTCGCGACCCAGCCGGTGAACGTGCATGCGGAAAAAACCCACAGCATCCAGCGCGGCGCGCGGCGTTGGCGCCGCGTGATCCACGCGCCGTACCACGATACCGCCAGCATCAGCACGCCGAACCCCACCATGGTCCGGAATGCGAAGAACACCGGGGCCACGGGCGGATGGTCGGCGAAGGAATCGAGGCCCTTCAGCTCCGCCCTTGCGTCGTGCTTGAGGATGAGGCTCGCGCCGTAGGGCAGCTCGATCGCGAAGTCGTTGCGGCGCTTCTCCTCGTTGGGGATGGCGAAGAGCACCAGCGGCACGCCGCGCTCCGTGGTCCAGATCGCCTCCATCGCCGCGATCTTGGCGGGCTGGTGCTCGAGCGTGTTGAGGCCGTGCTGGTCGCCGACGAAGATCTGGATCGGGATCAGTATCGCCGCCGTGACGATCCCGGCGCGCAACGTCTTCGCCGCGCTCGTGTCCAACGATTCACGCAGCAGGCGCCAGGCCGACAGCCCCATGACGACGAACGAGGTCGTGAGCCCCGAGGCGATCAACATGTGAACGAGCCGGTAGGGGAACGAAGGGTTGAACACCACCGCCACCCAATCCTTCGCGATCCATTGCCCATCCGCGAACACCTGCCCTGCCGGAGTCTGCATCCACGAATTAAGCGCAAGAATCCAGAACGCCGAGACCGTCGTTCCGAACGCCACGAGGGCCGTGGCGGTGATATGCAGCCAGTCGGGAACGCGGTTCATGCCGAACAGCATCACGCCGAGGAAGGTGGCTTCGAGGAAGAAAGCGGTGAGCACTTCGTAGGCGAGCAGCGGTCCGGCAATGGCGCCGACGCTGGTCATGTAGCGCGGCCAGTTGGTGCCGAACTGGAAAGACATCGTCACGCCGGTGACCACACCCATGGCGAAGGTGAGGGCGAAGATCTTCAGCCACAGCTTGTAGGTCGCGAGCCAGGCCGGGTCGCGCGTCTTCTGGTAGAGCAGGCGGAAGGCGAGCAGGTACCACGCGAGCGCGATCGTCAGCGTCGGGAACATGATGTGGAACCCGATGTTGAGGCCGAACTGGGCGCGCGCGAGGAGCAGGGCGTCTTCCATGGAGAGGAGCGAAACGGAAGTGGGACCCATTCTAGCTAGAATTGCGCATGACTGATTCCGTGAACCGGCGGGGAAAGCTCAAGATCTTCTTCGGCGCCTTCCCCGGCGCGGGCAAGACCAACGCGATGCTCACCGCGGCGCGCCGCATACGCGATGCCGGCCGCGACGTCGTCGTCGGCGTGGTCGATACCCACGAGAGCGCGGAGCTCGCGTTGCTCGAGGGATTCGAGTCGCTTGCGCCGGCGCCCGGCGGGCGCTCCGAGTTGAACCTCGACGCCGCGCTCGAGCGCCGGCCCGAAGTGCTGCTGATCGACGAGCTCGCGCACGCGAACCCGCAGGGCGCGCGCCACCCGAAGCGCTGGAACGACGTCGACGAGATCCTCGCGCGCGGCATCGACGTCTTCACGACGCTCGGAGTGCAGCATCTCGAGAGCCTGAACGACGTCGTGGGCGAGATCACCGCGATCCACGAGCCGGAGACCGTGCCCGACACGTTCTTCGATGCCGCCGACGAGACCGTGATGGTGGACATGTCGGCCGACGAGCTGCTGGTGCGTCTCGGCGAGGGCAAGGTCCACATCAGCGACGTGGAGAAGCCGGCCGCGGGAACGTACTTCAGCAAGGGCAGCCTGCTCGCGCTGCGCGAGATCGCGTTGCGGCGCACCGCCGACGTGGTCGAGGACGAGGTGCGCAAGTACCGCGCCGACAAGGCGATCGAGGCGATCTGGAAGACGCACGAGCACGTGCTGGTGTGCGTCGGGCCCGGCTTCGGCGCCGAGCACGTGCTGCGCAGCGGCGCGCGCCTCGCCAACCACCTCGACGCGGAATGGACCGCGGTATACGTCGAGACGCCGAAACTGCAGCGGATGCCGGCGCCGGAGAGAGCGCGCATCCTCAACATCCTGAGCCTCGCGCGCGAGCTCGGCGCCAATACCGCGGTGCTCACCGGCAACGATCCGGTCGAAGCGGTCGTCGACTACGCGCGCGACCAGAACATCTCCACGGTGGTGGTCGGCCGGGGCCGGCCGCGCCATCTGCGCTGGAACCGCACGATGAGCGATGCGATCGCGGCCGCCAACGACAGCCTCGACGTGATCGAGATCGGCCGCGGCGGCGCGCAGAGCGGCACGCCGGTCGCACCCGCGCGCATCGCCCCCGAGGTGCCCAATCCGCGCGCCGGCGAGAAGCGCCTGCGCTACGTGTGGACGGTGCTCGCGTGCGCCGGCACCACGCTCGTGGCGAGCGCGCTGCATCCCGCCTTCGAGCTCGCGACCGTCGCGGTGCTCTTCATGCTCACCGTGGTGCTCACCGGCGTGCAGTGGGGGCGCGGGCCGGCGATCGCCTCCGCGATCCTCAACGTGCTCGCATTCGATTTCTTCTTCGTGCCGCCGCGCTTTTCCTTCATGGTGGAGGACCCGCACCATGTGCTCACGTTCGCGGTGATGCTGGCGGTGGGCGTCTTCATCGGGCAGCTCGCGGGCAACCTGCGCTTCCAGGCGCGCGTGGCCGCGTACCGCGAGAAGCGCGCGCGCACGCTCTACGAATTCGCGCGCGATCTCGCCCAGTTGCGCTCCATCTCGCAGGTGATCGAGGCGACCGAGGATTTCATGGCGCGCCAGTTCAAGTCGCGCGTGGCCGTGCTGGTGCCGGATTCGACCGGCACGCTGGTCTCGCCCACGGGCCGCGGCATGACCAATCCGTTCGACAGCACCACCGCGCAATGGGCCTACGACCAGGCCCAGCAGGCGGGCGCGGGAACCAACACGCTCGCGGGCAACGAGTACCTGTTCCTGCCGCTCAAGTCGCCCACGCGCAACCGCGGGGTGCTCGCAGTGCGCCCGGAGCGCGCGCGCGACATCTTCATCCCCGAGCAGCGCCACCAGTTCGAGATCTTCGCCGCACTGGTGGCCACCGCGCTCGAGCGCGTGCACTTCGTCGAGGTGGCGCGCGATGCGCTGCTCATGGCGCGGCTGCAAAGCGGCGAGATGCGGCTCGAGCTCGAGCGCCGCTCGCTCGCCGACCTGGTGGATGCCGCGCTCAAGGCGCTCGGCCCGGTGGTCGCGAAGCACCCGGTGAAGGTGGAGGTGCCGCCCGACCTGCCGCCGGTCACCGGAGACCCGATGCTGCTCGAGCGCCTCTTCATGACGCTGATCGGCAACGTCGCCAAGCACACGCCGGCGGGAACGCCCTCGACGGTGACGGCGCGCGTCGTGGCCGATGCGATCGAGGTCACCGTGGAGGACGAGGGCCCGGGGCTGCCCGCGGGGCGCGAGGAGGAGGTGTTCGAGTCGTTCGCGCGCGGCGAGAAGCAGCCCGCCAAGCGCGGCGCGGGGCTGGGGCTCGCGATCGCGCGCACCATCGTCGAGGCGCACGGCGGCAGGATTCGCGCCGAGCGCGGCCGCGAGAAAGGCTCGCGCTTCGTCTTCACGCTGCCGCTCAGGGGGAGAGGTGCGCCCCCGCGATGATCGAATCGACGCTGCAGGTCTCGCTGCCGCTCAGCACGATGTCCATGCGGATCGAGATCACCTCGGCGCTTGCCAGGATCGAGCGGGTGGTGAATCGGCCGGTCTTGCCGTCGCTGCAGGAGTAGGTGCCCTCGGCGCTGCGGTTGTTGCCCACCACGTGGTAGTCGCCGTAGTAGTTGCACACGAGCCCGGTGATGCCGTTCTGCGTGACGACGAGAGTGGGAGTGGGCACGGCGGTGTTGGTGCTCACGAGGAATTCCGCGTAGGTGCCGTGCGTGCCGTTGTTCTGCGCCGCGTTGCAGTTCGAGCGCCGCTCGATGTTGGCGCCGTTCCAGCGCCCCTCGATCGGGGTCGCGGTGAAAAACGGCCCGCCGCGCTCGAGCGGATTGTCGGCCGCGAGCGCCCCGGACTGCCCTGCGAGCGCGCACGCCGCGGCAAAAACCGCCGCGCACTTATGGGATGATCGTGTGGTCAATGGTTCATCTCCTGAGATGGCGCTATGAGTCGGGCCGCCGAACCGGCACAAGGTTCACCGCAATCGCCGGGCGACCCATCCAAACGGGCTAATTCCATGAGTATCCCCACGTGAACAAGAGGCCGCTTGGCCGCTCGGGCATCGAGGTCGCACCTTTCGCCCTGGGCACCAACGTATTCGGCTGGACGGTGGATGAAGCCACCGCATTCCTGCTGCTGGACGCATTCGTCGATCGCGGCTTCAGCCTGGTCGATACCGCGGATACCTATTCGACGTGGGTGCCCGGCCACCAGGGCGGCGAGTCGGAGACCATCATCGGAAACTGGCTCAAACGGAGCGGCAAGCGCGACCGGGTCGTGCTCGCGACCAAGGTGGGCATGGAGATGCCGGGCGGAAAGAAGGGCCTTGCGAAGCGCCACATTCTGCAGTCGGTGGAGGATTCGCTGCGCCGCCTGCAGGTCGAGACGATCGATCTCTACCAGGCGCACAAGGAGGATCCCGCCACGCCGATCGAGGAGACGCTCGCGGCGTTCGCGCAGCTGATCCGCGACGGCAAGGTGCGCGCGATCGGCGCGTCGAACTACGGCGACGCAAGCCTCGCGAATGCGCTGGAGGCGAGCGGGACGCACGGCTTGCCGCGCTACGAATCGCTGCAGCCGAAATACAACCTGTATTCGCGCGCCGAGTTCGAGTCCGCCCTGGCGCCGCTGTGCATCGCGAAGCAAGTGGCCGTGATCCCCTACTACGGCCTCGCAAGCGGTTTCCTCACCGGCAAGTACCGCGGCGCGGCGGACCTGGCGCAAAGCCCGCGCGGCCAGGGGGTCGCGAAGTACATGGACGAGCGCGGCATGCGCGTTCTCGCGGCGCTCGACACGGTGGCGAAAGCGAAGCAGGCCAAGCCCTCGCAGGTCGCGCTCGCGTGGCTCATGGCGCGCCCCGGAATCACCGCGCCGATCGCGAGCGCCACGACGCGCGCGCAACTGCGCGAGCTGATGGCCGCGGTGGACCTGGTGCTCGATCCTGCCTCGGTGGAGATGCTCGATCGCGCGAGCGGCGGGGAGGAAAAGGTCGCCAGAACCCCCAGGCGGTCACCCGACTGCTTGGGAGTCCGGAAATCCGGCGAGCACCCCGCCCGCCCGATTCGCGCCCACGCGTCTCGAAAGCAAGA
>JANPHA010000357.1:0-7308 GCA_031424255.1 Burkholderiales bacterium | reverse complement strand
CTCACCCACGACATCAACGTGCTCGTGAGCCTCGAGGTGCGCGTGGGTGAGCTGCTGGAACTCGCCGTCGGCGAGCACCTCGCCGCCGAACGCGATCACGAACGTCGCCCCGCCCCAGCGGTGGATGTAGGGCGTGGCGGCGCGAAACCATTTGACGAAGGCTTCGGTCTTGAGGGTCGGGGGCTTGGCCATTTATCGAAAATCTCCCCACAGCGCCTGGATCGCGGCGAGGGCCGCGATCGGCGCGGTCTCGGTGCGCAGCACGCGCGGGCCGAGCGAGACCATCTCGAAGCGGCTCTCGGCGAGATCGAGCTCGCGCTCGGAGAATCCGCCTTCGGGTCCCACCACCAGCTCGAACGGCGCTTCGGGCGGCGCGCGCGAAGTGAGCGCGGGGGCTCCGGGCTTGAGCATCCAGCGCGGCTGCGCCGCCGGCTCGGCGATCCAGGCGAGGAACGCGAGCGTCGGGCGCACCTCGGGGATCGCGTTGCGCCCCGATTGCTCACACGCCGAGACCGCCACGCGCCGCCAGTGCGCCTCGCGCCGCGCCGCGCGTTCCGCCGACAGGCGCACGACGCTGCGATCGCAGATCACCGGCTGGATCCACGCCACACCCAGCTCGACCGCCTTCTGGATCACCCAATCCATCTTGTCGGCCTCGGGCAGGCCCTGCACCAGGCCGACCTGCACCGCGGGCTCGCGCTCCACGTCGCGGAAGGCGCCGACCTTCACGTCCACGCGGCCGTTGTCGATCCGCTGCAGAGTCGCCTCGTACTCTCCGCCGCGGCCGTCGAAGACGACGATCGAATCGCCCACCTTCAGGCGCAGCGCGCGCGAGACGTGCTGCGCGGCCTCGGGCGCCATGGTGAACTGGGCACCAGGCCCGAGGCGGAGATCGCAATGGATTCGGGGGAACGGCATGGCTGCGAAGCGGGATTGGGCCTTCGATCCGATGCTAGCATAGGGTCGTGGACATCACGGTTCACTTCGCGGCGCGCGCCATCGAAGCGGTGCGCGGCGTCGCCGTCGAGGAAATCCTGCCGCGGTACCGGAGCGTCGTCGCGATGCGCAAGGACGACGGCAGCGTCGTGACCGAAGCCGACTACGCCGCGCAGCGCGCGCTCGTCTGGCAGCTGCAGCGGCTCGAATCCATCCCGGTACTCGCCGAGGAGATGCCGTCGCACGAGCAGCTCGCGATCTGGGAGCGCGGCGGGCGCTTCTGGTGCGTCGATCCGCTCGACGGCACCAGCAATTTCAGCTCCGGCATCCCGTTCTTCGCGATCTCGGTGGCGCTGATGGAAGGCGCGCGCCCGCTCTTCGGCACGGTCTACGACCCGATCGCCGACGAGGCGTTCTACGCGGTGCGCGACGCCGGCGCGTGGCTCAACCACCGCGAGCTGCGCGTTCCGCCTAACGGGCCCGGCCTTGGCGAGGCGATCGCCGAGGTGAGCCTGCGGCGCGACCATGCGACGCTGCGCGGAGCGTTGAAGCGCCACCCGCCGTACGCGAAGCGCCTCACCAGCGGATCGTCGGCGCTCTCGTGGTGCCACCTCGCCGCGGCGCGCACCGACGTCATGCTGCATTCGGGACAGAAGATGTGGGACTACGCGGCCGGAGCGCTGATCCTGCAGGAAGCGGGCGGCGAGGCCTGCGCGCTCGAGAGCGGCGAGTTCTGGTCGGGGCCGGTGTGGTCGCGTTCGGCGCTCGCGGCGCGCACGCCACCCCTTCTCGCGCAATGGCGCGACTGGGTGCGGGAGCACCTCGAGGCGAAAGAACCGCGGTCCTAAGTGACCTCGGAGTAATCCCATTACTCCGAGGTCGACAGGAATCCGTCGATGCCTGCGGCGAGTTGGTCGAGGCTCGCGACCACGTCGGGACTCGAGACGAACTGCGCCGGAGCGGCCGGCGTGCGGTTCGCATCCAGCAGGTAGAAGCGCCCGTCGTGGCGGACATAATCGAATTTGCCGTAGTCGAAGCCGAGGCGCGCGCGCAGCTCGCGCATCTCGTCGGGAACGACGACCACCTCGCGCTCGATGTAGCTCGACGACTTGATCACCACCTCGTGCGAGAGGTAGCGGCTGGTGCGCTCGCGGGAACCGAAGAACGTCCACACCCGCAAATAAAATCCGCGTTCGTCCTGCTCGGGCACGAGCTTCTCGACATTGATGCCGGGCATGTCCCAGATCTTCCCGGGGACGTCGGCCGCGCTCTGGTAGATCGGGTAGCGCGTCATGACCGGGCCGACGGGAATGTCGGTCGCGCGCCCCGCCTCGGTCGCGAGCCGGCGCAGCGAGTTCTCCACCTGCCCCGAATAGTTGGCATCGGTCTTCACGATCACCGGGCCGTTCCAGGGCGTTCCGCGCGCGAGCACGCAATCGCTGTAGCGCCGCTTGGAGATGTCGGCGACGGCTCCGTTCACGACGCGCGGATAACGCGCCTGCAGCGCGCGATAGGCTTCCGGGACCACGGTGAGATCGACGTGCGCGATCGCCACGTCGCCCGCGGGCGGCGCGTGGAGGCCGCGGTGGTAGAGCACGCGATGGCCGCCGCGCTCCCAGCGCTCGGCGAACGCGTAGGCCATGTAGGGAATGCCGAGCCCGCCTTGCAGCTCGTGCTCGAGGAAGACGATCGTGGCCGTTTTCAGGAGCTCATGCAGGCGGCGTTGAGCAGGCCCACGGCGAGCGACAGGGCGCCGAGGAAGAAACCCTGCGCTCCCTTGCCCGCGACGATGTCCTGGGCGATCGAGGGGATCAATAACTTCACCACGACGAATGCGAGGATCTGCACGACCATCGCGATGAGGCCCCAGATCACCATGTCGATGAGGCTCACGCTGTGCTGGATCGCGGAGGCGAGCGGGATCACGAAGCCGAGGATCGACCCCGACAGGCTGAACGACGCCGCCATGTTGCCTTCGCGAATCAGCGCCAGCTCGCGGTAGGGCGTCACCCGGATATAGATCGCCACGAAGAAGGCGAGCAGCGCGAGCGCGACCGCCAGGTACGCCAGGAACTCGTCGAACCCGGCGAACGACTCGAATACCTCTCTCATGTCTTTTCCTTCCTTCTTGCTTTCCGGTTCATGGGACGAAGTAGTGCGGCAGGAAGCGGCTGGTGTTCTTCGTGATCGGCGAATCGTCCTCGCGGATGCCGATGCCGGCGGGCTCCTCGCCCACGATCCACGAGCCGATCACGGTGTAATTGGCGCCGAAGCGCGCGAGCTCGTGGTACGCCTGCCAGATGAAGCCTTCGGCGCCGTATTCGCCCGGCTGCTCGACCGTCTTGCCGCCCGCGGTGATCGAGACGTTGGCGCCCTCGCGCGAATAGAGCGGCTTCTTCACGAAGTCGGTGGCGAAGCGTCCCGCCTCGAAGCTCGCGGCGAGGAGATTGGGGTGATCGGGAAACATCTCCCAGAGCACCGGCAGGATCGCCTTGTTCGACAGCACCATCTTCCACGCCGGCTCGATCACGCGCATCGTGCGCTTGAGCAGGTTCGCTCCGAACTCCTCGCGCACCATCCACTCCCACGGGTAGAGCTTGAAGAGCGCGCTGAGGGTGCGATCGTCGAGATCGACGAAGCGCGTGCCGTCCCAGCCGATGGCGGCGATGTCGATCGCCTGCGCGTCGATGTCCGCCTGGATCGCGGTGTCGCGCAGGTAGTCGAGCGTGCCCTGGTCCTCGAGGCAAGAGGAGTCGCAGCTGAAGTAGACGCGGCCATCGGCGGGAAGCTGGCCGCGCATGTCCTTCCAGCGCGCGATCAGCTTCTCGTGGATCGAGTTGAACTGGTCGTTCTTCGGGTTGAAATCCTGCAGCCAGTACCACTGGATCACGCTTGCTTCGAGCAGCGCCGTGGGCGTATCGGCGTTGTACTCGAGGAGCTTGGGCTCGCCCATGCCATTCCACGAGAGATCCATGCGCCCGTAGAGCGACTTCTCGTCGTCTTCCCACGATTGCTCGATCAGCTTGTGGAAGGGCTCGGGGATTTGGAAGCGGGCGTAGTCGCGCTTCTCGATCACCCGCGTCACCGCCTCGATGCAGCGCTCCTGCAGCTCCGCGGTGGCGGCCTCGAGCTTGTCGATCTCGGCCGCGGTGAAGCGATAGCAGGCACGCTCGTCCCAGTAGACCTCGCCGTCGAAGGTGTGGAAGTCGAAGCCGAGGTCCTCGACCTTGCGCGGCCAGTCGATGCGCGGAACGATCTCCTCACGCTGCATGGGAGCGCATCAGCCGCCGGAGGAGAAGCCCGACGAGCCGAAGCCGCCGCGCGAGACTCCCGAGGAGGAGCTTCCGATCGAGCGGCTGCCGGCGCGCGTGCCGCTGCCGATCCAGCTCGAGCCGCTGCTGTTGCGCCAGGCATTCATCGCGCCCATCGCGTAGAGCGGCCCATAGAAGAAGCCGCTGCCGGCATGGCGCGGCTCGGTGGCGGGCGTGCAATCCTCGGGCTTGTTGCCCCAGTCGGCGAGGCAGTCCTGCTTCGAGGCGTAGACGTCGCGGCGCTGCTCGTTGTCCTTGCCGCAGCCGGAGATCGCGGCGACACCGATCAGCACGAGCGTCACCTGCGTCGAGGATTTGCGCAGCTTCCCCAGCATCTTTCCTCCCGATTCAACTCAACAGGGCACGAACGTAGTTGGGCAATGCGAACACGGCGCGGTGGGTGTCGCCGTTGTAGTACTGGAGATCGGCAAGCTTGCGCTCGGCGATCACCCGGTCGACATCCTGCGGGGAAAGCGCCAGCGGGTCCAGCGTATCGGAGGCGCAGGCGAAGCCCCAGATCGAGCCGTAGAGCGGAATGTGCACGAAATACGGCGCCACGATCGCGAACACCTGGCGCAGGTTCGCGATCGTCGAGCGCAGGCGCTGCGGATGGGAGAAGGGCGAGCCGAGGTGCAGCGTGAGTGCGGCGCCGGGGGCCATGGCGCGTCGCGCGAGCGCGAACGTGGCGGCCGAGTAGAGCTCGACCGAGGGGCCAACGGGATCGGTGAGGTCCATCGACACCAGGTCGTAGCGCACCGGGGTCGCGCGCAAGTAGGCGAGACCGTCTCCGACGCTGACCTCGAGACGCGGGGTGTCGAACGCTCCGCGATGCACGCGCGCGAACTGCGCCCTGGCGAGCGCGATTACTTCCGGATCGAGCTCCGCCATGTGCACGCGCTCGATCGAGGGATGCTTGAGGAGCTCCTCCGACGAGCCGCCGTCGCCGCCGCCGATCACCAGCGCCTGGCGCGGATGCGGATGCGCCACCGCCGCCGGATGCACGAGGTTCTCGTGATAGAAGAACTCGTCGCGCTCCGAGGTCATGTTGCATCCGTCGAGCCGGAAAATACGTCCCAGGTCGGGAGTGTCGTAGACCTCGAGAAGCTGGAACGGCGTCTGGCGGCGCTCGACGAGCGTGCCCTCGAAATACACGCCGCTCGTGTCGGTCAGGCGCTCGAAGATCTTGGGCACGGGCCTTGGTTCTACGCGACCCTTTTCTTCAACGGCAGGTCCTTGCCGCGCGTGACGCGCTCGACCATCACGTCGCCGGGTTTCAGCGCCTTGATGAGCGCGCTGTAGACCGCTTCGGCCTTGCTCGTGTTGTCGGCCGTGAAGTTGCACACGTACACGTCGAGCGTGGCCGCGTTGGTCTCGGGCCACGTATGGATCGCGAGATGGGATTCGGCGAGCACCACCGCGCCGGTGGAACCGCCATTCTGGGTTCCGTCGAGGCCGTCGAATTGGTAGAAATGGTCGCCGAGGACCGTCAGACCGACATCGGTGCAGGCGTTGACGCAGAGCTCGCGCAACTTGTGGGACGAGACCAGCAGCTCGCCCTTCTGGCAGTTGTAGAGATCGGCAATGATGTGCAGTCCCTTCACTTCGATACCCCCTTCCAAGCAAAAGTCCGCAGAGGAGGGACTGTGATCGCGCGACCTCGGGCGTACCGCCAATGGCGGGACGCCCCTAAACCCAGGGCGGCGGGTGGAGTCCTACGTGCAGAGGTTTACCCAAGCGAAAAATATCGCGGTGAAAAAGTGCGCAAGTATAATCGCATACGTGATGCTTAGTACAGCCTTTTCAAGCCCTTTCCGTCGTATTCCCGCATTGCTTCCGAAATAATCCGATGCCCGACACTCCCGCTTCCCACGCCTCGCAGGCGGATATCGTCAACGCCATCCGCGCGCTCTCGATGGACGCCGTGCAGAAGGCCAACTCCGGCCACCCCGGCATGCCGATGGGCATGGCCGAGATCGCCGAGGTGCTCTGGCGCAGATACCTGCGCCACAACCCGAAGAATCCCGCGTGGCCCGGGCGCGACCGCTTCGTGCTCTCCAACGGCCACGGATCCATGCTGCAGTACGCGCTGCTGCATCTCACCGGCTACGACCTGCCGATGGAGGAAATCCGCAACTTTCGCCAACTCCATTCCCGCACTCCCGGCCACCCCGAGGCCGGCATCACGCCGGGCGTCGAGACCACCACCGGCCCGCTCGGCCAGGGCCTCGCCAACGCCGTCGGCTTCGCGATCGCCGAGCGGCTCCTCGCCGAGAATTTCAACCGCCCCGGCCACCAGATCGTCGACCACCACACCTATGTCTTCGTGGGCGACGGCTGCTTGATGGAGGGCATCTCGCACGAGGCGTGCTCGCTTGCCGGCACCCTCGGGCTGGGAAAGCTGATCGTCATCTACGACGACAACGGCATCTCTATAGACGGAAAAGTGGAAGGGTGGTTCCGGGATAACACGCCCATGCGCTTTGCGGCCTACGGCTGGAACGTGATTCCCAACGTCGACGGCCACAATGCGCGCGCGGTCGCGGCCGCGATCGACGAGGCGCGGGCCGATGCGTCGAAACCGACGCTGATCTGCTGCAAGACCGTGATCGGCAAGGGCTCGCCCAACAAGGCGGGAAGCCACGACGCGCACGGCGCCGCGCTCGGCGAGAAGGAAATCGCCGCCACGCGCTCGGCGATCGGCTGGCCGCACGCGCCGTTCGAGATCCCGGAGACGATCTACCGCGAGTGGGATGCCACGGCAAAGGGCCAGGCGCTCGAATCCGAGTGGAACGCGCGCTTCGCCGGGTACGAGCAAGCCTTTCCCGAGCTGGCGCGCGAATTCCGCCGCCGCACGCAGGGCGCGCTGCCCGCGGATTGGAAGAATCTCGTGGATGAGATGCTCGCGAAGGCCACCGGGAAAGGCGAGACCGTCGCGACGCGCAAGGCCTCGCAACTCGCGCTCGAGGCGCTCGGGCCGCGGTTGCCCGAACTCCTCGGCGGCTCCGCGGATCTCACCGGCTCCAACCTCACGATGTGGTCGGGCTCGAAGGCGATCACCGCC
>JANPHA010000356.1:0-2310 GCA_031424255.1 Burkholderiales bacterium | reverse complement strand
TAGGCGTCGTAGGTCGCGAGCGTGCGGTCGAGCTCGTGGAGGAACACGGGGTCGCGGGCGGCCTCTTCGAGACGCTTCTGGCCGACGCCCTGCAGCAGCGCCTTCGGGCTGTGGTCGACGGCCTCCCAGATCTTGGAATCGAGGCGGGCGAAGAGCGCGCGCGCCGGGCGATTCCAGCTGAACCAGAGGTTGTTCGAGAGCTCCTCGAGGCGGGCGAGCTCGGCCGGCAAGCGGGGATTGACTTCGAGGGGGAAGGCGGTTCCCGGACGGGATGGCATACGCGCTCTTATGGTTGGATTTCCCAAGCCTGTGACGGCGGCTTGACAATCCTAGTTCATTTCCACAATACTAGAACCATGAAAACGTCGCAGGCCGTCCCCCTCCTCGCCGCCCTCGCCCAGGAAACGCGGCTTTCGATCTTCCGTGCCCTCGTCCAGGCCGGCCCCGACGGCCTTGCCGCCGGGCGCATCGCCGAAGCCGTCGGCACCCCCGCGTCCACCCTCTCGTTCCACCTCAAGGAGCTGGCCGCCGCCGGCCTGTTGCGCTCGCGCCAGGACGGCCGCTTCGTGATCTATACCGCCGACTACACGGCGATGAACGAGCTCGTCACCTTCCTCACCGAGAAGTGCTGCATCGGCAGCGCCTCGTGCCAACCGAAAAGGAATGCCGCATGAAAGTCGCCATCATCGGAGCCGGGCCCATCGGCCTCGCCGCTGCCGCCCATCTGCTGGAACGCGGCCTCGAACCCGTCGTCTTCGAGGCCGGCGCCTCGATCGCCGCGCATTTCGACTCCTTCCACCACGTGCAGCTCTTCTCGCCGTGGCGCTACAACGTCGATCCCGCCGCGCGCCGAATGCTCGAGGCTTCGGGCTGGATCGAGCCGCCGCTGGACGAGCTGCCGACCGCGGGCGCGATGATCGAGCGCTATCTCGCGCCGCTCGCCGCGCTGCCGGCGATGGCAGCGTCCGTGAAGCTGTCGCATCGCGTGCTCGACGTCTCGCGGGTGGGCTTCGACAAGGTGAAGTCGGCCGGGCGCGATGAGTCGCCCTTCGCGATTCGCTGCACGACGCCGGAAGGCCCGCGCGAATTCCACGCCTGGGCGGTCATCGACGCGTCGGGCTCCTGGGGCAGGCCCAATCCTCTCGGGGCGAACGGGCTGCCGGCGATCGGCGAACCCGAGGCCGCGGCGCGCATGGCCTACGGGATGCCGGACATCCTCGGCCGCGATCGCGCGCGCTACGCCGGCAAGCGCGTGCTCGTCGCGGGCGCGGGCCACTCGGCGGCGGGAAATTTGCTGGCACTCGCCAAGCTCGCCGATGAAGTGCCGGGCACGCGACTGGTCTGGACCATCCGCGGCCACAACTTCGCGCGCATCTTCGGCGGCGGCGAGAACGACGGGCTCGCGGCGCGCGGTGCGCTCGGCCGGCGGTTGAAGGCGCTGTCGGAGAGCGGCCGGCTGGATGTGGTCGCCGATTTCCGCACCGAATCGATTGGAATGATGGAGGGTGCTCTCCTGATCGAGGGTCGCGGCGTCAACAACGAAACCCGTCGTATCGAAGGCATCGACGAAATCATCGTCGCCGCCGGCGGTCGGCCAGATCTCTCGCTCACCGCGGAACTGCGCGTGAAGCTCGACCCGTGGCTAGAAAGCACCGAGCAGCTCGCGCCGCTGATCGATCCGAACGTCCACAGCTGCGGCACCGTGCGTCCTCACGGCCATCGCGAGCTCGCGCATCCCGAGGCGCGCTTCTACGCGGTGGGCGCCAAGAGCTACGGGCGCGCGCCGAATTTCCTGCTGGCCACCGGACACGAGCAGGTGCGCTCGGTGGTCGCGGCACTGGCGGGCGATTTGGTCGCGGCGGACAACGTGCAGCTCGAGCTTCCCGAGACCGGCGTCTGCTCGACGCAGTTCGACGAGGCGTCATCGGGGTGCTGCGCGACCAAAGTCATTCCCGCGAAGGCGGGAAGACAGTGTTGCGGTAGCTAGTGGCCCCGCTCATCACCTCCCTCGGCATCGCCCAGATCATCTCTTGGGGCACCCTCTTCTATGCCATCGGGGTGCTCGGCGCCTCGATGCGCAAGGAGCTCGGGGTGAGCGAGCTCTTCCTGTTCAGCGCGTTCACCGGCGGGCTCCTGGTCTCGGGAATTCTCGCGCCCGCCATGGGCCGCCTCATCGACCGGCGCGGCGGGCGCTTCGTGCTCTCGCTGGGCTCGGTGCTCGCGGTCGTGGCGATGATGCTGCTCGCCATCGCGCCGAACGCCTATGTAATGGTCTCGGGCTGGCTGGTGGCGGGCGCGGCGATGTCGGCC
>JANPHA010000355.1:0-2438 GCA_031424255.1 Burkholderiales bacterium | reverse complement strand
GCCTGGTGAGCGTGGCGGTGCACGGGTGCAACAGCACACGACCGGCGAGCCTTCGTCGTTCAGCTCGAAGGCATGCACTTCGCCGACCGCTGCGAGGTTCGGCAAGTTCCGAGACTACCAGCTCGGCACGGCCAGCGCCTCAGATCGACATCTTCGCCCGCGCGCCCTCGGCTTCCATGTCCCGGCCCAGGCCGCGCTGCACGATCTCACCACGCTCCATCACGATGTACTGGTCGGCCAGTTCCGCGGCGAAGTCGTAGTACTGCTCGATCAGCACGATGCCCATCGTCCCGCGGTCGGCCAGCATGCGGATGACGCGGCCGATGTCCTTGATGATGCTGGGTTGGATGCCCTCGGTGGGCTCGTCCAACATCAACAGCTTCGGCCCGGCGGCCAGCGCGCGCGCAATGGCCAGCTGCTGCTGCTGCCCGCCCGAGAGGTCGCCCCCGCGCCGGCCGAGCATCTGCTTGAGCACCGGGAACAACTCGAACAGCTCGGCCGGGATCGGCGTGCCGCCGGGCTTGATGGCCAGGCCCATGCGCAGGTTCTCCTCGACCGTCAGGCGGCCGAAGATCTCGCGGCCCTGCGGCACATAGCCGATGCCGCTGCGCACACGCTCGTAGGACGTGGCCTTCGTGATGTCCTGGCCGGCGAGCGCGATCTTGCCGGTCTTCACCGGCACCACGCCCATCAGGCTCTTCAAGAGCGTGGTCTTGCCGACGCCATTGCGGCCGAGGATCACGGTGACTTGGCCGAGCCGGGCCTCGAAGCCGAGGTTGCGCAGGATGTGCGAGCCACCGTAGTACTGGTTCAGGCCCTCGACCTGCAGCATCTGGTCAGCGGCCAAGGTACACCTCGACGACCTTCTCGTTGGCCTGCACGTCGGCCAGCAAACCCTCGGCCAGCACGCTGCCTTCGTGCAGCACGGTCACCTTCTTGCGGCCCTCGGTCAGCTGCTCGACGAACTTCATGTCGTGCTCGACCACCACCAGCGAGTGCTGGCCTTCGAGTGACAGGAACAGCTCCGCGGTGCGTTCGGTTTCCTCGTCGGTCATGCCGGCCACCGGCTCGTCCAGCAGCAGCAGCTTCGGGTCCTGCATCAGCAGCATGCCGATCTCGAGCCATTGCTTCTGGCCGTGGCTCAGCAGGCCGGCAGTGCGCTGGGCCTCGTCCTTCAGGTGGATCAAGGTCAGCACCTCGCCGATGCGGTCGAGCTGCGCGCCCGACAGGCGCGAGAACAGCGACGCACGCACTCGGCGGTCGGCCTTCAGCGCCAGCTCGAGGTTCTCGAACACGTTGAGCTGCTCGTAGACCGTCGGCTTCTGGAACTTGCGGCCGACGCCGATCTGCGACACCTGCTGTTCCTTCAGGCGCAGCAGGTCGATGTTGCTGCCGAAGAAGACCTTGCCCGAATCGGGCCGCGTCTTGCCGGTGATGCAGTCCATCATCGTCGTCTTGCCGGCGCCGTTGGGGCCGATGATGCAACGCAGCTCGCCGACATTGATCGTCAGATTGAGCTGGTTCAGGGCCTTGAAGCCGTCGAAGCTGACCGTGATGTCCTCGACGTACAGGGCCACGCCCTGGCCGAAGTAGGGCTCGGCGGCGACGAAGCGGGCCTGTCCCGGGGCCACCCTCTCGGCGTGGGCGGCGCGGATCGCCGCGCCGGCTTCCATCAGGTCGGGCGTCATGAGCGCTCCTTGCGCTTGACCAGGCCGATGATGCCGTTCGGCAGGAACAGCGTCACCGCGATGAAGAGCGCACCCAGGAAGTAGAGCCAGTACTCCGGGAAGGCGACGGTGAACCAGCTCTTCGCGCCATTGACGAAAAACGCGCCGACGATCGGGCCGATCAGCGTCGCGCGGCCGCCCACCGCGGCCCAGATCGCCATCTCGATGCTGGCGGCCGGGCTCATCTCGCCGGGATTGATGATGCCGACCTGGGGCACGTACAAGGCGCCGGCCACCGCGCACATCACCGCGCTCAGGGTCCAGATCGACAGCTTGTAGGCCACCGGGTCGTAGCCCGTGAACATGACCCGGTTCTCGGCATCGCGGATGGCCTGCAACACGCGACCGTACTTGCTGTGCACGATCACGCGCGCCATCAGGAAGAAGCCGATCAGGACCAGGCCGCTCAGCACGCACAGCAGCACGCGCAGGTTCTGCGTGATCGGCACGCCGAGGATGCGCTTGAAGTCGGTGAAGCCGTTGTTGCCGCCGAAGCCGGTCTCGTTGCGGAAGAACAGCAGCATCGCGGCGAAGGTCAGGGCCTGCGTGATGATCGAGAAGTAGACCCCCTTGATGCGCGAGCGGAAGGCGAAATAACCGAACACGAAGGCCAGCAGGCCGGGCACCAGCACGACGAGCAGCATCTGCGCGACGAAGGAGTCACTGAGGCCCCAGTGCCAGGGAAAGGCCTTCCAGTTCAGGAAGACCATG
>JANPHA010000354.1:0-5575 GCA_031424255.1 Burkholderiales bacterium | reverse complement strand
CCCGAATTCCAGAAGTACTCGCCGGAGGCGACGAAAGCCTCCGCCGTCTTGCGATCGGGTTTCTCTCGGAACTCGCGCACCGGCTGAACACCTTTCCCGCCCGTTGCGCGGATATACCCGAAGCCGGTCTCGGGCGACGTCGGATAGATCCCGAACGTCACGAGGCGGCCTTCGGACGCAGCATCGATCGCAAGGCGCAGGCACTCGTGGAATGCGGGGATGTCGCGGATCAAATGGTCGGCGGGCAGGACGATCATCACCGGGTCGATCCCCTGCAAGGCGCACTGCAACGCGGCGACACCGATGGCCGGCGCGGTGTTGCGGCCGGCGGGCTCCAGGATGGCCTGGAAGCGCTTCAGGATGTGGAATCCCTCTCCCGTCGCGAGATCCTCGCTGGTGACGATCACCACCTGCGAGTCGTCCACCAGCGGGCTCAGGCGCGTGATCGTCGCCTCGAGCAGGCTCTCGGAGCCCGTGAGCTTCAGGAACTGCTTGGGGGACTGCAGGCGGGAGAGGGGCCACAGGCGCGTTCCCGAACCTCCCGCCAGGATCACTGCTCTCAATTCATCTTGGCTCACGGCGTTGCGCTCATTGGGATTTGAGCGAAAGTGTAGCAAGCCCTAGGGCGCAATAGCTCCGCTCCCCGCGCCGGCCACCGAGGCCCTGGCCCAGACCGTCGCGCCGTGCATGAGCCAGGCGTCGATGCCGCCATCCGCGCGTTGCAGCAGCAGGTCGGCGCGTCCGTCTCCATCGATGTCGCGCGCGCGCCCGAGGGCCAGGCCCGCCGCGGGAAGAGTCCTGGTGAGCCAGGGTGTGACGCCGTCCATCAGCAACACCGAGACGTCCGAGCCCGCGGCCTGCAGCGCGATGTCGCTCTTGCCGTCGCCGTTGAAGTCCGCGACGACGATCGATTGCGCCGGGGCCGCGGGCGCGATCGCATTCGCGGCGGTTGCCGCAGTGCCATCCATCTGGAGCACGAAGACCCCGTTCGTGTCGTGCGCGACGACGATGTCGGCCTTGCCGTCGCCGTTGAAATCGCCGGTGGCGCGAGCGCTCCAGCCGCTGCCCGCGCCGATGAGTATCGCGGCCGCCGTGGGCGTTGCGCCGTCCATCAGCATGACGGCGATGCTGCCGTCGGTATGCCGCAGCAGCAGGTCCGACTTGCCGTCGCCGTTGAAATCCGCGACCTGGGTGACGCTCCAGCCGGCGCCGCCCGCGAGCACGTAGTTTCCACCCGCGAACTCGAGGCCGTTCATCAGCAGGACGAACACCCACCCGCTCGCGTGCGTGAGGACAAGGTCTGCCTTTCCATCGCCGTTGAAATCTCCCGTGTGCGTCACGTGCCACCCGGAGCCGGCGGGAAGCAGGTTCGCCTGTGCCTTGGGCGCGAGGCCGTTCATGGTCCCTGCGAGGATGGATCCGTCGGCGTGCTCGAGCAGCAGGTCGGCCTTGCCGTCGCCATCGAGGTCGGCCGCGTGCGTGATGCGAAGCCCGGACCCTGCGGGCAGCAGCGCACCCGTCGAGGCGACCGCGAGTCGATTCATCAGATAACCCGTGGCCCCGCCGGCCGTGTCGCGTGTGATGAAATCTCCGGTGCCGCTGCCGTCGAGGTCGAATTCGATCGGCACCGCGGGGCCCGGTCCGTCGATCGCGTACACCTTGCCCGTGCTGAAGCTCGCCGCGTAGAGCTCGCCGCGCTCGTCTTCGCCGAAGGAGCTGATGCCGGACAGGACCGACGGCGGGCTGATCAGGACTTCCGTCGTCCACGTGCCGCCGGCCCGCTTCGCGGCCCAGACGCGATTGCTCACGAAATCTCCGTAGATGTAATAACCGCGCAAGGCCGCGCTCCGGCGCCCGCGGTAGACGTAGCCCCCGGTGATCGAGTTGCCGCCCGCGGCATCGTGCCGGTATTGGAGGATGGGCCACGAGGCGATGAAAGGCGGGCAGAAGGTCACGCAGGTGTTGCCCTCGAACCAGTTCCAGCCATAGTTCTGCCCGCCTGCCGTGAGCGCGGGCTGGAAGTCGACCTCCTCGATGGTGTCCTGCCCGACGTCGCCGATGTAGAGGTCCTGCGTCGCGCGGTCGAAGCTGAATTTCCACGGATTGCGAAGGCCGTACGCGTAGATCTCGCGCGATGCGCCCGATCCGGCCGCGTAGGGATTGTCCGGTGGGATCACGTATCCCGTCGGGGTGGAGACCTCGATGCGCAGCATCTTGCCGAGCAGCACCGAATTATTCTGCGCATTGTTGGACGGATCGCCCGCGCCGCCGCCGTCGCCGGTTCCGATGTAGAGCATGCCGTCCGGACCGAACGCGAGATGCCCGCCGTTGTGGTTGGCGAAAGTCGGATGCGCGATGGTGATGATGTCCTCGCCCGATGCGGGGTCGGCGAGGTCCGCATCCATTGGGTATGCGCGGTACGAGCGCACCTGCAGCGCGCCGTCGGACATGCGCGTGAGGTACACGAAGAATCGCCGATCGCTGCGGAATTGCGGCGAGAACGCGAGCCCCAGCAGGCCGCGCTCGCTCGTCGTCGAGACGAGGGCGGAAACATCGAGGAACGGCCGGGCGAGGACAGTGCCGTTCTTCAGGATCTTGATGCGTCCGCCTTTCTCGACGATGAAGAGGCGGCCGGAGCCGTCATCGGCGTGGGCTATCTCGAGCGGATTGGTGAGCCCGCTCGCGACTTCGCGTAGCGTGACCGGCGGGGGCGCGGCACGCGAGGCGCCGGAGCCCGACGCCGCCGCGAGCGCCACCAGGACGAATGCCGCGAGGCGCGCGGGCATGGCCGGTCTCGTCACGGCCGCGCCACCTGAGCGCCCCACCTCGGAACCATCGCGCGCGACGTAATCGTGGCGCCGTCCATCAATGCCGCGTCGATGGCTCCGCTGCCGGCATTGCGCAGCAGCAGGTCCATCTTGCCGTCGCCATTGAGATCGAGCACTTCGCTGATGGTGTATCCCGTGCCCGCGCCCCAGAGCACCCCCTGGCTCAACAGTGTGGTCGTGCCTCCCATGATCCACGCGTAGTGCGTGCCATCCGTGTGCTGCCAGATGATGTCGGCCTTGCCGTCGCCGTTGAGGTCCGCCACGCGCGCGATCGACCACGGGCCTCCCGCGGCCATGTAGCCCACGTACGAGGCGGCCGACGATCCATTCATCTGCAGCATCACCACGGTTCCATCGGTGTTGGTGACGAGGATGTCGGCCTTGCCGTCGCCGTCGAAGTCACCGGTGGCGGTTGCGCTCCAGCCGCCCGAGCCGATGAGCAAGCCCCCGTCGGCCATCGCGCCTCCGTTCATCAGCATCACGTATATCCATCCGTCGGTATGCTTGAGCAGCAGGTCCGACTTGCCGTCGCCGTTGAAGTCCGCGACGTGCGAGACGCTCCAGCCCGATCCCGGAGGCAGCACGAGCCCCCCGCCCACGACCGAGAAGCCGTTCATCAGCAGCACGTACACGAGGCCGTCGCTTCGCGTGAGCACGAGATCCATCTTGCCGTCGCCGTTGAAATCTCCGGTCTGGGTGACACTCCATCCCGATCCCGCGGGCAGGAGCGTGGTTTGCTGCGCGACCGTTGTACCGTTCATCAACCAGAGCTGGATCGATCCGTCGGCGCCGCGCACGACAACATCGGCCTTGCCGTCGCCATCGAGGTCGCCGGTCTGCGTGATGGTGTCGCCTACGCCCGGAACTCCCAGCGGCGTGTTGGTGCCGACCGTGACGCCGTTCATCAGCAACACGCTCGCGACCCCGGTCCCGCTGTCCTGCAGGATCACATCGCTCCTGCCGTCGAAATCGAAGTCCTGCACGACTTTACGCGGGGGCGGGATGAGATTGAACGTCGCGGTGACGCTGGTGGCAGCGTTCACCGTGACATTGCAGGAGAGCGTGCCGCTGCAGGCGCCGCTCCATCCCGCGAAGCTCGACCCGGCCGCCGCTGCCGCGGAGAGCGTCACCGCGGTACCGGGGGCCACGCTCACGCTGCAGGTCGCGCCGCAGTTGATGCCGCCTCCGGTCACCGTTCCGCTGCCGGTCCCGGCCTTGGCGACCGTGAGGGCTTGCTGCGGCACGACGTTCAACCACTGGGCGAGTCCGCCCGTGGCGTTGAAGGCCATGTCGAATCGGCCGTAGAAATCCCCGCCGCCCGGAAAGCCGCAACTGCTGGATCCCCCGTAGAGCTGGCCGATCACGTGGTGTCCGCTGTCGTAGATAGCGGAGCCGCTGCTGCCGCCTTCGGTGACGCCGCCGGTGAATGTGATGCCGTAAAACGTGGCTGCGGCGAGCGTCGAGGTGGAGCACGAGAAGGTGTCGCTGCCGGTGCCGCTCGGAGTGCAGATCCAGTAGCCGTTCATGTTGGCGAAGCTGATCTTGAGCAGGTCGCCGGCCGGATGATGCAGGCCGGTGAGCGCGGCGCCCACTACGGGCGGAGCGGAGCTCCAGCCGGCGAGCCACACGCCCGCGGGCGGCGCCACGTTGAGGCGCATGAACGAGGTATCGGTGATGCCGGCGTGGTAGAGCAGGGTGGCCCCGCCGGTGCGCGTCTGGTACGCGCCCGCGATGCCGCTGTTGCAGGCGGTCGATCGATAGAACCAGTAGGTCTGCAGCGTCGACGCGGCGGACTGCGTGTTGATGCAGTGATTGGCGCTGAGGAAATACGGGATCGCGGTCGTGATGTCGGCGTCGTTGAGCAGCGTGCCGGTGCAGTAGTAGCTGAACGTCCCGTCCGAGAAGAGCATGCGCGCGACGGCGCTCACCTCGGGCCAGGTCGACGCATAGCAGGTGGCGTCGATCTCGCACGCCGCCGCGGCCTTCGGCATCACGAAATCCTTCGCCGGTGAGGTGAAGAGGTGCGAGACGAGCGGCATGGAGATGCGCAGCTCCGGGGAGCGCGCCGCCGCGGGAATCTCCGCTTCCACCACGATGGTCGAGCTTTCGACGACGGGTGACCAGTAGGTGCGCGCGTTGTCGTCGGTCTCGCCCGCCTTTGCGTTCAACGCGAGGGTCGCGGCAACCTCATCGCCGCTGACCTCGAAGACGTCGCCGCCGGTGGGGGCATAGAAGCGCAACACGAGGCCGGCGGGCAATGCGCCCACCTTGAATCCCACGCGCACCGCGGATGCGTCCGGAGAGGTGATCGAGATCGCCGCGACGCTGCTGCCGTCGGCCTTGCGATCCCAGTCGAGGAGCGATTGCACCGATGCCTCGTCGCTCAATGAGGCGACGGCGCGGCTGAAGCCGATCACCGGCGGCCGGCCTTCCTTGCCGCTCGTCGAAGCGCTGAGCACGGTCTGCAGCGACGGCGGCGCATCGAGCAGGATCGGTTTTACTCGTCCTGGCTGCGCGCGGGCTACGGCCGCAGGCTTGGCGGTCCTGGTCGCGTTGTCGGGCAGGAAGGCCTGCGACTCGACCGCGAAGTTGGCCGCCGCGACCGAGGCGGAGAACGCAGTGGCCAGCAGCCACGGGATGAAGCGGGCGAATCGGGCCATTTTTTTAAGCCTCCCGATTCGATTATCACCCAACAGCGTGGGTCAAGCTCCAGGTTTCACTTCGGGTCGGGTGTGCTCCAGCTCGTG
>JANPHA010000353.1:0-17581 GCA_031424255.1 Burkholderiales bacterium | reverse complement strand
ACCGAATTCCAGCAGACGCTCGAGCCGCGGCTTTTCTATCTCAACATCCCCTACAAGGACCAGAGCCGCATCCCCAACTTCACCACCGCCGAGTCGGATTTCAACTTCTCCCAGCTCTTCACCGAGAACCGCTTCGTCGGGGGCGATCGCATCGGAGACGCGAACCAGCTCACCGTCGCGCTCACCTCACGGCTGATCGAGGCCTCGACCGGCCTCGAACGCTTCACCGCGTCTCTCGGGCAGGTGCACTACTTCCGGCCGCCACGCGTGACGCTGGCCGAGCCCGCGATCGACGTGAAGTCGTCGGACATCCTGTTCTACGCCTCGAGCCAGCTGTCGCGCGCGGTCAAGGTCGACGCCGCCTGGCAATACACGCCCAACCTGCAGCGCTCGGAGAAGATCACGCTCGCGGCGCAGTACTCCCCGGTCCCCGGCAGCATCCTGAACGCCGCCTACCGGTATGCGCGTGCCACCGTCGATCCGCGCACCGATCCGACCGGCACCACCGGGATCGAGCAGATCGACCTGTCGGCCCAGTGGCCGCTCACCCGCAACATCTCCGGGCTCGCGCGCTGGAACTGGAGCACGAAGGACCGCAAGCTGCTCGAGGGACTGGCGGGCTTCGAGTACAATGCCGGCTGTTGGCAGGTCCGCGCCGTGGCGCATCGATTCATCACGGCCACCCAGACGTATTCGACCTCCTTCCAGATCCAGCTCGAGCTTTCCGGCCTCTCGAGAATCGGGATCAACCCGCTGGAAACCCTCCGGCAAAACATCGCCGGTTACCGCCGGTCCGACGAGATCGCCCCATGATTCGCGCATCGCTTTTCATTCGATTCCTGCTCAGGTGCCTCGGGGCCGCCGCGTTGGCCGCCGCCGCGCAGGGCCCCGCCCCGAATGCTCCGGGAACCTCCGGTCCCGCAAGCCGCCTCGAGACGCGCATGGCCGCGGTGCCGCGCGTGATCCCGGTCGATCGCATCGTCGCGGTGGTCAACGACGAGGTGATCACGCAGAACGACCTCACGGAGCGCGTGAACCTGGTGGTGCGCCAGCTGCAGCGCCAAGGCGGGCAGCTGCCTCCGGCCGACGCGCTCTCGCGCCAGATCCTCGAGCGCATGATCAACGACCTGCTGCAGATCCAGCTCGCCAAGGAAACCGGCATCAAGGTCGACGACCTCACGCTCGACCGCACCATCGAGCGCATCGCGCAGGAGAACAACCTGCCGCTCCCCGATTTCCGCGCGGCGCTCGAGAAGGACGGCATCAAGTACCCGCGCTTCCGCGAGGACATCCGCAACGAGATCCTGCTCGCCCGCCTGCGCGAGCGCGAGGTCGAGAACAGCATCGTCGTGACCGATGCCGAGGTCGACACCGAGATCGCGCGCGAAGCGCGCGAGAAGAACAGCGATTCCGAATACCTGCTGAACCACATCCTCGTGCTGGTCCCGCCGCAGGCAAGCGCGGAACAGATCGAGGCCCGCCGCCGCAAGGCTCTGCTGGCGCTCTCGGAGCTGCGCCGCGGCGGAAGCTTCGCGCAGGTCGCCGCGCAGTATTCCGACGCGCCCGACGCACTGCAGGGCGGCAACCTCGGCTGGCGCACCTCCGGCCGGCTGCCGAGCCTCTTCCTCGAGACGCTCGAGCGCCTGCAGCCCGGCGACGTGAGCGACATCCTGAAGAGCCCGAACGGCTTCCACATCATCAAGCTGATGGAGAAGCGCGGCAAGGCGGCGGTCGCCGGCGTGCAGCAGACGCACGTGCGCCACATCCTGCTGCGCGCGCGCGAAGGCCTGTCGGATTCCGAAGCCCGCGACCGGCTGGCACGGCTGCGCGAGCGCGTCGTCGCGGGCGGGGATTTCGGCGAGCTCGCCAAGGTGCACTCCGAGGATGCGAGCGCCACGCGCGGCGGCGATCTCGGCTGGGTCGCACCGGGCGACACCGTGCCTGAGTTCGAGCGCGTCATGAACGCGCTGAAGGACAAGGAAGTGAGCCAGCCGATCCAGACCCCGTTCGGATGGCACCTTGTGCAAGTGGTCGAGCGCCGATCCGACGAGCTTTCGACCGATCGCAAGAAGGTGGCCGCACGCCAGGCGATCCGCGCGCGCAAGGCCGACGAGGCATTCCAGGACTGGCTGCGCCAGTCGCGCGACCGTGCCTACGTCGACAATCGCTACGAAGAGCGCTGATCGCCTCGTCGCACTGACCGCGGGAGAGCCCGCCGGGATCGGCCCGGACCTCTGCGCGCTGCTCGCGGCGCAGGATTTCGGCGGACGGCTGGTGATCCTGGGAGATCCGAATGTGATCCGCGAGCGCGCCCGCGCCCGGGGCATCGCGTTCGACGTTCCCGAATACCCCGGCCGCGCTTCGGCTCCGCGCGTCTCGCTCCTTGCCGTGCCGACCGCGGTGCCGGTCGTCGCGGGCCGGCTCGATGTCGCCAATGCGCGCCATGTGCTCGCCATGCTCGACCGCGCGATCGACGGATGCCTCGCGGGCGAGTTCGACGCGATGGTCACCGCCCCGGTGCAGAAGAGCGTGCTGAACGACGCGGGCATTCCCTTCACCGGCCACACCGAATACCTCGCCGATCGCACGCGCACGCCGCAGGTGGTGATGATGCTCGCCGGCGGCGGGCTGCGCGTCGCGGTGGCGACCACGCATCTGGCGCTCTCCCAGGTGCCCGCCGCGAT
This sequence comes from Burkholderiales bacterium, assembly GCA_031424255.1. Lineage (GTDB taxonomy): Bacteria > Pseudomonadota > Gammaproteobacteria > Burkholderiales > Usitatibacteraceae > Usitatibacter. The sequence continues at coordinate 14,897 of JANPHA010000353.1, read as the reverse complement.
CACGCGCGAACTGCTGCGATCGGTGATCCGCGTGCTCGAGGCCGACCTGCGCAAGCGCTTCGGCATCGAGCGGCCGCGGATCCTGGTCGCGGGCCTCAATCCCCACGCGGGAGAATCGGGCTACCTCGGCCGCGAGGAGATCGACGTGATCGCGCCGGTGATCGAGGAGCTCGCGCGCGCCGGCCTCGCGGTCTCGGGCCCCTATCCCGCCGATACGCTCTTCACGCCGCGCGTGCTCGCAGGCGGCGATGCCGCGCTCGCGATGTACCACGACCAGGGGCTGGTGGTGCTCAAGCACGCGGCGTTCGGCGAGGCGGTGAACATCACGCTCGGCCTGCCGGTGATCCGCACCTCGGTCGATCACGGCACGGCCCTCGATCGCGCCGGCGCGGGTGAGGTGGACGCGGGCAGCCTCAAGGAGGCGGTCGCGGTCGCCTTCGAGATGGCCGCGCGCAGCCGCTAGCGCCGTGCTCCCGCGCCCGCGCAAGCGCTTCGGGCAGCACTTCCTTACCGATCGTCATTACGTCCGGCGCATCGTCGAGACCATCGATCCGAAGCCGGGCGAGGCAATGGCGGAGATCGGTCCCGGCACCGGCATCCTCACCGCGGAACTCGCGGCCGTGGTGCGGCCGCTGCACGTGATCGAGATCGACCGGGACCTCGCGTCCGCCTTGCGCGAGCGATTCGCGCCGCAAGAGGTGAGCGTCCACGAAGGCGACGCGCTCGAGTTCGACTTCGGCAGCCTGCCCGCGCCGTTGCGCGTGGTCGGCAACCTGCCCTACAACGTCTCGACGCCGATCCTCTTCCGGGTGGCGCAATACGCCGAGCGCATCCGCGATTGCGTCTTCATGCTGCAGAAGGAGGTGGTCGACCGCATGGTCGCCGCCCCCGGCACCGCGGACTACGGGCGCCTGTCCGTGATGCTGCAGTACCGCTTCGCGATGGCCACAGCGCTGCGCGTGCCGCCCGGGGCCTTCACCCCGCCGCCCAAGGTCGACTCGGCCGTGGTGCGCATGGCGCCGCTCGACGCTCGCCGCCCGCGCGCCCGCGACGAGGCGCTGTTCGCGGCGATCGTGATGGCCGCCTTCACCCAGCGGCGCAAGACGCTGCGCAACGCGGCGCGGGCCCTGGTCCCGGAGGCGGCGTTCGCGCAGGCCGGCATCGACCCGGGACGGCGCGGCGAGACGCTGTCGGTGGAAGAGTTCGTGGCGCTCGCCGATGCGGCATTTTCGATGGCGCCTCGAACCTGAACGCAGGAATTGGTTCTAACGAGCCATGCGTCTCGCGTACAATTTCGCCATTGCGCACACTGCAGCGGAAATGAAGAATACGAAGCCCTTTCCCATCCCGGTTCGCGTCCGGTATTCCTGCGCGAAATGCCCCGCCTGGTGCTGCACGTACGACGAGATCGAGGTCACCAAGCGCGACATCGAGCGCCTCGGGCGCCATTTCGGCCTCGACTTCGAGGCGGCCCAGGAGAAATTCACCAAGCTGAAGGGACCGGCGCACCTGCTGCGCCACAAGAAGGACAAGATCTTCGACACCGCGTGCATGTTCCTCGACCAGGAAAAGCGCCGCTGCACCGTCTACGAAGCGCGCCCGGGCGTCTGCCGCAAGTACCCCGATGCCAAGCGCTGCGGCTACTACGACTTCCTCACCTTCGAGCGCACCCAGCAGGGCGACCAGGAAATCATCGCGATGACGTAGTTTTCAACCCCGCTGGATGAACTCGACCTTGTACCCGTCCGGGTCCTCGACGAACGCGATCACGGTCTTGCCGTGCTTCATCGGCCCGGCCTCGCGCGTCACCTTCCCGCCGCGCGCCTTCACTGCCTCGCACGCCTTGTAGGCATCGGGCACCGCCACGGCGATGTGGCCGAAGCCGTTGCCCAGGTCGTACGACCTCGTCTCCCAGTTGTGGGTGAGCTCGATCACCGCGTGGTCGGCCTCGTCGCCGTAGCCGACGAAGGCGAGCGTGAACTTGCCGTCCGGATAGTCGTTGCGCCGCAGCAGCTTCATGCCGAGGACGTCGGTGTAGAAGGCGATCGAGCGATCCAGGTCGCCTACGCGCAGCATCGTGTGCAAGAGCCTCATGTCGCCTCCTCAGAAAGAGCGGTAGAGATGGTCGGTCGCGAAGAGCTCCTCGCGAAGCCGCCGGTAATCGGGGCAATGGCGCGCGACCTCGGCCCAGAAAGCCGGCGAATGGTTCATCTGGCGCAGGTGCGCGAGCTCGTGGACGATCACGTAGTCGATGAGCTCGCCGGGCGCCTTCACCAGCCTCCAGGCGAGGCGCACCTCGCGCCGGGAGTTGCAGCTGCCCCAGCGCGACATCGCGGGCGAGAGGAAGACGCGCGGCATCTGCAGCGCCGCGGCGTTGGCGAGCTCGCGAACCCGCTCGGTAAGATGGGCGAGCGCCTCGCACTTGTACCAGGCAACCACCGCCCGCTTCACTTCCGGCTCCTCGAGCGAGCGCAGCGTGGCGCGCAGCTCGCCCTCATCCAGCTCCACCCGAACGCGGGGCCCGCGACCGAGGCGCAGGATCACGGGCTCGCCGAGGAAGGGAAGCTGCGTTCCATCGTGCCAGGACACCGGCGGCACCTGCCGAGCGCTCCACTCGCCGATCTTGCGCAGCACCCAGCGCTCGCTCTCGCGCACCAGCGCCTCGATGCGCGCGAGCGGCATCGTCGAAGGGGCACTCACGGTGAGGCCGGTCTCGTCGACCTTCAGGCCCACGCCGCGCCGTCCACGGCGGCGCACCAGCACGTACTCGACCGACTCCTCGCCCAGCGCGAGGCGGTGGAAGTCGCGGGAGACCAGCTCACGCGTCGGCATATCGTTCCGGAGAAATGATGCGCATCTGCCCTTCGATCCAGTTTTCGACCTCGTTGTTCACCGAGAGCACGTCGCGGCCCGCGGTGGCGATCGGCGCCCCGATCACCACCTGGACGACGCCGGGCTTCTTCTTGAACGAATAGCGGCCCCAGAACTCACCGGCGTTGTGCGCGATCGGCAGGATTGGCGTTCCGGTGCGCGTGGCGAGCAGCGCCCCGCCGATGCCGTAGCGACCGCGCTTGCCCGGCGCGATCCGCGTGCCCTCGGGGAAGATCGTCACCCACAGGCCTTCCTTCAGGCGCTGGGCTCCCTGCGTCACGATCTGCTCGCGCGCGCTGTTGCCGCTCGAGCGGTCGATCGCGATGCAGTGGATCGCCATCAGGCTCCAGCCGACGAAGGGCAGCCACAGCAGCTCCTTCTTGATGATCCAGCACTGCGGCGGGAACTGGCTCTCGATGAAAATCGTCTCCCAGGCCGACTGGTGCTTCGACATGATGACCGCGGGCGCCTTGGGCACGTTCTCCCAGCCGCGCACCTCGTAGCGGATGCCGCAGCTCCATTCGACCCATTTCAGCATGACCCTGGTGTAGAGCGACGCGACGAAGAACGATCCGCGCCGGTGGAAGAGGCGGCCGAGCGGGACGAACACGCCGAAGATTGCCGTCACCACGAGCGCGCCCAGCAGGAACAGGACCGATCTCAGTGTCGTCATGCGTGGGACACGACGTGGCGGCACGCCTCGGCGAGATCGTCGAACACCAGCGTCTTCTTCGGCAGCCCGCCGTCTTCCTTGGTCTTCTTGCCCTTGCCGGTGAGCACCAGGATCGGCTGGCCGCCGACGGCTTCGGCCGCCTGCACGTCCTTCAGGCTGTCGCCGATGCAGGGCACTCCCTTCAGCTCGGTATGGAAGCGCAGCGCGATCTCCTCGAACATGCCGGTCTTGGGCTTGCGGCAGCCGCAATCCTCGACCGCGGTGTGCGGGCAGAAGAACAGCGCGTCGATGCGCCCGCCCTGGCGGAACACCATCTCCATCATCTTGTCGTTGATGGCGTTGAGCGTGGCCATGTCGAAGAGTCCCCGGCCGATGCCCGACTGGTTGGTCGCGACCGCCACGCGGAAGCCGTTCTGGTTGAGCCGCGCGATCGCCTCGATCGATCCGGGGATCGGGCGCCACTCCGACGGCGACTTGATGTACTGGTCGCTGTCGAAGTTGATGACGCCGTCGCGGTCGAGGATGACGAGTTTCATGCCGTCACGCCGCGAGCTTCGAAATGTCGGCAACACGGTTCATGAGCGTTCCCAACTGCGTGAGCAGCCCGAGCCGATTGCCGCGCAGCCGCTCGTCCTCGGCGTTCACCAGCACCTTGTCGAAGAACGCGTCGACATCGCCGCGGATTCCCGCCAGGTCCTTCAGGGCCGCGGTGAAGTCGTGCCGCTCCATGTGCTGCTCGACCCGCGGAGAGAGCGATTGCATCGAGGCGTGCAGCTTCTTCTCCTCGTCCTGGGCGAAAAGCTCGGGGCTCACGCGTTGCCCGTTGCCGGATTTCCTCAGGATATTCTGGATGCGCTTGTTGGCGCTGGCGAGCGCGTCGGCCTCGGGCAGCGCGCGGAACGCCTTCACCGCCTCGATGCGCGCCCACACGCGATGGATGCTCGTCGGATTGTCGGCGAGCACCGCCTCGATCTCGTGGGCGTCGTAGCCCTTGTCGCGCAGCATCGAACGCAGGCGATCGAGCATGAAGAGGTGGACTGCGGCCGCGGTATCCGCGGCGAGTATCCCGGGAGGAAATCCCGCGACCGCCTCGTCGAGCAGCTTGCGCAGGTCGAGCGCCGCGGCCTCGGATTTTTCCGAGAGGATGCGCAGCACCCCGAGCGCCGAGCGCCGCAGGCCGAACGGATCCTTGTCTCCGGTCGGCTGCTGGCCCACGCCCCAGATGCCGGCGAGCGTCTCGAGCTTGTCGGCGAGCGCCAGCGCGATGCTGACATCGCCCACCGGCAGCTGGTCGCCGGAGAAGCGCGGCCAGTAGTGCTGCTCGATCGCGCGCACGACCGAAGGCTCCTCGCCGTCGGCCTCGGCGTAGTACTTCCCCATCACCCCCTGCAGCTCGGGAAACTCGCCCACCATCAGCGTGACGAGATCGGCTTTGGCGAGCAGCGCCGCGCGGTCGGCGTACGGGCGCCCCTTCTCGCCGCGCGGCAGCATCGCCTGGATGCGCGTCGCGAGGCGGCGCAGGCGTTCGATGCGCTCGAGCTGCGTGCCGAGCTTGTTGTGGTAGACGATCGAGGCGAGCTGCGGCACGCGCTCGGCGAGCCGCACCTTCTTGTCGGTCTCGAAGAAGAAGCGCGCGTCGGCGAGCCGCGGGCGCACGACGCGCTCGTTGCCCTGGACGATCATCGATGGATCGTCCAGGCGCATGTTCGACACGATCAGGAATTTCGGCAGCAGCTTGCCGTCGTTCACCAGCGGAAAATATTTCTGGTTCTGCTGCATCGTGAGGACCAGGCACTCCTGCGGCACCGACAGGAACTCGGGCTCGAAGCCGCCCACGTATACGGCGGGCCATTCGACCAGCGCCGTGACCTCTTCCAGGAGCGCCTCGTTCGGGACGAAACCCCTGGCGAGCCCGGCGCTCTTCTGCGCCAACTGCGTGGCGATGGCTTCGCGGCGCACGCCGAAATCCGCGATCACCTTGCCTGCGTCGCGCAGTTTCGCTTCGTAGGCTTCGGCGCTGTCGAGCGCGATATCGCGCGCGCCCTGGAAGCGATGGCCCTGCGTGATGCGCCCTGATTGAAGCCCGAGCGCGCTTACCGGCACCACCTCCGCGCCATGCAACGCCACCAGCCCCTTGGCGGGGCGCACGAACTGCACGGTGGTGACCCCGTCGGCGAGCTGGTAGCTCATCACCTTGGGAATCGGCAGGCCCGCGATCGCCTCGTCGAGCGCGGGCTGCAGCGCCTGCGCGAGCGGCGTCGCGGGGGTCTTCGCATCGGCGAACAGCATCTCCGACTTGCCGTCCATGCGGCGCTTCAACGTCGTGGGATCGGTTCCGGCGAGGCCCGCGGCCTCGAGCTTCTTCGCGAGCGCGGGCGTGGGCTTGCCGGCGGCATCGAGCGCCACCGATGCGGGCATCAGCTTCACCTCGACCGCGCGCGGTTCGGATGCCGCCTTCACGCCGGTGATCGAAGCCGCGAGGCGGCGCGGTGTCGCGAACGCGCGCGCCGTGCTGTCGGGCGAGAGCATCTCGCGCTTGGCGAGCGCCTTGTGGAGCCCCTCGGCGAAAGCGTCTCCCAGCCGCTTCAGCGCCTTGGGCGGAAGCTCCTCGCAGAGCAACTCGACCAGGAGGGTGGCTGCCATCACGCAGCCTTTTTCGGAAGCATCGGGAAGCCGAGCCGCTCGCGCGATTCGTAATAGCTCAGCGCCACGGCCTTCGCGAGCGTGCGGATGCGGCCGATGTAGCCGTTGCGCTCCGTGACCGAGATGGCGCCGCGCGCATCGAGCAGGTTGAACGTGTGCGCCGCCTTGAGCACCTGCTCGTAGGCCGGCAACGCCAGCTTCGCTTCCATCAGCCGCTTCGCCGCCGCCTCGAAATCGTCGAACTGGCGGAAGAGTGTGGCCGCATCGGAATGCTCGAAGTTGTAGGTCGATTGCTCGACCTCGTTCTGGTGGTAGACGTCGCGGTAGGTGAGGCGGCGTTTCACGCCGTTGTCTTCCCATTCGGTCCAGACGAGGTCGTAGACGTTCTCGACGCCCTGCAGGTACATCGCGAGCCGCTCGAGGCCGTAGGTGATCTCGCCGGTGATCGGCTTGCAGTCGAGTCCGCCGACCTGCTGGAAGTACGTGAACTGCGTGATCTCCATCCCGTTCATCCACACTTCCCAGCCGAGGCCCCACGCGCCGAGTGTCGGGTTCTCCCAATCGTCCTCCACGAAGCGCACGTCGTTCTGCTTCAGGTCGAAGCCCACCGCCTCGAGCGAGCCGAGATAGAGGTCGAGGATGTCGGGCGGCGAAGGCTTGAGCACCACCTGGAATTGATAGTAGTGCTGCAGGCGGTTCGGGTTCTCGCCGTAGCGCCCGTCCTTGGGACGTCGCGAAGGCTGGACGTAAGCGGCGCGCCATGGCTCCGGGCCGAGCGAGCGCAGGAACGTGGCGGTGTGGGAGGTTCCCGCGCCGACTTCCATGTCGTAGGGCTGGAGGATGGCGCAGCCCTTCTGGTCCCAGTAGTCCTGGAGCTTCAGGACCAGTTGCTGGAAGGTCGCCATTGCGTAGGGATGCGTGCCAAAGGAATGATTTTACAGCACCGGGCGCGAGGCACGAGGCGCGGGAACGCTAGAATCCGCTGATGCGCGAATCCGATCCGCCTGCGAAGCGCCCGGCGTGGCAGACCGCCCTCGATTTCGACGGGCAGAGCGCCTCCCACTATCACGACTACGTCAATACCTCGCTCTTCGGGCTTATCGAGGGCGAGCCGCGCCGCGTGCTCGAGCTGGGGTGTGCCGGCGGCATGTTCGGCGCGACGCTGAAGCAGCGGTTTCCGGGCGCGAGCGTCGTCGGCATCGAGGCCGGCCGGGCCGCCGCGGCGGTGGCGGCCACGCGCATCGACCGGGTGATCCACGCCCGCATCGAGGATCTCGATTTCGACCGCGAGGGCCTCGGGCTCGCGGAGTTCGATACGGTGATCGTGGCCGACGTTCTCGAGCACGTGGTCAATCCGTGGGAGCTCCTCGTGCGCCTGAAGCCGCGGCTCGCGCCGCGCGCGCAGGTGATCGCGAGCATCCCGAACGTGCGCAACATCTGGCTCGTGTCGCAGCTGCTGGTCGGCGGCCGCTGGGAGTACACCGAGCATGGGCTGCTCGACGTCACGCACCTGCGGTTCTTCACGCTCGAGGAGATCCGGCGCATGTTCATCGAGACCGGCTACACCATCGACACCTACCAGATGAGCATCCTGCCCTCGCTCGCGGAGTTCTACCGCGGCCACGAGGGGAAGGGCGCGCAGATGCTAAAGCTCGGCCGGCTGACGCTCACCGACGTGAGCGCCGACGAGCTCGCGCAGATCTGCGCCGAGCAGTTCTTCCTGCGCTGCCGCCCGGCCTAGAAAACGGGGTCTGTCCCCGGTGTTGCGAAGCGCGCGAGCGCGATGAGGCCGAGCGCGAGGAGCAGCGTTACGCTGTTGCCGGTGCGCGAATAGGGCGTGGAACCGCGGCGCGGGACCACCGAAACGAGCAGCGTTGCGACGGTGAAATTCGCCAGGCGCGAGACGACACGCCCGCGATCGTCGATCGCGGCGGTGGCGCCGGTGTTGGTGGCGCGCACCATCCAGCGGCCGGTCTCGAGGGCGCGCGCCTGCGAGGCCTGCAGGTGCTGCTCCGCCGCGAACGACTCGCCGAACCACGCGTCGTTGCTCACGTTGAGCAGGATCTGCGCGGCGGGCTGCGAGGCGATCACCTCCTCGCCGAAGATATCCTCGTAGCAGATCGCGACGCCGAAGCTCGTGCCCGCCACCTCGAGCGGTGGCTGGCCCGCGGGGCCGCGCGCGAAGTCGCTCAGCGGGATGTGCAGGATCGAGAGCACCCATTTGAATCCCGGCGGGATGAATTCGCCGAACGGCACGAGGTGGCGTTTGCGATAGGACTGGCGGCGGCTCCCGGTGAGCGTGATCACGCTGTTGTAGTAGTCGTAGGCCGTGTCGTGGAATTCGCGCTCGACGGTTCCGAGCAGGATCTCCTTGCCCTCCTTGCGGGCGTGGTCGCGCAGGCTCTCGAGATATTCCGGCGGGAGCTGGTCGAGGAAAGCGGGCAGCGCGGTCTCCGGCAGCACCACGATCCGCGCGCGCGCGGCGAAAACCATCTTGCGATAATCCTCGAGCGTCTTCACGCGCACCTCCTCGCGCCATTTCATCTCCTGCGCGATGTCGCCCTGCAGCAGCGCGACCGACACCGGCTCGCCCGCGGGCGCGGTCCATTCGATCGAGCGCGCGAGCGCCCCGACGACGAGGATCGATGCGAGCGCCCCCGCGAGCGCGATGCGTTGCTTCGAGCTCGCGCGGGAGAGCGCCAATCCGGCGGCGAGCGCGGCCACTCCGCCCACGGCGAGGGACACGCCGTAGACGCCCAGGACCGGCGCGAATCCCGCGAGCGGGCTGCCGGGAATCTGCGAGGTGCCGATCGTGAGCCAGGGAAAGCCGGTGAAGAGCGTGCCGCGCAACCATTCGCACGCGGCGAACGCCCCGGCCGCCGCCGCGAGGCGCCGCCACGCCGCGTCCCCTCCGAGACGCACCGCGACCCATCCGGCGAGCGCGGGAAAGAGCGCGAGGTAGGCGCAGAAGAGGAAGGTGGCGATCGCCGCGAGCACCGCGGGCATTCCGCCGAAGGTGTGCAGGCTCACGAAGACCCAGGAGACGCCCGCGAGGAAGTACCCCAGCCCGAAGGCGAATCCGGAAAGCCCCGCCTGCAGCGCGGAGCCGCTGCTCGCCCACACGTGGAACAGGATCGCGAGGCACACGATCGGCACCGGCCAGGCGTAGAACGGCGCGAAGCCGAACACGCACGCCGCGCCCGCGACCAGCGGCAGGATGAGGCCGAGCGCAACGATCCGCGCCGCCGAGCGCGCCGGCGGCGGGCCCTGCGGGGGGCTCACTGCGGCTCCTTCGGCTTGGGCTTGTCGACCAGGAGTGAATGGATCTTGCGGCTGTCGGCGCGCAGCACCTGGAAGGTGAAGCCGTCGATGACCGTGGATTCGCCGCGCTTCGGAAGGCGCCCGAAGCGCCCGACGACGAGGCCGCCGACCGTGTCGTGGTCCTCGTCGGAGAAGTTGGAGCCGAAGTGGTTGTTGAAGTCGCCGATCTCGGTGACCGCCTTCACGCGGTAGCGGCCGCTGCGGTCGAGGAGGATGTTGTCCTCGGTCTCGTCGAAGTCGTATTCGTCCTCGATATCGCCGACGATCTGCTCGATCACGTCCTCGATGGTGACGAGGCCGGAGATGCCGCCGTATTCATCGACCACGATCGCGATGTGGTTGCGGTTGGCGCGGAACTCCTTGAGCAGGACGTTCAACCGCTTCGCCTCGGGCACGAACACCGCCGGGCGCAGCATCTCGCGCACGTTGAACTCCTCCTCGGCGTAGAAGCGAAGCAGGTCCTTCGCGAGCAGGATGCCGATCACGTTGTCGCGGTTGTCCTCGAACACCGGGAAACGCGAGTGCGCCTTCTCGATCACGAACGGGATGAACTTCTCCGGGCTCTCGGCCACGTCGATCACGTCCATCTGCGAGCGCGGAATCATCACGTCGCGCACCTGCGTCTCGGAGACCTGCAGCACGCCCTCGATCATCGAGAGCGCCTCCGCGTCCAACAGCCGGCGCTCGAAGGCCGAGTGGAGCAGCTCGATCAGCTGCTCGCGGTCCTCGGGCTCGCGCAGCAGCATCGAGGAAAGGCGCTCGAGCAGGCTCGGCTTGGGGGGTTCGTTCATTCATGAGAGCGGTCGACGCGGGGGAATACTGTAGCAAGCCAGCGGGAAACGTGCACGGCGGCCCGGCGCGCCGCGGCTTCAGCTCGCTTGCGGCTCACGCGAGCCGCCTCATCGAAAAGTCTATCGACGGAACATCCCGAACCTGTCGATGATGGACAGGTCCGTGAATTCGATGCCGCTGTGATCGGTCGGCGAATAGGCGAGGCGAACGCCGCCGAGGTCGAGGTCGAGCGACTCGAGCGCGTGGTGCAGCTCGGCGCGCGAGCACGAGTTCGGGCAGCGGCGCAGCGCCTCCACGGTCACCTTGGCGGCGGCGAAACCTTCCATCATCGCGGGCGTGAGCTGCATGTTCTTCTTCTGCGCCAGCCGGGATGCCTCGCGGGTGAGCGGAATGCTCGCCAGCCGCTCATCGGGGAAGACCTGGCTCACCATCACGCCGTTCGCATGGTTGCCGAGAGATTTGATGAAGCCCGCCGAGGCATTGTTGGAGACGGTGGCGATCGGGACGCCGACGCCGCGATCCCGCAGCGCCGCGATTCCGGCCGCCACGGCCTGCCCGGCGCCGATGAGCACGACCGCGTCGGGATTCACGCGCTTCACTTCGGGCACGACTTTCTCGAAGTCGACTGTCTTGCGATCGAACTGGTAGATCCCGATCGGCGTCATCTGGCTCTCGGCCAGGCCCGCGATGATGCCTTTGGCGACGTCGTCGCCGAACGAGTCCTGGACGTGGATCAGGGCGATGCGCTGCTTGCCGAGCAACGCGAGGAAGTGCGCCATCTTCTGCGCCTCCGAGCGGTAGGCGGTGCGGACATTGAAGACCTGCTTCTTCACCGGCTGGTGCAGGATCATCGCCCCCGTGGAGGGCGCGATGAGGGGAACGCCGGCGCGATCGATAAGAGGCAGAATCGCCTCGTTGTGGGGGGTGCCGCGAACCAGCAGCAGGGCGTGGACACGGTCTTCATCGATCAGCTTCTCGACGTTCTCCATCGTGCGCGCCACCTCGAAGTTGTCGTCGCGCTGCAGGAGCTCGATCCGGCGGCCCTTGATGCCGCCCTGCGCGTTCACCGAATCGAAGTAGAGGTTTGCGCCGTCGAGCAGCTCGAGCATCGAGGCGGAATTCGGTCCGCTCGAGGGTCCGCTGTTGCCGAGCCGGAACGGCGCTGCGCTCGGCAAACCCCTGGGGGCGTAGGCGGCCTTCGTGACCTGGGCCCCGAGCTGGACTTTCGCGGGCTCGGCAGTTGCCGCTGCCATCGGCAACAGCAGGACACCCATAAGCACGAGCAGTCGCGATTTCATCCCGAACTCCTTGGCGCCGTTTCGCGGCGGGGCGGCCCTTTCGAGCACTCGGTGATGCTATCGCGGTGGCGCACGATCTCCTGTGCGCCCCGTCACACCGCGACTTACAGGTGTAAGAATGAATCATCTCAGGTAGGTATTGAGCGCACGCAGGTCGTCAAAACCGAGCTCACCGGCGGCTTCGGCGAGGCGCACGCGGCCCAGCAGGTAGTCGTAGCGCGCCTGCGCCAGGTCGAGCTGCGCGGAGTACAGGCGTTGCTGCGCGTCGAGGACGTCAGGCGTGGTGCGCGTGCCGACGTCGCGCCCGAGGACGGTCGCCTCGAGCGATGTGCCGGCGGAAACGAGCGCCTGGTCGAGTGCCGCGACGCGCGCGGCGCCGGTCTTCACCGCAAGGAACGCGTCGCGCGTTTGCAGCCGCACGTCGCGCTCCGCCGCGGCGAGCTCGTGCTCCGCCTGGCGGCGCTTCGCGAGCGATTCGCGCAGCTTCGAGTCGAGCGAGCCGCCGGCGTACAGCGGGATGCTCACCTGCAACCCGATGCTCGCCGTCCGGTTGCGATCCGGCGAGATCAGCGGCGACAAGCCGCCGTTCTGTCCCTTGTCGCCGTAGCTCGCGACCAGGTCCACGCTCGGGCGCCCGGAAAGCTTGTGCTTGTCGATCTCCGCCACCGCGATCGAAACGCGGCTGCGCTGCGCGAGGACCTGCGCATTGCCGTCGAGCGCCTTCGCGGTCCACGCCGCCAGGTTGTCGGGGCTCGGCGCGGCCGCCACGAAGCGCGTGCCCAGCCCCGCGAGCCCCTGCGCCGCGACCCCGGTGACCTCGTTGAACTGCGCGCGGCGCAAATCGAGCTTGCTCAACGCGTCGATCTCGCCCGCGACGACCGCGTCGTAGCGCGCCTGCGCTTCCTCCACATCGGTGGCCTTGCCCTTGCCGACCTCGAAGCGCGCGCGTGAGCGCTCGAGCTGCTCGCCCACCGCGGTCTTCTGCGCCTGCGACACGCGCACGCCCTCCTCGGCGAGCAACACGCCGAAGTAGACCTGGGTCACACGCTCGATCAGGTCGTCCTGCGAGCGACGGTGGTCGACCTCGGCGAGGCTCGTCTGCTCGCGCAGCTGTTTCGCTTCGGCCCACCACTGCGGCCGGTAGATCGGCTGCGAGGCTTCGAGCTTGGCGCCGTAGAGCGTGCCCGAGGTCTCTTCCTGCGCGAGCATCGCGAACGCCGCGGGCATTTCGGAGCGGTCGCGCACGTAGTTGGCATTCGCCGACAGCGTGACACGCGGCTTGTAGAGCGAGGCGCCCTGCACCGCTTTCTCGCGCCCCGCGAGGAGCGCCTCGCCTGCCGCCTGGATCGTCGGGTCGGCGGTGCGCGCGCGCTCGTACGCGCCCACCAGGTCGATCGCATTCGCCGACGGCATGAGCGCCAGCAGTGCCGACGCGAACGCGAGCTTGCGGCGCGGCACGGCTGCCGCCTTCGCCTTGACCGGCTCCGGCTGCGACGCACCCGGGCGCTTCGCGCGGTAGCAGGCCGCGTAGAGCGCCGGCAGGAAGAGCAGCGTGAGCAGGGTGGCGACCAGCAGCCCGCCCATGATCGCCCATGCCATCGGCCCCCAGAACGTCGAGCGCGTGAGCGGGATCATCGCGAGGATCGCGGCCAGCGCGGTGAGCACGATCGGGCGGAAGCGCCGCACGGTCGACTCCACGATCGCGTCCCACAAGGGCAGCCCGCGCTCAAGGTCGTGGTCGATCTGCACGACCAGGATCACGGAGTTGCGGATGATCATGCCGAAGAGCGCGATCACGCCGAGCATCGCGACGAAGCCGAACGGAATGCGGAAGATCGCGAGGACCAGCGCGACGCCGATCATCCCCAGCGGCGCGGTCGCGAGCACCAGCGCCATCTTCTTCATGTCCTGCAGCTGCAGCATGAGCAGCACCAGCACCACCACGATCGCGGCCGGGAACACCGCGGCGATCGACTTCTGCGACACGTCGCTCGACTCGGTCGCCCCGCCGGGCACGATCGAGTAGCCGAGCGGCAGCGTCGCCGCGAGCGCGTCGATCTTCGGCTTCAGCGCCGCGGTGACGTCCGGCGCCTGCGCTCCTTCGATGTCCGAGCGGACGGTCACCGTCGGCACGCGGTTGCGGCGCCACAGCACGCTTTCCTCGCTGTCGAGGGCGAGCCGCGCCACCTGCGACACGGGCACGAACTTGCCGTTGCGCAGGTAGATCTTGGTGTCGCGCAGGTTGTTGAGATCCGTGCGCTCGGCCTCGGGCAGGCGCGCGACGACGTCGATCGCCTTGTCGCCTTCGCGGTACTGCGTGATCACGCGGCCGGAAAGCGAGCCCTGCAGCGCCTCGGCGACCTGGCGCGAGGTGATGCCGAGAAGCCGCGCCTTGTCCTGGTCGACGTCGACGCGCAGCGTCTTGGTGCGCTCGGCCCAGTCCATGTTCACGCGGCGCACGTTCGGATTGGCGCGCATCAGCTCGGCCACCTGGTCGCCGATCACGCGCACGCGGTCGCTGTCGCCGCCGGAGACGCGGAACTGCACCGGGTACCCGACCGGCGGGCCGTTCTCGAGCGGGTTGACGCGCCCGCGCACCGCGGGGAAATCGCTCTCGAAGAGCGCCTGCATCCGCGCCGCGACACGCCCGCGCGCGGCCTTGTCCTTCGTCATGACCATGAGCTCGGCGAACGCGAGCTTCGGGGTCTGCACGTCGAGCGGCAGGTAGAAGCGCGGGCTGCCGCGGCCGATGTAGCTCGTGACCGCCACGATGTCGGGGTCGCCCTTCAGGCGCGCCTCGAACGCCTTCACTTCCTGCTCGGCGGCGGCGAACGTGCCGGCCTCGGGAAGCCACAGGTCCACGATGATCTCCGGGCGATCCGACGCGGGAAAGAACTGGCGCGGCACGACGCCGAAGAGCGCGATCGAGCCCAGGAACGCCGCGAAGGTGGCGCCCATCACGAGGCGGCGATGCTCGAGGCACCAGTCGACCACGCGCCGGAATCGCGCGTAGAAGCCGCGCTGGTACACCGCCTCCTCGTCGCCCGCGTGCGCCTTCATTTCCGGCAGCAGGTGGAAGCCGAGGTAGGGCGTGAACACCACCGCGACGATCCACGAGATCACGAGCGCGAGGCCGACCACTTGAAAGAGCGAGAACACGTATTGCCCGGCGTTCGACTTCGCGAAGCCGATCGGCAGGAAACCCGCCGCCGTGATCAGCGTGCCGGTGAGCATCGGGAAGGCCGTCGCGGTGTACGCGAAGGTCGCCGCGCGGGCGCGGTCCCAGCCCTGCTCGAGCT
>JANPHA010000352.1:0-6865 GCA_031424255.1 Burkholderiales bacterium | reverse complement strand
GATCACCGCGTCCATCGGCGGCAGCGACTTCACCGCGATCGGTACGGGCTGGAAGCGCTTCGGTCCCAGCAGGCGCGAAGGCGATGCGCGCTGCCCCCACACGGGATCCGTCAACAGGCGCAGACCATCGATCTCGATCAGCACCGTGGAGTGCCCGAGCCAGGTCGCGCGCAACCCGCTCGCCGGCGCATTTTTCCACACGTCGAGCGGGTTGATGGAAGGCAAGGGCTTCCGCGGAACGCGCCGCTCGTCGCCGCACAGGAAGTCTGACATCGAGAACTTCGCTTCCGGATCGCGCAAGCCCGGCATCGCCGGATGGATATTGCGAAATCCCTCCCCGGCCCAGAGTGACGAGGATCGCATGCGCTCGAGCCGGAGACCGGCCGGCTTTTTCCCCAGCGACTTCATGTGATTTCCAGCCGCAAGATCTTCCCGCCCCCGGCGAGGGTGAAGGCGTAGCGCAGATCGACGGGACTTCCCGGGAACGCGCCCGACACGCGCACGGTGATGACCTGTTTGCCATTCGCAGCTTCCGCGTCGATGACCGCGAGCGTCGGGTTGTACTTCTTCGTCGTCTCCTGGATCCAGCCCCGGATGGCCGCCAAGCCGTGGCGTTCCCTTCCCTCGTCCTTGACGGTGGCAGTGTCGGCAAAGGACACAAGCATGGCGTCGATATCGCGGCGGTCGTTCGCGGAAAAGTAGTCGGCGATGGATTTCGGTAATGAAATCGATACGGGCATGGCAGGTCTCCTTTCAGCCAATGCGGTAACGCGTAACATGCGGTCGATATGAAACCATCCTATCCTACCGTCGCGGCGGTTGTGCGCGAGCAGACGGGCGCAGCGTGGTCGCGCGCTCGAAAGCTCTGCATCGATGGGCGCGTCACGGTCAATGGCGAGCGATGCCTCGACCCGGCGTCGCGTGTTCCCGCGGATGCGGTGGTCGTCGTGGACGAGCACGCCCCCAAGGTTCGTGTCGGGCCGCTTCCGGAAAGCGCGATCGTGTTTTTCGATCGCGACGTGGTCGTCGTGGACAAGCCCGCGGGGATGCTGAGCGTCGCCGATGAGCCGGGCAACAAGGACACGCTCGGCCTGCACACGCGAACGTTGCTGCGCCGGCTGGGAGGGCGCGACGACGATGCGCCGTTGGGTGTTGTTCACCGGCTCGACCGGGACACGAGCGGGCTCATCGTCTTCACGCGAGCGGCCACCGCGCAGCGCCTGCTGGCGGCGCAGTTCCGGGACCACGACGTGGAGCGCATCTACCAGGCGATCGCCCACGGCGTCGTCACCAAGAAGCGCATCGAGACGGACCTGATTCTCGACCGGGGCGACGGATTGCGCGGCTCGTTCGGACACTTCAGGCGTCCGAAGGGCGATATTCCGAGCGACGCACGGCGCGCGATCACGGTCGTCACTCCGGTTGCCCCGCTCGCGGGCGCCACCTTGGTGGAGTGCAGCCTCGAGACCGGACGCCAGCACCAGATCCGCATTCACCTGGCAGAGCTCGGCCATCCGCTGGTCGGCGAGCGCGTCTACATTCGAGACTACCGGGGCGCGGAGATCGAGGCGCCGCGCGTGATGCTCCACGCGCGCACACTCGGGTTCACGCATCCCCGAACCGGCGAGCGGGTCTCGTTCGAGCGCGAGGCGCCCGCCGACTTCGTCGCGATGCTCGAGCGCCTGCGATTGAAGCGCACCTGAGTTACTGCTTCGCGACGTCCTGCGTGACGGCCGACGGGCCGTTTTCCTTGCATGAGGCGATGCCGTGGTCGCGCGCGGATTCCGAGCTGTACATCTGGCTCGTCCCGATCACTTCCCCGTTGCCGGCCTACAGCACGAAGTAGGGCTTGTTGTCCTTCGACATCAATTTCAGGTAGCGCGTGTCGTCAGACGAGTTGGTGCGGCAGGAAGCGATTCCGGTCTCCGCGCCCTGCTTGGCGGTGTACATCTGGCTGGAAAGGATCGTCTCGGCGTTGCCCGCCTTGAGGTCCCAGTGGAACTGCTGATCTCCCGCGGGGTGAAGCAAATACTTGCCGGCCATGGTCGATCCTTCGGCTTGGTGGGGTTGCAACAATAGGCGCATGGCGGCGAAACGTCTGTGCGGGATCGTACACATTCGGTCACTCAGCCGCTGCCCGCCGGTGCTACGATTTTCCTTTGGCGCCACCACGAAGGAATGGACATGGACACCCCGCAGCCGCTCAAGCCCGCTGTCGAATTGGCGAAGAACAACGGCGTTCGCTTCCCGAACGAGAACGACGAGTACCGGCGCGCGCGCGATGCGCTCCTCGCCGAGGAAATCGAGCTGAGGCGCCACATCGAACGGGTTGCGGCGCAGCGTCGCGCCCTGCCGGCGGGAGGCGCGGTGCCGAAGCAGTACCGCTTCGTGGGAGAGAACGGCCCCGCGACTTTTGCCGACCTGTTCGGCGACAAGCAGACGCTCGCGGTCTACAGCTACATGTTCGGGCCGAAGCGCGAGCGGCCTTGCCCGATGTGCACCTCTCTGCTCTCGGCGTGGGACGGCGAGGCGGCCGACGTCGAGCAACACATCGCGCTGGTCGTCGTCGCGCGCTCCCCGATCGAACGGCTCGTCGCATTCAAGAAGGAGCGCGGCTGGCAGCACCTCAGGCTCTTTTCGGATCCGGGCGGTGAATACACGCGCGACTACGTGAGCGCCGACGATGCGGATGTCCCGGCGTTCAACGTCTTCACGCGGCGCGACGGCACCATTCGCCATTTCTGGAGCGGGGAGATGGGAGGCAGCACGGCGGATCCCGGGCAGGATCCGCGCGGCGCGCCGGACCTGATGCCGCTCTGGACCATCCTCGACAGCACGCCGGAAGGGCGTGGGGGCGATTGGTATCCGAAACTCTCGTATCCGAAGGCATGAGCACCGCAACTCTCTCGAAGCCACGGCTCGAGCGATTGCATCGGGTGTTGTCGGGACACATCGAACGCAAGGAGATGCCCGGGCTCGTTGCCCTCGTCGGCCACCATGACGACGTGCATGTCGAGACGCTCGGCACGATGTCGTTCGTGAGCCCCGCGCCGATGAAGCGCGACACGATCTTCCGCATCGCCTCGCTCACCAAGCCGATGGCGGCGGCCGCGGCGATGATCCTGCTGGAGGAATGCAAGTTCCGGCTCGACGACTCGATCGAGCCCTGGATACCGGAGCTTGCGAATCGCCGCGTGTTGAAGTCCCTCTCCTCGCAGCTCGACGACACCGTGCCAGCGCATCGCGCGATCACGGTGCGCGACCTGCTGACGTTTCGAATGGGCTTCGGCAGCGTGATGGCGATGCCGGATACCTACCCGATCCAGAAGCCCATTCGCGAATACAGAATCGGCGGCGACGGTCCGCCGCTGCCTTCGAAAGCGCCGGCCCCCGAGGAATGGCTGCGCAGCCTCGGATCGTTGCCGTGGATGGCGCAGCCGGGCGAGCGATGGATGTACCAGGTGAGCGCCGATGTGCTCGGCATCCTGATCGCGCGAGTGTCGGGACAATCGCTGGGCAGGTTCATGCGCCAGCGCCTCTTCGAGCCGCTCGGGATGAAGGACACCGCGTTCCACGTCCCCGCGGAAAAGGCCGGGCGCCTTGCCACGAGCTACCGCTTCAATCCGCAGAGGAACACGCTCGACTTGTACGACGATGCGGCGAACAGCGCCTGGGGATCGGAGCCGCCGTTCGAATCGGCCGGAGGCGGGTTGGTCTCGACGATCGACGACTCCTTCGCCTTCAGCCGCATGATGCTGAACAAGGGCCGGCACGGGCGCGAACGGATCCTTTCACGCGCCGCCGTCGAGCTGATGGCTTCGGACCAGGTCACGCCCGAGCAACGCGCAGGCTCGGAGATATTCTTCGGAACGAATCGCAGCTGGGGCTTTGGAATGGCGGTGGAGATTCGGCGCGACGAAATCTACCGCATGCCGGGCCGTTTCGGTTGGGACGGCGGCCTCGGCACCTCGGCCTACACCGATCCCGCGGAAGGAATGATCGGCATCCTCTTCACGCAGCGCATGATGGAATCGCCGGAGCCGCCGCAGGTATTCAGCGACTTCTGGACGCTCGCCTACGGAGCGATGAAATAGGCGCGGGCTTGCGTGGCCGACTCACACCGCGAGGGAGATCGTCGCCAGGCGTATCGCGGCCGTTGAAAACACGTTCGCGGCATCCCTCACGACTTCGGTCTCCGGAGCTTCGGCCACGGCCAGCATCTCGCGCTGGGCGAGCTCCACGGCGGCCTGCAGGATTTCGTCGATGGTGATGAGACCGAGGGCGCGGAAGCCGCCGGGAATCAGGGCGAGCTCTTCCGCGCTGAGCGAGGCCAGGTAGTCGCGAATGGCCGCGATGACATCGCTCTCCGTTTTCGCGAGCCGGATGGCCGTGAGGGCGGGAGCGGCATTTCCCATTTCCGAGAGGCACCTATGACGAAGCACTCCGGGTGGGTTTTATCATCAGGCGCCCGTGGATGTCCAGCGCCTTGCGGGAGACCCTTTGCCCGGTCTCGATGAGAGGCATTCCCAGGCCGTTCCTGATGGTCTCGAGAGTGGCCATCGAACTCGACACAACCATCGCTCGGGATTCCTCATCCCAGTGTTGATACCGATACACCATCACCCAGTCTTCCTGGTTCATTTCCCGATCTCTGTATCGCTTGCTCCACGAGCGTAAAGCCCGTACTCGGGTACAGGGATGTAGGAGCGGTCCTACGTTGGGGATGGCACGTCATCAGACCAACACGGACTGCACGGGTCGCCGCATAGACGAGGGCAGGGCAGGCCCCCTGCCGAATCGAACGACCAGGTCCGGCCGCGAGTTTCCGAGGCCGAGTGCAGCGGCGAACTGTGGCCGGATGGAACCGACCTCGACCGGTTGATTCATGAACGCATTGCGGATGCCCAGCACGGTCGCTTGCAACGCGAAGCGCTCGTAGCAGCGTCCAGCCTCCACCCAATGCGGCTTGTCGTTGGCGTCGGAGACGAACACTGCGATCCCCGCCGAGTTGCGAACTTGCCGCGCATAGCGCTCGTTTTCGGACTTCGGCGTGAGGAAGAACCCCAGAAACGTGCTGCCCAACCACCGCGGCATCGACGGGTTTCCGGTCGAGCCGGTGAAGAGCCCGTCCCCCGTGCGGATGGCCTCGCCAGCGCTGAAACGGATCCAGGTCTTCAGCTCGGCGACGAACGCAGGATCGTTGATCTGCGCCGTGGTGCCGGCGACCACGTACTCCAGGACTTTCTCCATGGCCGGGCGCTCCGTCAGCAGCATCACGCGCACACCCTTGCCGCTGCCGGCTTGTTCGAGCAGGCGCAATTCCTCGGTGGAGAGCGGTTTGCCGTCGTAGTCACCCCGCGTGCATTGCCGCTCTGGAATTGCCTGGAATAGCGACGATGCGAGTGCCCTGGTTGCATCGAGGCTTACCGAGACTGCGCCTGTGCCCTGTGGGTCGAAGCTTGCATTAGCCTGGAGTCCGTAAGCGAGGGCCGCTTGCGCGAGGTTTTCCGCTGCGCAACCGAGTGAAACAAACATGTGGTGATCGTCAGGATCGACTACCGGGCAGCGCCGCGCCAGGTCGGGCTCGATGGCGATCGAGCTGTCGCGCACGCGAAACTTCCAGCATTGGGTGTTGTGGCTCGATGGCGCCAGAGTCGAGCAGCGGACGAGCTCGCGCGACAGCAGCGCCCTGTCGCTGGTATTCACAGCGCCGGGATGCCGGAGGTTGCGAGCGGCTTCCTCGCCTGCGCTGGAGGAGCAGGACAGCAGGGCGGGCGCGGTGGCCCACAATGCGGCACCGCCTAGAACAAGATCTCTTCGCAGCAAGATGGAAAGCTCCTGTCGGGGACGCCTCACGCACTGATCGGCTGTTCAGGATGGCGAAAGGTCCGCCCGCTACGATATCAAGATGCTAAAGGGTCTGCTGCTGGGCGTTGCTTTGACGGTGGCGATTGCGCTGATCGGCGCTTACCTGCTGGTGAAGAGCGGTCGTATCGCACCCAATGCCGATATGGACGCGAGCAGCCTGGAGACCTGGATGGCGGCGACATCCCTCGACGCGACGTTGAATCGCGAGGCGGCCCGCCTGGAAAATCCGGTGCCGGCCACGGAACAGAATCTCCTTCGGGGTGTTGAGTTCTTCGCGCGGAACTGCGCGGTTTGCCACGGCTCGGCCAAGGGCACGGCGTCGGCATCGCCGATAGCCAAGGGCCTGTACCAGAAGCCTCCCCAGTTCGGGAGTGACGGGGTGGAGGACGACCCCGAGGGCTTTTCATTCTGGAAAATCAAGCACGGCATTCGCCTGACGGGCATGCCGTCCTTCCGCGACACGCTGAACGACGAGCAGATCTGGACGCTTGCGCTCTTCCTCAAGCGCATGGACAAGCTGCCCCCTGCCGTGGAGCAGGCCTGGCAGCAAGTGCAGAACTGGCCGGTTTCGGTTGCGCCCCCTGCCGGGAAGTAGCCGAGGGACGCCGTGCGAGCGGCATTGCAAATGGAATCGGGTGAGTGCGTTACCTCACATCGAAGCGGCGGCCCGACGGGGAGAATGGGAAGCTCGTTCCCTTGTCGCGTCAGATCCCGAGGAATTTCAATGAAAACGCTCCAACACGGATTTACCCTGATCGAACTGATGATCGTCGTTGCGATCATCGGCATCCTTGCCGCCATCGCGATTCCCGCGTACCAGGATTACCTCAATCGCTCGAAGATGACGGAAGTCCTGTCCGCCGTGAGCGCGTGCAAGACGTCGGTCTCGGAATACGCCGCGGCCAAGAACACGCTGCCGACCGATATCACGACCTCGGGCTGCTCGAACGCGACCACGCAATACGTCAACAAGCTCGACGTCATCGCCGGTGGCGTG
>JANPHA010000351.1:0-3522 GCA_031424255.1 Burkholderiales bacterium | reverse complement strand
GCCAGGTGCCCGCGCGCGGCTCGCCCTCGCCGGCGAGCGCCACCGCGGCGAGCGGCGCGGGCGCCGCCAGGCCGTGTGCCGCGGCGAGCCACGCGGCGCTCTCGCTTCCGGGCGTGAGCTCGACATCGGCGCGCGCGAGCCAGCGCTCGAGCCCGGGAAGCGGCAGCGTGCGCATTCCCGTTGGCGCGTCGCTGGGGAGCAGCAGGTCGGGAACGAGCAAGTCGAGCGGCATTGGAGAGCAATTATAATGGGGGCCGTTGGTCCTTCCGAACGGCCCCCTGCTTGCGACCCTACGAGCTCTTCATCGGCCTGCGCTATACCCGCGCCAAGCGCCGCACCCATTTCATCTCGTTCATCTCGCTCGTCTCGATGTTCGGCATCGCGCTCGGCATCGCCGCGCTGATCACGGTGATGTCGGTGATGAACGGCTTCGAGAAGGAAGTGCGCGCCCGCATCCTCGGCGCCGCCGCGCACATCCAGGTCATCGGCGGCGAGGCCGGCTTGCCCGACTGGCAGGGGCTTTCGGGCGCGCTCACGCGCCACCCGGAAGTCGTCGCCGCCGCGCCGTTCGTGCAGGGGCAGGGGTTGCTCTCCACCGGCTCCGCGGTGCGCGGGGTATTCGTGCGCGGCGTGCTGCCGGAACTCGAGGACAAGGTCGCGGAATTCAGCAATGGGATGCGCGCGGGCAAGCTCGAGGACCTGCGGCCGGGCGAGTTCAACATCCTGCTCGGCATCGGTGTCGCGCGCGCGTTGAAGTTGAACGTCGGCGACCGCGTGACGATGATCTCGCCGCAGGGGCAGGTGACGCCCGCCGGCCTCATGCCGCGGCTCAAGCAGTTCAACGTCGCCGGCATCTTCTCGATGGACCACAACGAGTATGACTCGGCGCTGGTGCTGGTCCACATGCGCGACGCACAGGTGCTCTATCGCATGGGCGATGCGGTGAGCGGCATCCGCCTCAAGGTGCGCGACATCGACCGCGCCCCGCAGGTGACGCGCGAGCTCGCCAAGGTGGTGCCGCGCGAGGTCTACCTGTCGGACTGGACGCAGCAGAACGTGAACTACTTCCGCGCGATCCAGATCGAGAAACGCATGATGTTCATCATCCTCACGCTGATCATCGCGGTGGCCGCCTTCAACCTGGTCTCGACGCTGGTGATGCTGGTGACCGACAAGCACCCGGACATCGCGATCCTGCGCACGCTCGGCGCGTCTCCCGCGAGCATCATGAAGATCTTCGTCGTGCAGGGCGCGGTGATCGGCGTGATCGGCACGCTGCTCGGAGTGGTCGTCGGAATCCTGCTCGCGCTCAACATCGACGTGGTGGTGCCGTTCGTCGAGAGGACGTTCCATTTCCAGATCCTCTCGAGCGAGGTGTACTACATCAGCGAGCTGCCTTCCGACCTGCACTGGCGCGACGTGTTCACCGTGGCGGGCATGGCGTTGGTGCTCGCCTTCCTCGCGACGATCTATCCGAGCTGGCGCGCTGCGCGCGTCAATCCCGCCGAGGCGCTGCGTTATGAGTAGCCCGCGCGCCGGCGGGGAGGTGGTGCTCGCCTGCTCCGGAGTCACCAAGACCTTCGGCATCGGCTCGGTCGCGGTGCCGGTGCTGAAGGGCATCGAGCTCGAGGTGCGCCGCGGCGAATCGGTGGCGGTGGTCGGCGCCTCGGGCTCCGGCAAGAGCACGTTGCTGCATGTGCTGGGCGGCCTCGATCGTCCGAGCTCCGGGACCGTCACGCTGCTCGGCGAAGACCTGCTCGCGCTCAGCCCGAACGCCCAGGGCGAGCTGCGCAACCGCGCGCTCGGCTTCGTCTACCAGTTCCACCACCTGCTGCCGGAATTCTCGGCGCTGGAGAACGTGGCGATGCCGCTCATCATCCGGCGCATGGCGACGGCCGCGGCGCACGAACGCGCCGCGGCGATGCGGAAGGAAGTGGGGCTCGCGCATCGCGTGACGCACCGCCCGGGGGAGTTGTCCGGCGGCGAGCGCCAGCGGGTGGCGGTGGCGCGGGCGCTGGTGACCGAACCCGCGTGCGTGCTCGCCGACGAGCCCACCGGTAACCTCGACCGCGAGAATGCCGGCATGGTCTTCGACCTGATCATCGAGCTGAACAAGCGCCACAACGCGGCGTTCGTCATGGTGACGCACGACCCGGCTCTTGCGGGGCGCATGGCCCGCAAGCTGCGCATCGACGACGGCAGGATGACGGGTTCGCTCTAGCGCACGTTGCGCGCCCGGAGCACTTCCATCAGCATCTGGCGCGCGGCGACGACGCCGCGCTTGTAGTACTCCACGCGTTCGTAGTCGGCCTGGTTCGCGCGCGCGCTCGCGAGTCGCAGCCCGCCCTCGGATTCCGCCCAGACGGCGCGGCGCGCGAGTGCCAGCGCGTGCTCGGCGAAATCGACCTGCGCATAGGCGCGCATCAGCGATTCGTCGTTTTCGACCGCTTCGCTCAGCGGGACCGCGGGGGCGAGCAGAGCGACCTTCGTGGCGGAGCCCGAGAGCGGGCGTGCCTCGACAATCATCGACTTCTCGTCGGGCGGGGTGTCGGAGAACTGGATCACGCCGGAAGCGGAGACCGACTTGTAGAGCGTGGCAGCGCCAACGGGTGACGCCGCGAGAATCGCGCAGATCGAACCTGCCAGCCATCGAATCGCCTTCATTTCGCCGCCTCCATCGCCCAAGCCTTGCATCCATGGTGGGCGGCGATCAAGAAGGCTGTGCGGTGTTCCCGGCGTGGCGCGCTAGTCGAGGGGGACCAGTTGGCGGCGGGTTACGACGCCCCTTGTAGTCGCCAGTGTTGTCGCCGTGTCGGAATACGCCGCCCTGGCAGACTGTTGTCCGATCGCGCGGGCCCCACGGGCCGGCGATCCCCAAACGGCAGTTCCTATACCCCAGTGGAGGAGAACAACATGATAGTTCGCAAACTGGCCGCTCTCGCGGGCGGCGTCTGCCTCGCCGCCGGGCTCGCCCACGCGCAGGCCCCGATTCCCCAGTACGGCGCCAACGTAACGCTAGAGCAGGCGAAGAAGGCCGCCACCGCGGCCGATGCCGAGGCCCGCAAGAACAGCTGGCCGATGGCGATCGCGGTCGTCGATACCGCGGGACAGCTGGTGTATTACCAACGTGCGGACAATACCCAGACCGCGAGCATCGCGGTGTCACAGGACAAGGCGGTGTCCGCCGCGATGTATCGCCGGCCCACGAAGGTGATGCAGGACTCGTTGGCCGCGGGCGGCGCGGGGTTGCGCTTCCTCAACCTGCGCGGCGCGAGCACGGTCGAGGGCGGGCTACCGCTCACGATCGACGGCAAGATCATCGGCGCGATCGGCGTCTCGGGCGCCGCGTCCGATCAGGACGGCCAGTGCGCGCTGGCGGGAGTGAACGCGCTCAAGTAGCGTCGAGCCACGGCCGCAGCGCGTGCTCCACGTCCTGCGGCGAACGCACGTGGACCGCCTGCAGCCCGGCGGCGAGCGCGCCCTCGACGTTCTCGGGGGTGTCGTCGAAGAAGAGGATCGCGC
>JANPHA010000350.1:0-11193 GCA_031424255.1 Burkholderiales bacterium | reverse complement strand
CAGATGAAGCGCAGATGATCACAGATAGGGGCCTGATATTGACTCATGATGGCGGTAAATGGAGCCTGAAAGCTATTCGAAAACCATCGATGCTCATCGGCGTTCATCTGCGCTGCATCTGCGTTCATCTGCGTTTCCAGGACTTTTGCCTACAATGACCACGATGCGTGAAGGGGCGGTGCGGTGCCTGGATCCCCACGGGTTCCATTTCATGCGCTACACGGAATGGGGCGACGCCAGGAATCCGCGCGTGCTGGTGTGCGTGCACGGCCTCACGCGCAACGGTCGCGACTTCGACTACGTCGCGAGCTCGCTCGCCGACGCCTACCGCGTGGTGTGCCCCGACGTGGCCGGCCGCGGCCGCAGCGATTGGCTGCGCGACCCTTCCGACTACACCTACCAACTCTATTGCGGCGACATGGCGACGCTGATCGCGAGCCTGCACGCCGAGACCGGCGACTGGCTCGGCACCTCGATGGGCGGGATCATCGGCATGATCTTCGCCGGCCTGCCGGGCACGCCGGTGCGCAAGCTGGTGATGAACGACGTGGGCAGCCTCATTCCGAAATCCTCGCTGGTGCGCATCGGCGAGTACGTCGGCCGCGAGCCGGAATTCGACTCGCTCGAAGCGCTCGAGGCCACGATGCGCTCGGTGAGCCCGTTCGGCGAGCTCACCGCGGCGCAATGGCGCCACCTCGCGCTGCACGTGGCGAAGGAGGATGAGAAGGGCGTTTGGCGCTTCCGCTACGACCCGGGCATCGGAAAGAATTTTCATGCGGCGCCTCCCGCCGACGTGGACCTGGGCGCGTACTGGAACGCGGTGCACAGCCCGGTGCTGGTGATCCGCGGCGAGTTTTCCGACCTGCTGCAGGCCGAGACCCTCGAGCGCATGAGCCAGCGTCCGCGCACCGAGACCTTCACCGTGCGCGACACCGGGCACGCGCCGATGCTGATGAACGACGAGCAGGTCGGCGTCATCCGGCGGTTCCTGCTCGGCTAAAGGCCATGGCCGCCGCGTCGAGCCGCTACGACGCGCTGATCGTCGGGGCGGGGCACAACGGCCTCACCTGCGCGTGCTACCTCGCGGCGAAGGGATTGCGCGTCGGCATGGTCGAGCGGCGCGCGGTGGTGGGCGGTGCGGCGGTGACCGAGGAGTTCCATCCGGGCTTCCGCAATTCCACCGCGAGCTACACGGTGAGCCTGCTCAATCCCCAAGTGATTCGCGACCTGCGCCTCGCCGAGCACGGGCTGCGCATCGTCGAGCGCCCGTTCGCGAATTTCCTGCCGCTCCCCGACGGCGGCTCGCTCAAGGTGGGCGGAGGGCTCGAGGCCACGCAGCGCGAGGTGGCGCGCTTCTCTCAGGC
This sequence comes from Burkholderiales bacterium, assembly GCA_031424255.1. GTDB lineage: Bacteria > Pseudomonadota > Gammaproteobacteria > Burkholderiales > Usitatibacteraceae > Usitatibacter. The sequence continues at coordinate 9,829 of JANPHA010000350.1, read as the reverse complement.
CGATGCCGCGCAGTTGCCGGCCTATTACGCGCGGCTCGAGGCGGTGGCGGGCGTGCTGCGCGACATGGTCCTCGAGACTCCGCCGAACGTGGGTGGGGGATTGTCCGAATGGCTGCAAGCGTGGAAGACCGGCAGGCGCATGGGGCAGCTTTCGCTCGAGGCGAAGCGCGATGTGCTCGATCTCTTCACGCTCTCCGCGGCCGAGTGGCTCGACCGCTGGTTCGTCTCCGATCCGATCAAGGCGTGCTTCGGCTTCGACAGCGTTGTCGGCCATTTTGCCAGCCCCTATTCACCGGGAACGGCCTACGTGCTGCTGCACCACGTGTTCGGCGAGGTGAACGGCAAGAGCGGCGCGTGGGGACATGCGATCGGCGGCATGGGCGCCATCACCCAGGCGATGCGCCGCGAGGCCGAGGCGCGCGGCGTGGAGATCCGAACCGGCGTCGGTGTCGCGCGCATCGCGTCGTCGAACGGACGCGTGACCGGCGTGGCTCTCGACAACGGCTCCGAGATCGCGACGCGTTGCGTGGTCTCCAATGCCCACCCTCGCGTGCTGCTGCGGCTTCTCGCGGACGTGCCGGGCGCGTGGCGCGAGGCATTCGCGAATTACCAGTCGGAGTCGGCCACGTTCCGGATGAACGTGGCCCTCGCGGAGCTGCCGGATTTCGCGAGCCTGCCCGGAACCGAAGCGCAGCCGCACCACAGCTCCGGGATCATCATGGCGCCGTCGCTCACGTTCATGGATCGCGCCCACGCGACGGCGCGCGAAAGCGGATGGTCGCGCGAGCCGATCGTCGAGATGCTGATCCCGAGCACGGTCGACGATTCGCTCGCACCCCCGGGACAACACGTGGCGAGCCTCTTCTGCCAGCATTTCCGCTATGCGCTGCCCGCGGGCCGAAGCTGGGACGACGAGCGCGAGAGCGCCGCCGACGCGGTGATCGACCAGGTGAACCGCTTCGCGCCCAACTTCCGTGCGTCGATCCTCGGGCGCCGGGCGCTCTCGCCGCTCGATCTCGAGCGCGATTTCGGTCTCGTCGGCGGCGACATCTTCCACGGCAAGCTCACGCTCAACCAGCTCTTCAGCGCGCGCCCGGTGCTCGGCCATGCCGACTACCGCATGCCGCTCGCGGGGCTCTACCTGTGCGGGGCGGGGGCGCATCCCGGGGGGGGCGTCACCGGCGCGCCCGGCCACAACGCCGCGCGCGAGGTGCTCCGCGACCGCAAGTGGTGAGGGCGTCTGCCGATTATTCGGCACTTCGCGCGCGGCAAAGGCGCTCGTGGATTTGTGCGCCACGCGATACCGTTCGGCGATGCTACGGCTTCCACCTCGGGCTGCGCTTGTCGAAAAACGCGTCGACGCCTTCGCGCGCGGCCTCGGTGTCCATGTTGCTCGCGATCGTGCTCGAGGCATCGGCGTAGGCCGCGGCGAGAGTGTCGTGGAGCTGGCGGTAGAAGAGCGCCTTGCCGAGCGCCAGCGCGGCGCGCGGCTTCGCTTTCAGATTATTGGCGAGCGCGTGGGCCGTCTCCATCAGCTGCTCGGCGGGTGCCACGCGATTGACGAGGCCCCAGTCGAGCGCCGTCTCCGCCTCGATGAATTCCCCGGTGAAGAGCATCTCGGCCGCGCGCTTGCGCGAGATGTTGCGCGAGATCGCGACCGCCGGCGTCGAGCAGAAGAGCCCGAGGTTGATGCCCGAGGCCGCGAGGCGCGCATGCACCGAGGCGACGGCGAGGTCGCACTGCGCGACCAGCTGGCAGCCCGCCGCGGTCGCGATCCCGTTCACCACCGCGATCACGGGCTGCGGGAGCGCCACCAGCTTCTGCATCATCGCGCTGCACGAGTCGAAGAGCGCCTGCACCTCGCCCTGCGAGGCGAGCGAGCGCATCTCCTTGAGATCGTGCCCGGAGCAGAACGCCGCGCCCGCGCCGGTGATCATCACCACGCGCACCGCCTCGTCGCGCGCGATGCGATCGAGCTCCGCATGCAGCGCGTCCAGCAGCGCCCGCGACAGCGCGTTGTACTGGCGCGGGCGGTTCAGCGTGAGCACGGCGACGCCGTCATCGACCGCCTTCAGCAGGATGGGCTCGGCCCGTGTGGCGGCCGCATCGCGCGCGCGATCGTTCATCTCGAGGCTCCCGGTGGACTGTTATCGCGATTATGGCACCGGGCATCTTCATTGCCTTGCCCAATCAACAGGGCTAACATCGGCTGCAACCGCCCGGGCTACGGCCGCACGCCTCGGGGAAGGGCGGTTTTCCTGGACAAGAACAAGGACAAGCGATCATGAAAGCGCGCGCACGGTTTCGCGGGGCTGTCGTTGCCGTTTTCACCGCGCTCGCCTGCTGCTCCGCGGCGGCGCAATCCGAGACGCAGGCCCTCGAGCGCGCGCGCGGCGCCCTTGCCGCGGGCAACGCGAAGCAGGCCTACGCCGAGCTGGCGCCGCTGCAGGACAAGATGTCGGGGATGCCCGAGTTCGATTACCTGCTGGGTGTGGCCGCGCTCGATAGCGGGCGCATCGAGGAGGCGATCGTCGCGTTCGAGCGCGTGCTGGCACTCGTCCCCAATCATGCCGGCGCGCAAATGGATCTCGCGCGCGCCTACTACGCGGCCGGCTCATTCGATCTGGCCGAGGCCGCGTTCCTCAAGCTGCAGGCCGCCAATCCGCCGCCCGCGGCGCAGCAGGCGATCGGGCGCTACCTCGATGCGCTCAAGGTGCGCAAGCACCAGACGCAGCCCGGCTGGTCGGCCTATGGCGAGCTCGGCCTCGGCCACGACTCCAACATCACCGGCGTGCCGACCGATTTCGGCGCGGCGGCGCAGCAATCGTTCAACCTGATCGGCATCGAGGCCACCGGCAATGCGGTCAAGCGTTCGGCCGCGTTCCTGCAGGGCGCGATCGGCGCCGAATACACGCGGCCGATCTCGCGCGGCTGGAGCCTCTTCGCGGGCGGCGACCTGCGCGGGCGCGCCTATCGCAAGGAGCCGGACTTCAACTCGTTCGCGGGCGAGGCGCGTGTCGGCGGCGCGTTGAACGCCGGGGCGAGCCAATGGCGCGCGATGGCGAGCTACCTCGAGTACCGCCAGGACGGCGATGCGCCCGGCGACCCGAAGCCCACCAACGACCGCCGGATGGGGGGCGCCTCGATCGACTGGCGCCACGCGCTCGATGGCCGCACGCAGGTCGGGCTGGGCCTGCAGCTGAACGCGGTGCGGTTTCCGAAGAACGAGGTCGAGGATTTCGACCAGGTGCTCGTGTCGGCCTCGTGGCTCAAGAGCTTCGACAGCAAGGGCGCGCCGCTGCTCTACGTGACCGGCTTCGTGACCGACGACCACGCGAAGAACGCGCTCTTCGACGGCGTGACCACGAAGAGCAAGAACCTCGCGGGCGTGCGCGGCTTCGCGCAATACGCGCTCAGCACAAAGTTGAACGCGTTCGGCGGGCTCGGCGTGATCCATCGCCGCGACAAGGATGCGTTCGCGCGCTCGACGACGGTCGAGAAGGGCCGCGACAACTACAGCGAGGCGACCCTCGGCCTGCTGTGGAATTTCCGCGAGAAGTGCGGCCTGCGGCTGCAGTGGGCCTACTCGCATAACAGCTCCAACATCGACATCTACGATTTCAACCGCCACGAGATCAGCTCGACGATCCGCTGCGACATGAACTGAAGACGGAGAGCCCGACCATGAACCGAGCCGTGCGCACCGAACTGAAGCGACTCTTCGCCGCCGTGGCGCTGCTGGTGCCGCTCGGGGCGTTCGCCGCCGCCGGCGAGTTCACCTTCGTGACCGGAGAGGTGAGCCTGGTCAAGGCGAATGGCCAGCGCGTGACACCCGCCAAGGGCACCGCGGTCGATCCCGGCGATCGCGTCGCCACCGGGGCCAACGGCATGGCGCAGCTCACGATGGTCGACCAGGCGCGCCTGTCGATCCGCCCGAACACGCAGTTCGCGATCGAGCAATACCCCGACCGCAAGGAGTCCTCCGACGGCGCGATCCTCTCGTTGCTCAAGGGCACGCTGCGCACCTTCACCGGCTTGATCGCCACCAGCAACCGCGAGAAGTTCGTGATGAAGACGCGCGTGGCGACGGTCGGCATTCGCGGCTCCGGCAACATCCTCTACGCATGCGAGGGGGCGGAGTGCGACGCGAGCGTGACCGGGGAGCTGAAGGCCGAGGGCTCGATCACGGTGAACCACACGATCGAGGGCAGCCACGCGGTGACGAACCTCCTGGGCGGGGCGCAGACGTTGGTCACCGGGCCGGGGCAGACGGTGCTGGTGCTGAACAACCAGCCGCCGCGCTACATCCCGACGCCGAAGTTCATCGCCGAGGTCGCGACCAACATGACCAACTCCAAGTCGGCAGACGCGGTCGCCGTCGCGAGCACCGGCCGCGGGTTCGGGCCGGGCGACGTGTACGCGCTGGTCCCGGGCCAGCAGAACATCCCGTCCCTCGTCGGCAACAACGGGCTGGGATTCGTGACGATCGACGCGCAATCGAACCTCTCCAACGACCCGGTCTCGCTGCGCGACGTGATCATCGCGTCGAACGCCTCGCCGCTCGCGGGCCAGGCCCCGCAGGGCGATCTCGATCTCACCGGCAACGACCTGCGCGGCTACCGCGCGTATGTGGCCTCGCAGAGCGGGCTCTCGCCACGATCACCGGCGGCACGCTGCGCGACTTCAACGCGATCGTGCTCTCCAACGGCACGATCCTGATGGGGCGCTGGGAAAACGCGAACCTCGGCTTCTTCGGCACGGGCAGTGGCACCGCCGTTCCCGGCAGCGTCCACTGGATCGTGGCGCCTTCGGGCTACCCCATGTATCTCGCCGATGTGCTGACCGGGACGGCAACCTACACGCTCGCGGGCAACACCTCGCCCACCAACCAGCTCGGCACTACCGGCACGCTCGGCTCGGCCGCGCTCGCCGTGAATTTCACCAATCGCACGGTGAACCTCGGGCTCGCGGTCTCGATTCCCGGCACCGCGGGAGGCAGCTGGCAGATGAGCGCCAGCAACGTGCCACTGTCGTTGAACCGCTTCTTCGGCTCGACCAACGACCGGCTCGTGATCACCAACGGCGCCGGGCAGAGCTCGGCCACGAATACCACGCTCACCGGCAGCTTCGAGGGCAGCCTCGTGGGCACCGGCCTGTCCGGGGCGATCCTCGGCTACGGCATCACCGACCGCACCGGCTCCGCCGCGACCTGGAGCACGGTCTCCGGCGTCGCCGGCTTCCAGGGCCCGCTGCAGAACGGCCTCGCGCCCTTCCGGGAGGGCCGCGTGTCCGATCCCGCTGGCACGCTCACCGATTTCATCCGCACCTACTCCACCAGCGACCGTCCCGACGAGGTCGTGAGCGACACCACCGGGCGGCTCACCTCGTTTACGGCGCCCTACGCGCGCCTGGGCTCGCACGCCTCCTACACGCTCGGCACCGCGCAGGTGGTGCAGTCGGGGGCGGACCCGGAGACCGGAATGATCTGGGGGCGCTGGAGTGGCGGTTCCGCCCAGATTTCCGGTGGAGGCAGCAGCGAGGCGTTGAACCTCGCCAACGCGAGCCTGCACTACATCTTCGCGGGCGCGCAGAGCGGCCCCGTCACGCTGCCGCTCACCGGCACCGCGACCTACGACGTGATCGGCAACACCAACCCGACCGACTTCAGCGGCCACGTCGGCACGCTCAACTCGGCCACGCTCAACGCCAACTTCACCAACCGCACCGCGAGCGCGGCGGTGAACATCGGCATCAACAACCAGACCTGGACCGGGACGGCGACCAACATGCCGATCTATCGCGACCAGTATTTCCAGGCGTATACCGGCGTGCCGATCCCCGGAGTGCTGAACCTGACCCCGCTGGTGATCGGCTGCTCGCCCAACTGCGGCACGGGTGCCACCGGCAGCTTCGACGGCTTCTTCACCGGGCGCAACGGCGGGCGCGCGGGGCTCATGTACAACATGGGCGGCAACCAGGGGGCGGTGGCGTTCGGCCGGCGCGGCGGCTAAAGGCGGCGAAAGCGGCCGAAACCGCGTCCGGATAGCCGGACAGTTTGGATGTAAATCCCGATTTCTTCGGGGATTTCTTTCATCCGACGTCTTGCCCGCGCGGTTCGCGCTGGGGTAGCATGCGCGAACAAATCCCCATTTGCCCGCGCCCATAGAACAATAAATGGCGGGCCTCACTGCGACTCTCGATGCCCGGCGACACCATCCTCGAAACGCGCGGCCTCACGAAAGAGTTCAAGGGCTTCGTCGCGGTCGATAACGTGAACCTCAAGGTGAGGCGTGGGGCGATCCACGCGCTGATCGGTCCCAACGGCGCGGGCAAGACGACCACGTTCAACCTGCTCACCAAGTTCCTGCAGCCCACATCCGGGGCGATCCTCTTCAACGAGCAGGACATCACGCGCGACCGCCCCGCGGACGTGGCGCGGCGCGGCATCATCCGCTCGTTCCAGATCTCCGCCGTGTTCCCGAACTTGACGGTGCTCGAGAACGTGCGCGTGGCGCTGCAGCGCAACCTGCACACGAGCTTCCACTTCTGGAAGCGCGAGAAGACCCTCGACGTGCTCAACGACCGCGCGATGGCGCTCCTCGAGCGCGTGGGGCTGACAACGTTCGCGCGCATCACCGCGGGCGAGCTCGCCTACGGCCGCAAGCGCACGCTCGAGATCGCGACCACGCTCGCGATGGAGCCCGAGCTCATGCTGCTCGACGAACCCACCGCGGGCATGGGCCACGAGGACGTCGACCGGGTGAGGGACCTGATCAAGGAAGTCGCCGTGGGACGCACCGTGCTGATGGTCGAGCACAACATGAGCGTCGTCTCCGGCATCTGCGACACGATCACGGTGCTCGCGCGCGGCGCGGTGCTCGCCGAAGGCCCGTATTCCGTGGTCTCGGCGCATCCCGCGGTGATCGAGGCGTACATGGGGACCGCCCATGGCTGAGGAAGTCCTGCGCATCCAGAACCTGCAGGCGTGGTACGGTGAATCCCACGTGCTGCACGGCGTCGACCTGACGGTGCACAAGGGCGAGGTGGTGACGCTGCTCGGCCGCAACGGCGCCGGGCGCACCTCGACGCTCAAGTCGGTGCTGGGCCTGGTCGGTCGGCGCACCGGCTCGATCGTGGTGAACGGCGTCGAGACGGTCAGTTGGCCCACCTACAGGATCGCGCACCTCGGCATCGGCTACTGCCCCGAGGAGCGCGGCATCTTCTCCAGCCTGTCGGTCGAGGAGAACCTGCTGCTGCCCCCGGAGATCGCCAAGGGCGGCATGAGCATCGACGAGATCTACGAGATGTTTCCCAACCTGCGCGAGCGGCGCAAGACCGCGCAGGGCACGAAGCTCTCGGGCGGGGAGCAGCAGATGCTCGCAATGGCGCGCATCCTGCGCACCGGCGCCAACATCCTGCTGCTCGACGAGATCACCGAGGGCCTGGCCCCGGTCATCGTGCAGACCCTCGGGCGCGTGATCGTGAAGCTCAAGGAGCGCGGCTTCACCATCGTGCTGGTGGAGCAGAACTTCCGTTTCGCCGCGCCGCTCGCGGACCGGCATTACGTGATGGAACACGGCAAGATCGCGCAGACGTTCGCCGCGGCCGAGCTCGAATCGAAGACGCAGATGCTGAAAGAGTACCTTGGTGTATGAAACTGGATCGAATCTCATGAGGAGCGATGGCAAAATGAATTTCAAGATGAAAACACTCGCGGCCGCCGCGGCCCTGGCGCTCGCCGCCGGAACCGCGCAGGCCCAGATCTCGGGCAACGTCGTGAAGATCGGCGTGCTGAACGACCAATCGAGCCTCTACGCCGACCTCGGCGGGGCGGGCTCCGTCGTCGCCGCCAAGATGGCGATCGAGGACTTCAAGGCGAAGGAGAAGGGCCTCACCGTCGAGGTGATCAGCGCCGACCACCAGAACAAGCCCGACGTCGGCTCGCAGATCGCGAGCAAGTGGTACGACGCCGAAGGCGTCGACATGATCATCGACGTGCCCAACTCGGGCGTGGCGCTCGCGGTCAACACCGTGACGCGCGAGAAGGGCAAGGCGTTCATCAACTCGGGCGCCGCCAGCTCCGATCTCACCGGCAAGGCGTGCTCGCCGAACACCGTCCACTGGACCTACGACACGTGGATGCTCGCCAACGGGACGGGCGGCGCGATCGTCAAGCGCGGCGGCGATACCTGGTTCTTCCTCACCGCGGACTATGCCTTCGGCCAGGCGCTCGAGCGCGACACCGAGGCGGTGGTGCTCAAGAACGGCGGCAAGGTGGTGGGCAAGGTGCGCGTGCCGCTCAACACGCAGGACTTCTCCTCGTTCCTGCTGCAGGCGCAGGCGTCGAAGGCCAAGATCGTCGGCCTCGCCAACGCCGGCGGCGACACCATCAACTCGATCAAGCAGGCGGCCGAGTTCGGCATCGTGAAGGGCGGCCAGAACCTCGCGGGCCTGCTGGTGTTCCTCTCGGACGTGCACGGCCTCGGGCTCGACAAGGCGCAGGGCCTGATCCTCACGACCACGTTCTACTGGGACCTGAACGACCAGACGCGGGCCTTCGCCAAGCGTTTCGCGGCGGCCAACGGCGGCAAGTACCCGACGATGGTGCAGGCGGGCGTCTACGCCGGCGTGCTGCATTACCTGAAGGCGGTCGCGGCGCTGAAGAGCGACGACGGCACGAAGGTGATCGCGAAGATGAAGGAGCTCCCGACCGACGATCCGCTGTTCGGCAAGGGTGTCATCCGCGCCGACGGCCGCAAGATCCACCCCGCCTACCTGGTGGAAGTGAAGAAGCCGTCGGAGTCGAAGGGCCCGTACGACTACTACAAGGTCCTCGCCACGATTCCCGCCGACCAGGCGTTCCGTCCGATCGACCAGGGCGATTGCCCGCTGGTCAAGAAGTAACCCCCACGGCGTAGAACGATGTTCGACATCTCCCTTCCCGCGCTCTCGGGCCAACTGCTGGTCGGCCTGATCAACGGATCGTTCTACGCCCTCTTATCGCTGGGGCTCGCGGTCATCTTCGGGCTCCTCAACATCATCAACTTCACCCATGGCGCCCAGTACATGATGGGCGCCTTCGCGGCGTATTTCCTGCTGAACAAGCTGGGCCTGAACTACTGGTGGGCGCTGATCCTCGTGCCGATCGCGATCGGCGCCTTCGGTGTTGTCATCGAGCGCCTGATGCTCTCGCGCCTCTACAAGCTCGACCATCTGTACGGCCTGCTGCTCACCTTCGGCCTCGCCCTCATCATCGAGGGCGCCTTCCGCCACGAGTTCGGCTCCGCGGGCCTGCCGTACGCGATGCCCGAGGCGCTCACCGGGGGCCAGAACCTGGGCTTCATGTTCCTGCCCAACTACCGCGCGTGGGTGATCGTCGCCTCGGTCGTGATCTGCTTCGGCACCTGGTTCCTGATCGAGCGCACCAAGCTCGGCGCCTACCTGCGCGCCGCGACCGAGAACCCGACGATGGTGCAGGCCTTCGGCGTGAACGTCCCGCGGATGATCATGCTCACCTACGGCTTCGGAGTGGGGCTCGCCGCGCTCGCCGGGGTCTTCGCCGCGCCGATCTACCAGGTGAGCCCGCAGATGGGATCGTCGCTGATCATCGTGGTGTTCGCGGTGGTGGTGATCGGCGGCATGGGCTCGATCATGGGCTCGATCATCACCGGGTTCGCGCTCGGCGTGATCGAGGGGCTCACCAAGTACTTCTATCCCGAGGCATCCAACACCGTGATCTTCGTCATCATGGCGATCGTGCTGCTGATCCGGCCCCAGGGCCTGTTCGGGCAACGATGAGCGAATCGAGCCCCGTCGCCTCCGCCGCGCA
>JANPHA010000349.1:0-52493 GCA_031424255.1 Burkholderiales bacterium | reverse complement strand
CACGTCGTCCAGGTAGTTTCCCGTTTCCCTGCCGGGGTGCGGCACCTTGAACAACCGATCGTAGAGGCGCACCTCGCACTCGTACGCCTGCGCCGCGGAAACCCAGTGAACCACGCCCTTCACCTTGTACGTGTCCGCGCCAGGTGTCCCCGACCTGGAATCCGGCAAGTATTCGCAGTGCACTTCCGTCACGAGGCCGCTGGCATCGTCCTTGGAGTATCCGGTGACGCGGACCACGTAGCCGTACTTGAGGCGCACGGTGTTTCCCGGGTAAAGGCGGAAGAAGCCCTTCGAGGGCACTTCCATGAAATCTTCCCGCTCGATCCAGAGCTCGTTCGAAATCGGCATGGAGCGCTTGCCCCAGTCCGCCTTCTGCGGGTGATTGGGAGCGAACGCCTCGTCGACGTGGCCCTTCGGCCAGTTGTCGATCACGAGCTTCAACGGATCGAGGACCGCGATCCTGCGCGGGGCCACCTCGTTCAGGTGCTCGCGCATGCTGTCTTCCAGCAGCCCGTACTCGATCCACGAGTCGGCCTTGGATACGCCGACGCGATCGACGAAGACGCGGAAGCCTTCGGGCGTGAAGCCGCGGCGGCGGGCTCCCACGAGCGTCGGCATGCGCGGATCGTCCCAGCCGTCGACGTGGCCTTCGTCCACGAGCTGCTTCAGGAACCGCTTGCTCATCACCGTGTAGGTGAGGTTCAGGCGCGAGAACTCGATTTGCTGCGGCAGCGGGCGCTGCAGCATGCCGAAGGAGGCGATCCGCTCCAGCACCCAGTCGTAGAACGGCCGCTGGTCCTCGAATTCGAGCGTGCACAGCGAGTGCGTGATGTTCTCGAGCGCGTCCTCGATCGGATGCGCGTACGAATACATCGGATAGACGGACCACTTGTCGCCGGTGCGGTGGTGCTCGGCGTGCTTGATCCGGTAGAGCGTCGGATCGCGCATGTTGATGTTGGGCGACTTCATGTCGATCTTCGCGCGCAGCACGTGCGAGCCGTCGGGGTGCTTGCCCTCGCGCATCTCGGCGAAGAGCCGCAGGCTCTCCTCGACGCCGCGCGCGCGATGCGGTGAATCGATGCCGTGCTCGCTGAAGGTGCCGCGGGTGACGCGGATCTCATCGGCGGTCTGCGAATCGACGTACGCGTCGCCATGCTCGATGAGGGCGACCGCGAAGTCGTACATCCAGTCGAAGTAATCCGACGCGTGGTAGAGGTTCTCGTCGTTCCTGCCCCAGTGATAGCCGAGCCAGTGCACGCCATCGAGGATGCCGTCGACGAATTCCTGCTCTTCCTTCTCGGGATTGGTGTCGTCGAAGCGCATGTGGCAGACACCGCCGTAGTCGTCCGCCAGGCCGAAGTTGAGGCAGATCGATTTCGCGTGGCCGATGTGCAGGTAGCCGTTGGGCTCCGGCGGAAAGCGCGTGCGGATCTTCGCGGGATCGAGGGGCGCGTTCGCGTGCACGGACGCCGGCCCGGGGCTGTCGGCCCAGCGGCGCTGCGCATACTTTCCGGAGACGAGATCCTTCTCGATCGCCTGGCGGATGAAATTGGTGACGTGGGCGCCTTCGGAGGGCGTCTTTGAGTCGTTTGGCATGTGTTTTAGCCCCGTCTTGTGCGGGGACGCCGAGTATTGCTGCGGTGCAAAACCCCTATTCTGCACGACCTGTGCGCGGTTTCCACCGACAGACCTTTTGCCGGGTTTCGCGTAGGCTTTCTCCTGTGATCCGCTCCCTCTTCGCGCTACTCCTGCTGGCCGCCTCGATTGTGCATGCCGAGGTCACGCCGCTGCCCGGCTCGACACCCCAGCAGGCGCTCCGAGGGGATCACTTTCCCAACGCGATCGCGGTGCGCGTGACCTACCCGAGCGGATTGCCCGCGAGCGGTGTCGAGATCCGCTATAGCGTGCCCCCGGGTGGTTTTGGCGCGGTCGATGTGGATGACCGAACCGGGTGCTATCCCGACCTCGGTACCAATTGCCGGATCACGACGGATGCGGATGGAGTCGCCGAGATCCGAAACCTGTACGCACGCTTCCCCGGGAACTTTACCTTGACCGTGCTCGCGTTTGCGCCGGGTAATGCGTACCTCGGCAGCGCGTCCATCGTGCTCACGACGATCGACAGGCCGCCCGCGAGGGTCCTCGCCCTGAGCAGCGGCGACGGGCAAAAGGCGGTTCTCGGCACGCGCTTCGCGCAGCCGCTGGTGGTGCGATTGGTCGATGACTATGGCCAGGCGGTCGCCTCCGAGACGGTGGCCTTCCTGCCAACCAGCGCCGACGACAATCATTTCGGCTTTCTCAGCTCCGATCCGAGCGTCGCATACGTGCAAACCGATGCTTCGGGCTACGCTGTGTCGCCGCCCATCGCCGCAGGCTACGGGCTGGGCCAGCGCAAGGTGACCGCTTACGCTTACGATGCCCGCACTCGCAGCAATGTATGGGCGTACGCGATGCTCACCACCACGAACTCCGCGGGCGGTTCGGATCTCGACCTGCAGGACATGTGGTGGTCCGGCTCCGCCGAGAACGGCTGGGGCATGAGCATCGTCAAGCATGGCAACCAGCTCTTCAACGTGCTCTTCGTCTATGACGACCAGGGACATCCCACGTGGTACGTGCAGCCCGGCGGCGAGTGGACTTCGAGGATAGGGTCCGATTTCGCCGGCCCGGTCTACTCGCCGCGTTCCGCGCCCTGGTTCGCTTACGATGCATCGCGATTCGCCGTGGGCAAACCCGTGGGCTTTTCGGCGCTGAGGTTCAAGGGTCCCGACGCTCTCCTTTTCGAAACGGGGTTCACTTTCAATTTCACCACGCCGTACGACGTGCGCCTCGTCAGCAAGCGCATGGTTCGCCAGGATTTCACCGGTGATGCGCCGTCGCCGCTGCAGGGCGTGGGCGACATGTGGTGGGGCGGCGTGGAACAGAACGGCTGGGGCGTCGCGATCCAGGAGCAGTTCGGCGGGCTCTTCGCGGTCTGGTTCACGTATGAAGACGATGGGACGCCCACGTGGTTCGTGATGCCCGGCGGCGAATGGCGCGATGCGAGCACGTATGCGGGCACGATGTATCGCACCTCGAGCTCCCCGTGGGTGGCAACGCCCTATGATGCATCGAAGCTGAAAGTCGGCGCGGTTGGCCCCTACGTGCTGCGGTTCCAGGACTCCACACACGCGACGCTCGAGTACAGCGTCTTCGGCCGCACGGGCACGCTTTCCCTCACGCGACAGCCCTTCTGACCCTCGAAAGACAAGAACGAATGGCGAGATTCCTCTCGGCGTTGGCGGTGCTTGCGTGCCTGTCTTGCGGGCAACCGGCCTTCGCCGTATTCAGCGTCGTGCCGGTCAGCGGCAATGCTCCGGTGCTCGCGTACGGCCATGCGGCGCCCGCGCCGTTCGTGGTGCGTGCGGTGGATGGCGGCAGCGGCGCGGTCAACGCGCTGATCGTTTTCACGAGCACGTGCGGCACGTTCGCCGGCACGAACACCGCGGTCGCGTTCACCGACGGCACGGGATTGGCAACGGCGCCGGCGGTCTTCACGGCGGGCGCGACCCGTGGAGCCTGCGCGATCTCCGTGCGGATGACGGGCGGCTCGACGGATCCGGCGCAGGATCTCGTCGCCTACATCTACGACCCCGCGCAGTTGTCGCTGGTCGTGCCGACGCGGATGGTGACGACCGTGAACCTGCCCTTCAATTTCGTCATCGAGGCGAGCGTGCCGGATGGAATGCCGCTCGCCGGGCTTCAGGTCACGTTCGATGCGCTCACGCCGGGGCAGGCGGGCATCGCTTCGATTCCCGCCTTGATCACGCTGGGCGCGAGCCAGCAGGCCTTGATCATCGGAATTGCGAACCGCTTTCCCGGCGACTACCAGATCCTCGTGCGCGCGGGCCCGGCCGTGCGTACGGTCCCGGTGACGCAGGTGGGGCAGCCGCCGGGCACTCTGTTCGGCGTGGGCAGCAGTGTCCTCACACCCACCACCGGCGACGCGTTCAGCTTCACGGTGCGCGTGGCCGAGGGAACCCTCAACGGAACGCCGGTCGCCAACATGCCGGTGACTTTCCAGGTCGAGAGCACGGGGCCCGCGGGAGCGGCCCTGGCGACGCAACAGGCGAGCACCGACGCCGATGGATTCGCCACGATGCGCGCGGTGGCCAATGACTGGCCCGGCCGCTACGGGATCCGCGTGACCTACGGCATCTTCTCGATCGTGATCGACGTGACCAACATGGCGCGCACCGCCGCCTCGACGGCCTCGGTCACGAACGGCGGCGAGGTGGGGCTCAACATGTTCGCGGACAACCCCACCTGCACCATCGGCTCGTTCCAGCAGATCGATCCGCTCGACGCGCGCGTATCGGCGGCCGCGGACTCGATTCCGGTGGGACTGCAGGCCCCGTTCGGGTTCGTCGCTTTCACGCTCAAGCACTGCGGCGGCACGACCGTGAATGCGTCGGTGCAGTTCCCGTCGGCGATCCCCGCGGGCGCGCAGGCGTGGATGTTCGGGCGCACGAGCCCGAACGACCTGCCGCACTGGTACCAGGTGGGCTCGCGCGCCAACGCAAACCGCGTGCAGGTGGACATAGCCGACGGACAGGTCGGCGATGAAGGCGCGATCGCGGATGACGATATCGTGGTGCCGGTGTTCGCGCTGCTGGCGGCCGGCGTGAACCCCGCGGGCGTTCCCAACGTGCAGGACATGTGGTGGGGCGGCGGCGCGGAGAACGGCTGGGGCATGAGCATCGTGCAGCACAACGCCACGCTCTTCTCAGTCCTCTACGCGTACGACAACCAGGGCGCTCCGATCTGGTATGTGATGCCGGGAGGCTCGTGGAACGCGGCGCGCACCGCGTACTCGGGCCCGCTCTACCTCACGCGCTCGGCGCCCTATTTCGCCTACGACGCGTCGCGCTTCGTGGTCGGCGCGCCGGTGGGCAACGCGTCGCTCACGTTTGCGAATCCACGCCAGGCCGCGCTCGACTACGCGATCGACGGCATCATCGGGCACAAGGACATCACGCGCCAGCCGTTCGGGCCGGTGGACTCGAGCGATTTCGGCAGCCATGGCGACATGTGGTGGGGCGGACCTTCGCAAAACGGCTGGGGCTTCGCGGCACTGCAGCAATACGCGACGCTCTTCTCGGTGTGGTTCACGTACGACGCGAACGGCGCGCCCACCTGGTACACGATGCCCTCGGGCTCGTGGATCGACGCGAGCACCTACGCGGGCCGGATGTATCGCACGCGCGGTGCGGCGTGGGTGGGCCGCGCCTATGACGCCTCGCAGGTCCAGGTGCTCGATGTAGGATCGTTCCGATTGCGCTTCCAGGCGGATACCGCGACCATGGACTATGTCATCGAGGGGCGTCCAGGAACGTTGTTGTTGGCACGACAGCCGTTCTGAGTTGCGTTTTCCCATGAGCCTTCGCATCCTGTTGTTGCTGGTCACGCTATTCGCGCTGTCACCGGCGGCGCGCGCGGCCGCGAACGCGCAGCCGATCACGCCGCTCTTGCAGAGTGTGGCGGGCGGCGAATCGCAGGTCTTCTCGGTGCGCTTCACCGATGCCGCCGGGCGTCCCGCGGCGGGCGAGACCGTGAGCTTCGCCAACGACGCGTGCGGCGCATTTCCGAACGGGCTTTTCCTCATCAACGTGACTGCCGATGCCAATGGCGTCGCGTCGACCACGTTCACCGCGCGGCCGCAGGGAATCGTGTGCTGGCTCACCGTGTCCGCGGGCGTATCGGTGACCTACAACGTCCTCACGTACATCCCCTCGAGCGTCTATCTCAACGCCACGACCAATCCCGCGGAGGTGCGCCCGGGTGAGCCGTTCAGCGTTTCCGCCGCGGCGATGCAGGGCGTGTACCGGCTCTTCAACGTCGATATCGCCGCGCGTATCGTTCCCGGCACCGCCTCGGCCTCGATCACACCGGGCAGCGGCAACACCGGGCAGAGCGGCATGGTGGGCTTCACCGTCAACCCCGACGGCTGCACCGGCGATTACGCGGTCGAGTTGCAGTGGCGCAACCTCACGCAGCGCCTCGCGATTCACGCTTCCACCACGCCCTGGCAGGACATGTGGTGGTCGGGCCCGGCGGAGAACGGCTGGGGCATGAGCATTGTGCAGCATGGCGACACGCTCTTCTCGGTGATCTACGCGTACGACGCCGCGGGCCATCCCACGTGGTTCGTGATGCCGGGCGGTGCGTGGAACGCGGAGAAGACGGTGTACTCCGGCAATCTCTACCTCCCGCGCGGCTCGCCCTATGCGGCGTACGACACTTCGAAATTCGTGGTCGGTGCCTCGGTGGGCCATGCCGCGCTCACGTTCACGGATTCGAAGCACGTGGCGCTCGACTACACGATCAACGGCATCGATGGGCACAAGCTGATCGAGCGCCAGCCGTTCGGGCCGCAGGATACGGCGAGCGGGCTCACCGTGGGCGACATGTGGTGGGGCGGCGATGCGCAGAACGGCTGGGGCATCGCGGTGCTGCAGCAATTCCGCACGCTTTTCTCGGTGTGGTTCACCTACGACCCGGATGGCTCGCCCACCTGGTTCGTGATGCCGCAAGGTTTCTGGAGCGATGCGCAGACCTACGAGGGCCGCATCTATCGCGCCGCCGGCTCGCCGTGGCTCGGCCACGATTACAATGCGGCGGCGCTCCGGCTCACCGACGCGGGCTCTTTCAAAATGCGCTTCACGGCGGATAATGCTTCCTTCGAATACTTGATCGACGGCAAGGCCGGGAGCCTGCCGTTCAGGAGGCAGCCGTTCTGAATACAGCCTTGAATGCCCTCCTCCGCGCGTTTCTCGCCGCGCTGCTGATGGCGCTTTCGCTCGGCGCCGCCGCGCAGGGCTTCGGCAATTTCTCCAGGCTCGAAAGCCAGCTCAAGCTGAAGCCCGAGCAGAAAGCGCAGTTCGATATCGCGGTCCAGGCCACGCAGCGGGCGCTGCTCTCGCTCGGGATGGTCGCATTCCAGCAAAAGCAGCGCATCGCCGACGAGATCGCGAAGCCGCGCCCCGACATCGGCGTGCTCGCCGATTCGCAGGAGCAGCTCCTCGAAATGATCCGGCCGCACTTCCGCGAGGCGCGCGAGGAATGGACGCGTCTCTACGGGCTGCTCGAGCCCGACCAAGTCGCGATCGCGAAGAAATATGTCGAGAAGCAGATCGCGATGATGGAGAAGCTCGGCGAGCAGGTCCTGCGCACCCTGCGGGACAAGCTGTACTGAGCTCTCCCTCCCCCTTGGGAGAGGTCGGGGAGGGGAGAAAAATCGGCGTAGCATAGCTCGCACAACTCCCTGTAAATCCGTCAAAGGAGATTGCCATGTGCCATGCTTGGGAATACGAGTTGATCCGCAAGGCGTACGCCGAAGAGATGCAGCGCCGCCGTCGGCAGGAAGAGGCCGCGCAGCCGAAAGGCAGCATGGTCGACGCGCCTAAGCCGCGTGAGCCCCAGCCGGGACCGCGCGATACGGAGCCGGTCCCGGCCTGAGCCGCTTCACCCGAAACCCCGCCCCGGCGGGGTTTTTGTTTGCCCAACTACAAGAACGATCGGAGGAGAGAGACTATGGAGGCACTGAAGACGTCCGCGGACGTCCTGTTCATCCTGCTTGGCGCAATTCTGGTTCTCGCGATGCACGCGGGCTTCGCATTCCTCGAGCTCGGCACGGTGAGGCGCAAGAACCAGGTGAACGCGCTGATGAAGATCCTCGTGGATTTTTCCGTCTCGACGATCGCGTACTTCTTCATTGGCTACGCGGTCGCGTATGGAACGGGCTTCTTCGCGAACGCGGAAGTCCTGTCGCAGAAAAGCGGGTACGAGCTGGTGCGATTCTTCTTCCTGCTCACGTTCGCAGCGGCCATCCCGGCGATCGTCTCGGGCGGCATCGCGGAGCGCGCACGCTTCAATCCGCAGATAGCCGCGACCTTCATCCTGGTGGGACTCCTCTACCCGTTCTTCGAAGGCATAGCGTGGAACCGCGCGTATGGCATCCAGGGCTGGCTCAAGTCGACCTTCGGTGCGGAATTCCACGACTTCGCCGGATCGGTGGTGGTGCACGCGGTGGGCGGATGGGTGGCGCTCGCGGCGGTGATCCTGCTGGGAGCGCGCCAGGGGCGCTATACGAAAGACGGACGCGTGCTGGCGTTCCCGCCGTCGAGCATCCCGTTCCTTGCGCTCGGCGCATGGGTGCTCTCGGTGGGCTGGTTCGGTTTCAACGTGATGAGCGCGCAGACTGTCGAGAAGATCTCCGGGCTCGTCGCGGCCAATTCCCTGATGGCGATGGCGGGCGGTACGATCGCCGGCCTCGTCGTCGGCCGCAACGACCCGGGGTTCGTCCACAACGGACCGCTCGCGGGGTTGGTCGCGATCTGCGCGGGCTCCGACGTGATGCATCCGCTCGGCGCGCTCGCTACCGGGGCAGTGGCGGGTGCGCTATTCGTCTGGATGTTCAATCTCACGCAGAACAAGCTCAGGATCGATGACGTGCTGGGCGTGTGGCCCCTGCACGGGCTTTGCGGGACCTGGGGTGGGCTCGCTTGCGGGATCTTCGGCTCCAAGGCGATGGGAGGCCTGGGCGACGTTTCGTTCGCGAGCCAGCTCGCGGGCACCGCCCTCGGCATCACTATCGCGTTCGTCGGCGGCTTTGCGATCTACGGTGCGCTGAAAGCCACCGTCGGCATCCGCATGTCGGCCGAGGAAGAATTCGACGGCGCCGACATCTCGATCCACCACATCAGCGCAACGCCCGAGCGCGAAGAGAGCGCATAAGCTACTTCTTCGCGGCTTTCTTCTCCGGCTTCGGCGGGGGAATGTAGGGGTCGCCGGTGAAGGCGACCATCGGGGCGACCGCCTCGAGGGTGTCGCGGCCGAGGCCGGGGACCTTCGCCAGGTCGTCGAGTGATGTGAACGGACCATGGCCGTGGCGATACTCGATGATCGCCTTGGCCTTGTACTTGTCGAGGCCGTGCGTGGACTGCAGCTCGCTTTGCTGCGCGGTGTTCACGTTGACGGTGGCGAGCGCGCTGCCGATGGAAACGCCCATCGCCACGGCCAGCAGTGCTGCGGGCAATTTTTTCACTGGGGATTCCCTCCGGTGGCCGGGCCTCGAGGCCCGTGCGACGCAAGTACGACATGCGCGCCGCGCCGCCGGTTCGCATCCGTTCGGCGGGAACTTTTTTTCGCGTGTCGGCGGCAACCTACAGGGGGATGGTGGAAACCTTGGAAGCGGATTTGCGCTCGCGCATCTTGTGCAGCGCGAAGCTCGCGAGGCCGAGCGTGAGGATCGCGACGAACGCCCACATCTCGACGTTCTTCAGGTCGTGCAGCATCGATTCGAGCATCGAGCCGAAAACGTAGCCGATGCCCGCGATCAGCGGCGCCCAGATCGCCGCGCCGATGAAGTTGTAGACCATGAATTTCCACGCCGGCACGCGCCCCATGCCGAGCATGATCGGCCCGAGGATGCGGAAGCCGTACATGAAGCGGATGGCGATGATGAGCGGCGCATGCCAGCGCGAGAGCAGCGCGTCGAACTTGTAGGCGCGCTCGCACGCATCGGGGAAGCGCCGCAGGATCCTGGCGCCGCGACGCCGGCCCAGGAAGAAATAGAACTGGTCGCCGGCGAATCCCGCGATCATCGCCACGATCACGACGGTGAGGAAATCCAGGTAGCCGCGATTCGCCGCGAGGCCCGCGAGCGCCAGGATCGTCTCGCCTTCGAGGAAGGCGCCGACCAGGACAGCGAGGTAGCCGTAGGAATCGATGAGCGCCGGAAAGTCCATGGGGGCCGGTTCAAGGCAGGAACGGGGGGGACAGCACGCGGAGCCCGATGGAGAACCATCGCTCCTGCGTCTCGGACACCGCGCGGTTGCCGAAGGTTGCGTCCACCTGGAGCCGGTCCTTCACGACCCAGTACCGCAGCCCCACTTGGTAGAACGGCCGCCCGCGGTCGAGCTGGAAGATCTCGGGAATGAAGTAGAGGTCGTCCCGAAGCCGGATCTCGTTGCCCAGGCCCCAGGTCGTGATCGTGCGGCGCTCGTCGCGTCGATGCACCGCGCCGCCATTCATGTGAACCACCCACGCGTCCCCACCGAGTGCGATGCTCACCGGAACGTAGAAGTACGGGTCCCCCGGCCAGTCGTTGGCGGCTTCGCGCCGCGGGTGCCGGATCGTGCCCAGGGCGAGCCCCACGCCCCAGTTGTCGGGCTCGAGCGGGCGCAGGATCGTCTTCACCTGCACCTGCTGGTCGGTGAAGCGGTCGCGGCCGTCTTCGCGCGTGCGCGCCCCGCCGAATGTGAGCTCGAATGCACCGGTGGGATTGCAGGCGGGAAGCGCCCACATCTCGGTCGAGTCGCGATTGCGCCGCACCCAGCTCTCCACCTGGCACGCCTTCGGATCGACCATGCGCGCGTCGTCGGTGATCATCGGGCGCGCGGCTTCGCCCTCCGGGCTGAGGGCGCACAGCGTGACGAAGCCCAGCATCGCGCGTCGCGATCTCATGGCCCGGGAAACGATACGCTCACGAGGGTGCCGACTCCACCCGGCGCATCGGAAAGGCGCACCTCCGCGCTGTGGCGCTGCGCGATCTCGCGCACGATCGCGAGCCCGAGCCCGCTGCCGGTGGTCGACTCGTTGTCGAGCCGGCGAAAGCGTTCGAAGATATGCACGCGCTCGGCCGCGGGAATGCCGGGCCCATCGTCGATCACTTCCAGGATCGAACGCCCGCCGGCGCGATGGGTCGCCGCGGTGACGGTCCGGGCGCCGTAGCGCGCGGCGTTGTCGATCAGGTTGGCGGCGAGCTCGCCCACGAGCAGCGCATTGCCGCGGATCGGCGCACGGTCGAGATCGAATTCGAGCTCGACGTCGCGCGCGGTCGCCTGGCGAATCCAGGTATTCGCATGGTCCTTCACGATCTCGGCCAGGTCGCACGTCTCGTCGTTCACCGCGGGGTTGGAGATCGGATCGGCGGCCGCGAGCGACAGGATCTGCTGCGCGAGGCGCGCAAGCCGCGTCGCGGCCTCGACCGCGCCGGCGAGATGCACCGCACCGTCCGCGCTGTCGCCGCGCGCGAGGTGCAGCTGGGTCACGAGCCCGGCGATCGGCGTGCGCAGCTGATGCGCCGCGTTGGCGATGAATTTCGCCTGCGTCTCCTGCGCGCGCTGCAGGCGCTGCAGCATCCGGTTGAGCTCCTCCACCAGCGGGCGCAGCTCGTCGACCACCTGGTGTTCCTCGACCGGGCGCATGTCCAGGTGCGAGCGCGCCTGCACCTCTTCGCGCAGCTGGTCGATCGGGCCGAGGCCGCGGCGCACGCCGAAGAGGATGGCGACCACCGCGGCGGCCGACAGCAGCACGACCGGCGTCATCGCCGAGAGCATCGCATCGCGCGCCGCCTGCTGGCGCTTGCGCGTGGTCTCCGCGGCGATCACCGTCACCGGCAGGCCCGACACCTTCGTCTCGAACGAGACCGCGCGCACCGGCACGCCGCGCAGCGTGCCGTCCCAGAAGTTGGGCGAGATGTCGGTGCCCTTCGCCTGCACGACGAGGCTCTCGTCGCCCGCGGCGACGCGGCCGCGCGCATCGCGGACCGCGTAGAAGATCTGGTCGGAGCTGTCGGCGCGCAGGATCGACAACGCGAGCTCGGTCAGCTCGAGGCGCACGCCGTCGCCGTCGCGCCGCAGGTAGGGCACGAGAGCGCGCGCGGTATCGCCGAGGTCGTGGTCGTACGCCGTGGTCAGGCGGCGCTCCATGAACACGTACGCGCCGCCGGCCGCGGCGATGCCCACCACCAGCAGCGGCGGGATCAGCCACGCGAGCAGGCGGAACCTAAGGCTTCGCATTCTTCCACGCCTCGACCAGGTAGCCGAGGCCGCGGACCGTGCGGATGCGGATGCCGGCGGGCTCGAGCTTGGCGCGCAGCCGCGAGATGTGCACCTCGATCGCGTTGGCGGAAAGCTGCTCGTCCCACGAGGCGACCGCGCTCGAGATCTTGTCCTTGCCGACGATCGCGTCGACATTGGTGAACAGGTATTCGAGGATCGCGTGCTCGCGCTGCGGCAGCTCGAGCGGCTTGCCGGAGATCATCGCGCGCTTGCGCGCGAGGTCGATGGTGAGCGGCCCGTGCTCGATCACGCGCGAGCGCAACGCCCGCCCGCGCCGCGCCAGCGCCGAGACGCGCGCGACCAGCTCCTCGGGCGCGAACGGCTTCACCAGGTAGTCGTCGGCGCCGAGCGTGAGGCCGTGCACGCGATCGGCGAGGGCGTCGCGCGCGGTGAGCACCAGCACCGCCTGCTCGGAGCCGCGCGCGCGGAAGCGCTTGAGCCAGGCGAAGCCGTCGATGCCGGGCAGCCCGATGTCGAGGATCACGAGGTCGATCCCGGTCACCCGCAGGGCCGCCTCGGCGTGCTCGGCGCTGCGCACCGCGTCGACCACGTAGCCTTCCCGGCGCAACGTCTCGGTCAGGCCTTGGGCGAGGAGGGGGTCGTCTTCGACGATGAGCACACGCATGGGGGCGTCAGATTGATGACAGCTTGGCGGGGCATAGTTGCCCGACGACAAGAACCATAGATGTATTTTCGTCTCGATGCAAAGACTCGTCGCGTTGCTCGCAAGCTGCTGGCTCGCCGCCGTGGCGCATGCCGCGCCGTTGGCCGACGAGTGCGCGGCGCGGCTATCGCTGCCGCTGGCGCTCGCGGCCGCCGAGGAACGCGTCGCGCGCTGCAATCGCGACGTGCGCGCCGCCCTCGATGCGCTGCAGATGGCGGCTGCCGACCGGCGGATCGCCGGCCAGCGGCCCAACCCCACGCTCACGCTCGGCGCATCGAACGTGAATCCGCAGGCGGGCCTGGGCGGCGGGGGGCTGCGCGACAAGACCTTCGATAGCTCGGTGCGCGTCGAGCAGCTCGTGGAGCGCGGCGGCAAGTCCGGGCTGCGCGTGCGCCAGGCGGAGGCGGCGCTCGCCGCGGCGCGTGCCGACGTGGCCGAGCAGGTGCGCCTGCAGCGCCTCGCGATGCGCACCGCGTTCTTCGATCTCGGCGCCGCGCAGGAGCGCGTGCGCCTGCAGCGCGATTTCCTCGCGCTCTCCAGCGAGTCGGTGAGCGCCGCGAACCGCCGATTCGAGGCGGGCGAGGTGCCGCGAGCCGAGGTCAACCGCTTTCGCCTCGATGCCGCGCGCGTCGCCAACGATCTGCGCCAATCGCAGGCCGACTTGCTGCGCGGCCGCCTCGACCTCGCGAAGCTGATCGGCGCGGAATCGATCGCCGCGGCCCTTGAAGTGGAGGCCGCCGTCGCGCCAGTGGTGTTCTCCACGTCGGCCCCGGCCGGGGGCCTGCGGCCCGACGTCGCCGCGGCGCGCCACCGTCTCGAGGCGGCGGAGGCGGCGCGCGAGCTCGCCCGCAGCCTCGCCACGCGCGACGTGACCGTGGGCGTGCAGGCGGATCGATGGCCGGTCTCCGAGACCAACCTGCAGGGCACCGGCGTCTCCTATGGCCTGTCCGTATCGATCCCGCTGCACGTGCGCCATGCGAACGAGGGCGAGGCGGCACGGGCGCTCGCGGATCGCGACGCGGCGCGCAACGTGGCCGAGCGCCTCGAGGCGCTGTCCGCGGCGGAGCGGCGGCTCGCGGAGGACGACACACGCGCCGCGCTCGAGCGACGGGCGCGCTTCGAGAAGGAAATCGGGCCCGCGGCGCGCGACGTCGCGCAATCCGCGGAGATCGCCTACTCGCGCGGGGCCACGGGCGTGCTCGACCTGCTCGATGCGCGCCGCTCCCTGAAGGCGGTCGAGCTGGACGAGCTGCAGGCGCGCGCCGACGCGGCCAAGGCCTGGGCGCGGCTCGAGGCCGCGAACGAAACATGGACGGAGGGGATGCCATGAAATGGCACGACTCGCTCGAAACCATTTACGCGCTCCTCTTCGCGATCTGCATCCTGATCGCGCTGCTGCTGCTGGCGGGGTGCGAGCGCAAGGCCGCCGAAGCGCCCGAGGCGCGTCCGACCATCAACGGACAGAGCATCGTCTTTCCCGCCGGCAGCGCCGCGGCGCAGCGCCTCGCGGTGGAGCGCGTCGAGCCGCCGCGCGAGCGCGACCTCGCGATCCCCGGCCGGCTCACGTGGAACGAGGAGCGCACCGTGCGCGTTTTCACGCCGTTCGCGGGGCGCGTCACGCGGATCATCGCGAACGTCGGCGATCGCGTCGCCGCGGGCGCGCCGCTCGCCGAGATCCTGTCGCCCGATTTCGGCCAGGCGCAGGCCGACGCGCGCAAGGCGCAGGCCGACCTCGCGCTCGCGCGCCAGACGCTCGAGCGCCAGCGCGAGCTGAACGCCGCGGGGATCGTCGCGCGCAAAGACCTGCAGCAAGCCGAGGCCGACCACGCGCGCGCGCAGGCCGAGAACGACCGCGCGCAGGCCCGGCTCACGTCGTATGGGCGCACCGCCGGCGCGGAGCCGCACTTCGTGCTGCGCAGCCCGATGGCCGGCACCGTCGTCGAGCGCAACCTCAATCCGGGCCAGGAGCTGCGTCCCGACCAGCCGGGCGCCCCGCTCTTCGTGGTGACCGATCCGACGCGGCTGTGGGTGGTGCTGGACGCGAGCGAGGCGGACCTGCGCTACCTCGCCGCGGGCATGCAGCTCGTGATCAAGAGCACCCAGTTTCCCGAGGACGCGTTCGCCGGGACGCTCACCAAGCTCGCGGATTTCGTCGATCCGACATCGCGCACCGTCAAGCTGCGCGGCGACGTGCCCAATTCCGAGCGCACGCTCAAGGCGGAGATGTTCGTCACCGGGAACCTGAAGATTCCCGCGGGCGACGCGCCGACGGTGAATTCTCGCGCCGTGTATCTCGAGGGCGCGCGCCGCTTCGCGTTCGTGCGCGCGAACCCGACCACGTTCGTGCGCCGCCCGGTGCGCGTGGGCTCCGAGGCGGGCGGCCGGGTCGCGGTGCTCTCCGGGCTGCAGGTGGGTGACGAGGTGGTGACCTCGAGCAACCTCTTCCTGCAGCAGATGCTCTCGCAGACGCCGCCCGAAGAGAAGAGCGCCAAGCTGCCGTGATCGACCGCATCGTCTCGGCGGCGCTCGCCAAGCCGCTCTTCGTCCTGCTCGGCACGCTGGTCTTCATCGCCGCGGGAGTGATCGCGTTCCAGAACCTGCCGGTCGAGGCGTTCCCCGACGTGTCCGACACGCAGGTGAACGTGATCGCGCTCTATCCCGGCCGCGCCGCCGAGGAAGTCGAGCGGCAGGTGACGATCCCGATCGAGACGGCGCTCTCCTCGGTGCCGAACGTCGTGCGCGCGTTCTCGCACACGCAGTTCGGGCTCTCGTTCATCATCCTCACGTTCAACGACAAGCCCAACGACCAGACAGTGCGCCAGCAGGTGCTCGAGCGGCTGCGCGGCGTGGACCTGCCGCCCGGCGTCGAGCCGGAGATGGCGCCGCTTTCCACCGCGATCGGCGAGATCTTCCGCTTCCGCCTGCGCGGCGACCACATGACGCCGCAGGAGCTGCGCACGCTGCAGGACTGGGTGGTGGAGAAGCAGCTGCGCCTGGCGCCGGGCGTTGCCGACATCGTCACGATGGGCGGCACCATCAAGCAGTACGAGGTGAGCCCGGACCTCGCCAAGATGCGCGACTACAAGGTGACGCTCGCGCAGCTCTTCAGCGCGCTTTCTCGCGCCAACGCCAACGCCGGCGGCGGCGCGGTGACCCAGGGCCGCCAGCAGTTCCTGGTGCGCAGCCTCGGCAGCTTCCGTTCCTCCTCCGACATCGGCGAAGTGGTGGTGGCCGAGAACAAGGGGACACCGGTGCTGGTGCGCGATCTCGCCGACGTGCACACCGGATCGGCGCCGGCCCAGGGCGTCGCGGGGCAGGACGACGCCGACGACATCATCAACGGCATCGTGGTGATGCGCAAGGGCGAGAACCCTTCGCGCGTGCTCGAGGCGCTGAAGGAACGCATCGCCTACGTGAATTCCACGGTGCTGCCCAAGGGCGTCGAGATCGTGCCGTACTACGACCGCTCGTGGCTCATCGCGAAGACGCTGCGCACGGTGTTCACCAACCTCACCGAGGGCGCGATGCTGGTGATGCTGGTGCTCTTCATCTTCCTCGGCAACCTGCGCGCGGCGCTGATCGTGGCGGCGGTGATCCCGCTGTCCTTGCTCGCCACGTTCATCGGGCTGTCGATCGTGGGCATCCCGGCGAACCTGTTGTCGCTCGGCGCCATGGACTTCGGCATCATCGTCGACGGCGCGGTGATCGTGGTCGAGAACATCGTGCGCCGGCTGGGCGAGCTCAAGCCCGCAGAGCTGAAGAGCTATCGCGCGCGCATCGCGGCGGTGCGCGAGGCGGTGTTCGAGGTGGGCAGGCCGACGGTGTTCTCGATGATCATCATCATCGCCGCGCACATCCCGATCTTCACGCTGCAGCGCCACGAGGGGCGCATCTTCTCGCCGATGGCTTGGACCGTGACCTACGCGCTGGTGGGCTCCCTGCTGCTGTCGCTGACACTCGTGCCGCTGCTCTGCGCGAAGCTGCTGAAGAAGGACATCGCGCACGGCGACAACCGCCTGGTCGAATGGCTGAAGGCGCGCTACCAGCCGGCGTTGCGACGCGCCATCGGGCGGCCGCGGCTGGTGACCGGGATCGCGGTCGGGGCCCTCGCGATCTCGCTCGCGATCGCCTCGCAGCTCGGCAGCGAGTTCCTGCCGGAACTGAACGAGGGCTCGATCTGGGTGAACCTCACGCTGCCGCCTTCGGTATCGGGCTCCGAGGCCTCGGAGCAGGCGCGCGCGGTGCGCAAGGCGCTGCACACGGTACCCGAGGTGCGCACCGTGATCTCGAAGGTGGGGCGCCCCGACGACGGCACCGATCCGAAGATCTTCAATTCCGCCGAGTTCTACGTGGATCTCGGACCGGAATCCGACTGGCGCAAGGGCAAGAGCAAGGAAGAACTGATACGCGAGATGGACGCGGCGGTGTCGGCGCTTCCCGGCATGGAGCCTTCGTTCTCGCAGCCGATCCGCGACAATGTGCTCGAGAGCATCTCGCAGATCGACGGCCAGATCGTGATCAAGGTGCGCGGCGAGGATCTCGAGCGGATCGTGGCGGAAGCGCGCACCGTGCTCGGCAAGATCGCGAACGTGCCCGGCGTCGTGCGCGCTTTCATCGACCGCGACGGCGCGCTGCCCCAATACCTGATCGACATCGATCGCGGGGCGGCGTCGCGCTATGGCGTGAACGTGGGCGACATCCAGGACCTGGTGGAGACCGCGCTAGCCGGCAAGGCGAGCTCCGAGCTGTGGGAAGGCGAGAAGCATTTCAGTGTCGTCGTGCGCCTCAAGCCGGGCGAGCGCGATCTCGCGATGCTGCCGACGCTGCTCGTCGCCACACCCGCGGGCGCGCAGGTGCCGTTGTCGCAGGTGGCGCGCTTCCGCTCGACCTCGGGCGCCATGAACATCGCGCGCGAGAACGGGCGGCGCGTGGTCTCGATCGGCGTCTTCATCCGCGACCGCGACATGGGCAGCGTGGTGGGCGACATGAAGCGGCGCGTCGCGGACATCCCGCTGGGCGAGGGCGACGAGATCACCTGGTCCGGGGAATTCGAGAACCAGGAGCGCGCGATGAAGCGCCTTTCGTGGATCGTGCCGCTGTCGATCGGGCTGATCTTCCTGCTGCTCTTCGATGCTTTCAGCTCGGTGAAGAGCGCGACGCTCATCGTCGCCAACATTCCGTTCGCGCTGGTCGGCGGGATCCTCGCGCTCTGGTTTACCGGGATACCGGTGTCGGTCTCGGCGGCGATCGGCTTCATCGCGCTCTTCGGGCAGGCGGTGCTGAACGGCGTGGTGATGGTGACCTACTTCAACCAGCTGCGCGCCGAGGGGCTCACGGTGGAGGAGGCGGTAGTGACCGGATCGCTGGTGCGGCTGCGCACCGTGCTGATGACCGCGCTGCTCGCGATGCTGGGCCTGCTGCCGATGGCGCTCTCGCACTCGATCGGCGCCGAGACCCAGCGCCCGCTCGCCGTGGTCGTGATCGGGGGGCTCATCTCCGCCACGCTGCTTACGCTCTTCGTGCTGCCGACCCTCTACCTCGTGTTCTACGGCCGGGAACGCCAACGTTCTCCCTCCCCCTTGGGGGAGGGCCGGGGAGGGGGAAACTCGTCGCAGGAAGAATGAGGGAGTTAACCGGGCAAAAAGGCTTTGAATCCGCCGATGAACGCCTCACTCCAGCCCTCCCTCCCGACGCTCCCCCGAAGGGGAGTGGAGAACTTCTAGGGCGGAGTGCGGCCGCGCGAGCGCGCCTGCGCGATCCACGTGGCGGGCAGGGCGACGTTCACGCCCGCGCCGAATTCATGCGGCGTCGTCGCGATGCCGACGAGCTTGCCGTACGTGTCGAACACCGCGCCGCCGCTCGCAGTGGGCGCGATCGGCACCGAGATCTCGATGATCTTGCCCGCGGGCACGGTGCGGATGCGGTTCACCTTTCCCTCGGTGAGCGCGAACGTGCCGGCCGCGTTGGCGCCGAGGGCGTAGATCGTGTCGCCCGCCTTCGGCTCGTCGGTCGCGACCGCGAGCGCCTGCGGGCCCATGCCGGCGACGTTGAGCTTGCACAGGTCGAGCACCTCGTCGGTGAGCGCGAGCGATGCGGAGCGGGTCTCGGCACCGACGTTGGCGACGAGTTGCACGCCCGCGGGAATGCCGTGGCACGTGGTCATCATCGCGCCGGGCTCCACCGCGAGCGCCAGGCCTATGGGCACCGCGCGGCCCGACATTTCGAAGCTCTGCAGGCGCGCGACCGCGGGCAGCGCGTCGGCAAGAATCTGCGCGCCACTCCTGGGCGCGGGCGGAGGCGGCGGCACGGGCTTGGGCGCCTCCACCACCGGTTCCGGTTTGGGCGGCGCCTCATTCGATCGGCTGCGAAGGCCGATCACCAGCGCTACCAGCACGACGACGCCCACGGCACCGAGTGCCAGCCACGGCAGCTTGCGCTCGCCCGTCGCCGTCTCTCCGCCTTCGAGCACCAGGTCCGGCGTTTGCGCCTGCTGCGCGGCCTCGGCCCTCTCCGCGGCGGTCACGAGCGAGGCGTCGTATGCCGCGCGCCGCTTCGGATCCGAGAGCACCTCGAAGGCCTCGTGCAGGAACGCGAGCGCGCTCGGATCCTGCGGCACGGCATGCTGCAACTCGTGCCTGCGCTTGTCGTGCGCGAGGCCGATGTCGATGGAGTTCGCGTCCCGCGCAATTCCGAGGATGTCGTAGAGCGTCTTCTTCGTCGCCGCCATGGCACGCATCATCGTTGTTTGTCGCCCGCCGCGCAATAATGGAGTCTGACTCCCGAATTCGAGGATTCTCGATGGCGCGTTTCCTGCTCGCCTTGCTGGCGCTGGCGCTTGCCGGCTGTGCCGCGACTTTCGACCTGCAGGGCCATCGCGGCGCGCGCGGGCTGGCGCCTGAAAACACGCTGCCTGCGTTTGCGCGGGCCCTGTCGGAAGGCGTGACGACGCTCGAGATGGATACCGCCGTGACTCGTGATGGCGTGGTCGTCGTGATCCACGATTCGTCGCTGAATCCCGACATCGCGCGCGGCCCCGACGGGCAATGGCTCGCGCGCAGGGGGCCCGCGATCCACGATCTCACCTACGACGAGCTTTCGCGCTACGACGTCGGGCGCGTGAAGCCGGGTTCGAATTACGGCAAGGCTCTCGGGGCGCAGGTGCCGGTCGACGGCACCCGCATCCCGAAACTCTCCGAAGTGTTCGCGCTGGTGGAGAAGTCGGGCAATCGGGACGTGCGCTTCAACATCGAGACCAAGCTCACGCCGGCCGATCCGGCCGAGACGCTCGCCCCGGAGCCGTTCGCGCGCGCCCTTGTGGCGGAGATCCGCAAGGCAAACATGGCGCGACGCTCCACCATCCAGTCGTTCGACTGGCGCACGTTGCAGATCGTCCAGACGGAAGCGCGCGACATTCCGACCGTGTATCTCACCGCGCAGCGCAAATTTCTCGACAACATCTGCAGCGGGCCGGCCGCGGGCACTCCCGACATCGCCGCGCCCGATTGCGGACCCTCCGAGTGGACCGCGGGCTACCGGATGCGCGACTACGGCTCGGTCGCGAAGATGGTGAAGGCCGCGGGCGGGCGCATCTGGTCACCGTACTTCGGCGATGTCGATGCGGCAAAAATGAAGGAGGCGAAGGGGCTGGGGTTGAGAGTGGTCGTGTGGACCGTCAACGATCCGGCGCTGATCGCGAAGATGCTCGATATCGGCGTCGACGGGATCATCAGCGATCGGCCCGACCTGGTGCGCGCCGAGATGAAGAGGCGCGACATGCCGCTACCCCCTGCGTCCCTCGTGACGAATTGAGGAGTCTGACCCCCGAATTGAATTGAGGAGTCTGACCCCCGAATTGCTAGTCGTTGAAGACGTAGCCGTCCATGCCGAGCGAGCCGAGGTCGAAGCCGAGCTCGAGGCGCTCGGCATTCGGGCCGCCCGCGCCGAGCGCGGCGAAGAACGGCATGAAGTGCTCCTCGGTGGGATGGCTGCGCGCGGCGGAGGGCGCGAGGCGGCGGTAGTCGACGAGATCGTCGAGGCGGCCCGCGCTCACGCGCTCCGCGATCCATTCGTTGAAGTCCCGTGCCCAGGCGATCGGCGTGCGGTTCTTCGCGTGCCAGTCGAGGTCGCGCAGGTTGTGCACGATCCCGCCCGAGCCGAGGATGAGGATGCCCTCGTCGCGAAATTCCGAGAGCGCGCGGCCGAGATCGACGTGATGGCGCGGGCCGAGCCGCGATTGCACCGAGAGCTGCATCACCGGGATGTCGGCGGCGGGATACATCCACTTGAGCGGCACCCACGCGCCATGGTCGAGGCCGCGCTCGGGATCGACCTCGGTCCTGACACCGCCCGCCGCAAGGCGTCGCGCGACTTCCGCCGCGAGCGCAGGCGCGCCGGGCGCGGGGTAGCGCTGCTCGTAGAGCTCGCGCGGAAACCCGGTGAAGTCGTAGATCGTCTCCGGGGTGCGCGCGCTGCTCACCATGGGAATTGGCGTATCCCAGTGCGCGGACACCACGAGAATCGCCTCGGGGCGGCCGAGGCGCGCGGCAAGCCGCGCCCAGGCCTGCGTGTCGGTGCCATCCTCGACCGCGAGCGTCGGTGCGCCATGGGAAAGAAACACTGCGGGAAATTTCATCTCTCAGCCTCGGGTTGGACTCGTTCCACCTGGGCGCGGCCGCGGCGCTCGTCGACGAACGCGAGGACCAGCAGGGCCACGACGAAGAAGGCGCCGGTGAGCAGGATCGCGAGCCGGTGGTTGCCCCCGGTGGCCCAGGTGACTGCGCCGTAGGTGAGGGGCCCGAGGATCGCTGCGAGGCGGGTGGCCACGCCCCACAGGCCGAAGAACTCCGCGCTGCGCTCCACCGGCGCAAGGTAGGCTACCAGCGCGCGTCCCGCCGATTGGCTCGAGCCCATGCACAGGCCCGCGAGGTTCGCCGCCACCCAGAACGTGGCCGGCGCCTGCGAGAAATACGCGACCACCGTCATCGCCACCCAGCCCACGATCGTCACGCGCAGGGCCCAGACCTTGCCGATGCGGTCCTGCGCATAGCCGAAGCCGAACGCCCCGACCGCTGCGGTCACGTTCACGACGATGATCAGCAGGATCGTGTCCTGCGTCTTGAATCCCATCACCTGCTCGGCGTAGATCGCCGCGAGCGCGATCACCGTCGCGACTCCTGCCTGGTAGAAGACGCCGCACGCGAACACGAGCAACAGGTCGCGATAGCGCCGCGCCGAGCGCGCGGTTTCCAGCAGCCGCGCGAACGCCGCGCGCGCGCCCGGAACGCTCGCCGGAGTGGCGCGCTCCCTCAGCCACAGGAACGTGGGGAGTGCCGCGAGAGCGAAGATCGCGGCGGTGATGATCATCGTGCCGGGAACGGCCCGCGATGCGCTCGAGCCGCGCGACTCCGCGGTCATCACCCACGCGAGCGAGACCGCCAGCGCGAGGATGCCGCCGAAATAACCGAGGCTCCATCCCCATCCGGACACCTTGCCGAGCGCTTCGGGGCGCGCGAGCTCGGGCAGGAACGCCGCGCACAGGTTCTCGCCGATCGCGTAGGCCACGTTCGAGACGATCAGGAAGACGACCGCCCACGCGACCGCGCCCGGCCCGCTCCACGCGAGCGCGACGGTGCCGGCGATGCACACGATCGTGGAGATCGCGAGCACGCGTTTCTTCGCCGCATGTGCATCGGCCCAGGCCCCGAGCAGCGGACCCACGATCATCACCGCGAGGTAGGAAACCGAGAGCGCCGCGGTCCACGCGAACGTCGCCCATTCGGCCTGCCCGGCGACGACCGAGACGAAGTACGCGCTGAATACCGCGGTGAGGACGACCGTGGTGTAGCCCGAGTTGGCGAAGTCGTACATCGCCCACGCGAACACTTCGCGCCGCGCCACGCCGGGATTGAGCGCCGCGGAGCCGGAAGCGGGCGGGGCGAGGGCGGTGTCGGCGGCCACCTAGCGCGGCCCGGGCTTCAGCGCCTGCAGAAGGGCCTGCGCTTCCTCGAGGCCGCGATCGCGATTCACCTGCAGGTCCGCGAGCGTCATGGCGATGGTGTGGTCGGGCACCACGCCTTCGCCCTCGATGCGCTTGCCGTTCGACATCACGAATCCCACCTCGCTGTAGGCGAGCTCCGCGCCGCCGGGCACGGCTGCGTAGCCGAGGAAACCGAGCAGGCAGCCGCAGCTCGTCTCGCCCGCGATCGTCGCGCGGCCCGCGGCCTGCATCGTCGCCGCGAAGAGCTCGCTGCCGCTGGCGCTTTGCGCGTTCACCAGGATCACCACCTTGCCCTTGTACGCGTTCCTGTCGCCGTCGAGCACGCGCTTCAGCTTGATGATCTCGACCGTGCCCATCAGCAGCGCGACCGGGCGCCCGGTGCGCGTGGTGGCGCTGCCGATCTCGGTGCGCTCGGCGAAGAACTTCTCCAGCAACATGTTGACCGCGTGCACCGATCCGCCCGGGTTGCCGCGCAGGTCGATGATGAGCCCCGGCGTGGCCGCGAGCTCGTCGACCGCGGCGATGGCGCGCGCGGTGAGCGGGAGCGTCCACTGCGTGAAGCGGATGTAGCCAAGGCCCGAGGGCAGCACGCGGTGCACCTCGAAGTTGCGCCCGGTGATCTTGCGGCGCGCGAGCGTGGCGTCGAAGCGCGTTCCATCGCTGCGCTCGAACGTGAACGTGGCGCTGGTGCCGGGCTCGCCGGTGACCAGCCGGCGCACGGCGCGCTGGTGGCGCGAGCGCTCGGTGGAATCGAGGCGCGTGCCCGCCTTGAGCTTCTCGTAGGCCTCGGCGGCCGGCTCCCCGTCGATGGCCACGAGCGCCATTCCGGAACGCACGCCCGCCCACCACGCGTCGGATTCGGGATTGACGCCGGAGATCGCGAGCTTGCCCTGCACCGGCATGAAGCTGAAGCCGAGGGTGATCGATTCGTCGCGCTTGCGCAGCGCCACCCCCTTCGGCGATTCGACCCGCGTGTGGGCGTCGTGGAGCTCGCCCGCCATGCGGTCCAGCGTGTCCCAGAAGGCGTCGTCGTCCTTCGCGGCCAGCGCGAGGGGGCGATAGCGGCTGGCCACGGCGTTCCAGTCGGTGCCGTTGAGGGAGGCGTCGTAGTAGCGCTCGCGGATCGTGCCCCAGACGAAATCGAAGGCGCTGCGGCGCTCGGAAACGTCGAGGTTCGCCGGCCGCGGCGAGGGCACGACTTCCGTCGGGATCACCGAGGTATTGCCGTACTGGCGGCCGATCATGTTGTGCGGATCGACGATCGCGCAGGAACCGGCCGCGAGAGCGGCGGCGCTCGCCAGAATGGTGCGGAAAATCCGGCAGGATAGTCGTGCGAAAGTCATGCGGCGGAACCGCCGGAAGGACGTAAACTGTCTGCAGTGAAGATTACCCCAAGAATAACCCGATAACGTGCGGCGCGCCGCGTTCACGCTTTCGTTCCTGGCTGTCCTCGTTGCCGCCTGCGCAACGACGCCTCCCGCGCCCCCCGTCGCGCGCCCGGCCTTCTCCGGACCCGACCCCACGCCGTTTTCCCGCGCCGCCGCGGGCGAGGCCCTTCCGGCCGGCTGGAAGCCGGTGCGCCTGATGCGGCTCAAGCGCCCGACGCAATTCCGGCTGGTGGAGGAGGACGGCGGCATCGCGATGCTGGCCGACGCCGATGCCTCGGCCTCCGGGCTGCAGTACGAGACCTCGGCGGACCTGCGCGAGTACCCCTGGCTCAAGTGGCGCTGGAAGATTC
The DNA here is from genome assembly GCA_031424255.1 of Burkholderiales bacterium. Taxonomy (GTDB): domain Bacteria; phylum Pseudomonadota; class Gammaproteobacteria; order Burkholderiales; family Usitatibacteraceae; genus Usitatibacter. The sequence continues at coordinate 28,209 of JANPHA010000349.1, read as the reverse complement.
CGACGCTGATCGAGAATTCCAACAACAGCCTCCACCGCGTCGAGGATTCGCCGGCGCGCGTCGTCGTGACCTTCGAGGGCGGGCGCGAGGACCTGCCGGCCTTCGAGCAGATGAACTACGACCTGGCGCTCGCGATCACCGGCAACCGCATGCCTTTCGCGACGCTGATGTACGTCTGGGACAACCGCCTGCCGGAGGGCGCTGTCATCAGCCACCACATGACCTCGCGCGTCAAGATGGTGGTCGCCGGCGGCGGTCCCAAGCTCGGCGCGTGGCACGACGAGATCCACAACGTGCTCGACGACTATCGCCGCGCGTTCGGCGAAGAGCCGCCGCGCGTGAAGACCGTGGGCATCATGAGCGACAGCGACAACACCGGCGCCCACGTCACCGCCTACTTCGGCGACATCCGCTTCCTGCGCGGCAAGTAGCCCAATTCGGGGGTCAGACTCCGCAATTGCAATTCGGGGGTCAGACTCCGCAATGGGCTGTCGGCCGGTGCGCCATGCGCGCGTTGTACGGTTATGGCCCGCCTTCCTCGCCTCTACACGCCCGACCTTCCCTCGCACATCATCGTGCGCGGCAACAATCGCCAGGATATTTTTCGCAGCGATGGGGATCGGCTGCACTTCCTCGCCTGCCTTCTCGAGGCGAGCCGGAAGAACGCCCTGCCGATTCATTCGTACGTGCTCATGACGAACCATGTGCACCTGCTCGCGACCGGAAAACATCGCGATAGCGCGGCGCGCACCATTCAAAGCATAGGCCGGCGCTATGTCGCCTACTTCAATGGCCGCTACAAGCGCACCGGGACCCTGTGGGAAGGGCGGTTTCGCTCCACAGTTGTCGAGGCAGACCGCTATCTGCTTGCCTGCCATCGCTATATCGATTTGAACCCGGTGAGGGCGGGCATGACGGCGCATCCAGCGGACTATGCGTGGTCGAGCCATCGCTTCTACGTCCACGGGCGTCCCGACGATCTGATCGTCCCTCACGCTTTGGTGCGCGATCTGGGCAACGGGCCGGCGCGAACGCGAGCCGCGTACACCGCGCTATTCGATCAGCCGCTCGAGGACAAGATGCTTGCCCGGATCCGGTTCTGCTCGAACAAGGGTTGGGCGCTCGGCTCGGAGGAATTTTGCGCGACGCTGGGGGCGCGGATGCGCAGGCGTCCATCCCCCACGGCGGGAGGTTGGCCGAAGGGACGCAAACGCTCGCCAGCCGGCGCTACTTAGCCTCGCCCGCGGGGCACGGCACGGCGCGCAACTGGGCGCCTGCATATTCGCGCTGCAGGATCGCGAGGCGGGCGACCGTCTCCGTGTCGGGGTCGCGAACCAGCATGGCGACTTCGCGCAGCTCCTTCACGAACGGGCCGATCTCCGCGCCCTTCACGCCCTTGTTGTCCATCGAGGCGAGGAAGCGCCGCGCCGCGTCCTCGGTGGAGAAGACGCCGAGCGAGATCGCGTTGTCGGGCCGGATCGACATGTCGTTCACGTTCTTGCGCCGCAGATCGGCCATCGTCGCCTCGGCGATCTTGCGGTCGCGCGCGGCGGGGATGAAGACCCAGTGGCGGGTGATGTCCTCGACGCGGCGCTCGATCAGCCGGTCGCCGAGTTTCAACGCGGCGAACGCATCGCGGGCGCGGGGCACGTCGGTCGCGGCGATGCCCGAGAATTCCACGCACGCGGCGCCCGCCAGGCTCTGCACCGCGCGGCGCGTCTCTTCGTTGGTGCGCGCGGCCACGAGCGGCGGCGTGACGGCGACGATGCGCACCTCGTCGCGGTTTCGCTCGCGCGCGGCGAAATCCGACTTCTCCGCGGTGGTGGTAAGCCACAGGTGCACGCCGAGCGCCGTAATCGCGATGAGGAGGAGGAAGAACAGGAAGCGGGACACGGTCGGCTCAGGAGTTGCGGGCGATCAGCACGAGGCCGTCGAGGACCAGATTTTCATGGATCGCGAAGGCGATGGGAAGGTGCGGCGCGATTTCGTGCGCGCCCCCGCCCGAGAGGACGACGCGTAGCGCGGTCGCATCGTGGCGGGTCATCACCTCGCCCATGCGCTGGATCGCGCCGATGCACGCCTGGACCGATCCGCTGGTGATCGCTTCGGGCGTGCTCGCGGGAAACTCGCGGAAATCCGCCTCCGTTTGCCGCAGCCGTGCGGTGCCGCGCTCGAGGCTGCGGCGCATGAGCCCCGGACCGGGGAGAATCAAGCCGCCCAGGAAGCGCCCGTCGGCGCTCAACGCATCGACGGTGAGCGCCGTGCCCACGTTCACCACCAGCATGTGGCCGGCGTGCGCGCGATGTGCCGCGATGAGGCTCGCCCACCGGTCGCTGCCGAGCTGGTGCGGGTCGCGATAGCCGTTCACCACTCCCAGCTGCTCGCGCTCGGACCGAATGACGGTGAGGGCGATAGCGCTCGTTTTGGCGAGTCGCTCGAGCTCCGCGAGCACCCCGGGACCGGCGACATTGGAAACGATCGCGCGCCGCACCGCGGGCACGCGATCCAGCGCCTCCGAGACGCGCGCCGCTTCTGCCGTCGGCGCCGCGCCCAGCGCCCTCCACGCGCGGCCATCGTGCACGCCCCATTTGACGCGGGTGTTGCCCGCATCCACAGCCAGAATTGCGGGGTCAGACTCCCCAATTGGCGCGGCGGTCATTTCCGGCGATCCCCGTTGCAATTGCGGAGTCTGACCCCCGAATTGGAATTGAGGAGTCTGACCCCCGAATTGCCATTGGGGAGTCTGACCCCCGAATTGAATCCGTTACCGGGCACGGAGGGAGATCTCGGCGGAGGAGAGGTGGACGGTGCGCCCGTCGTCGCAGGTGACGACCAGGGCGCCGTCGGGGGCGACGTCGACGACCTCGGCGTCGAAGGCCGCGTCGCGGGGAGGCATGACGCGCACGCGCCGGCCCTGGTAGGCGTGCAGCGCGCGCCATGCGTCGCGTGAAGCGGCGAAGCCGCGGGTCTCGAACTCCTCGAGGGTCGCGCCGAGATGGGCGAGCAGCGCGGCGAGCAAGTCGGTGCGGGAGGCGGGCACGCGCGAGCAGTCGGCGACGTCGGTCACCGGCTGGTCGATGCGATCGACGGTGCGCTCGCCCAGCCGATAATTCACGCCCACGCCGATCACCGCAACACTCGGCCCCTGCATCTCGCCGCTCGTCTCCACCAGGATGCCCGCGAGCTTGCGGAAATCGGCGACCACGTCGTTGGGCCACTTCACCTGCACGCGATCCACTCCCGATTGCGTGAGCGCGCGCGCGACCGCCGCGCCGACCGCGAGTGAGAGCCCGCCCAGGTGGCCCGCCCCGCGATCGAAACGCCACAGCAACGAAAACGTGAGCGATCCGCCGAGCGACGCGACCCAGGAGCGCCCGCGCCGCCCGCGGCCGGCGCTCTGCCATTCCGCGGCGAGGCAGGTTCCCGAAGGCGCGCCGAGCGCCGCCAGCTCGAGCAGCCGCGTACTGGTGGATTCGATCTCGTCGACAATTTCAAGCCGAACGGCCGAGCCCGCCGCGCGCAACAGAGATCCGATCGCCTGCGCGTCGAGGAATTCGATCGGCTCGGCCAGCCGATAGCCCTTGCCGCGCACGCTGAAGAGCTCCACGCCGAGATCCGGCGCGCGCTTCAGCGCTTCCGACAACGTCGCGCGCGAGCGGCCGAGGTCGCGCGCGACGTCCTCGCCCGAGTGGAAGCGGCCATCGGCGAGGCGGCGCAGTGCGAGGAAGGTGAGGGCGCTCATCGGTGCGAATTGCGGAGTCTGACCCCGTTATTGCTTGCGGGCGCGGTTTTCCAGCCGGCAGGCGAAGGCCTCGCGCCGGTAGGCGATGTCGGCGACGATCGCATCGAGCAGCAGCTCGACGCGCTTCGACAGCTTGCTGCCCGCGCGGTAGTCGGCCTCGGCGACGAAGTCCACGCGGCCGGCGTCGAGCAGCTTGACACCCATCGCCCGCCCGCGCTCCTCCTTCGGATTGAACACCGCCACCGTGTGGCCGCCGTTCTTCTTGGTGAGCGCCATCGAGGGCACGTCGGTCATCCCGTCGCCGACGTAGATCATGTTGGGAAACGGGATCGGGCGCTCCTCCTCGGGCATGTGCTCGTTGATCGACTCGGTGACGAGCTCGATGCCCTTGTTGATGCGGAAGAGGAACTGCGTCTTCTGCGTGTCGGTGACGAGGAACTTCGGAAACGTCGCGACGCCGTGATGATTGAAGTGATACTCGGAGGCGTAGATGCGCTTGAAGTGCCGGCGGATGGAGACGCCGTCGAGGATCTCCTTCTGGCCCGCGGAGATGAGGTAGTGCTGCAGGCGCGCATGGCCGGCGCTGCGCTTCCTCACGTAGGCGTTCATCCGCGTGAACCACGACGCCACGCCGGGGAAATACTCGATCATGGACGCCATCGCGGCGAAGTCCTCGCGCTTCACGTCGACCTGCGCGCGCTCGAGCGCCTCGATGATGTGGCGCATGTACACGAGCATCGGATCGCTCTCGGTGGCGCGCGCCTCGCGATTGACCATCGCCCAGAACGCGGCCGGCTCGATGCCGATCTTCGGGAGCACGGTGTACTCTTGCATCGGCTGCGGCGAGAGCGTGCCGTCGAAGTCGTAGACGAGCGCGATGGTGTTCTGGAAGAAACTTTTTGGCACTGTCATTGCCGAAGCCCCGGTATCAACATTCTACTTTGGATATGAATTTTTCTTTCCTGCCGTCGATTCCCTTCGCGCTCAGCTACCCGGTGTTGTTCGGGGTGCTGCTCGTCGCCGGGATGATGGGCGGGGAAGTCGCGCGACAGCTGAAGCTGCCGCGCATCATCGGCTACGTGTTCGTGGGTTTCGCGTTCGCGCCGTTCGCGCAGGCGATGGGCCTCGATCCGCTGATCGACGAGGCGCGCATCTTCGTCGATCTCGCGCTCGGCCTGGTGCTCTTCGACCTCGGCCGGCGCATGGACCTCGAATGGATGAAGCGCGATTGGACGCTCGCCGCCTCGGGCCTCGCCGAGAGCGCGCTCACGTTCGCCGCGGTCTTCGCGACGCTGCTGTTCTTCGATTTCCCCGCGCTGAAATCGGGCCTCGCGGCCGCGATCGCGATGACCACGTCGCCGGCGGTGGTGCTGCTGATCGTCCATGACTCGCGCGCCGAGGGGCAGGTGACCGAGAGGGCGTTGAACCTGGTCGCGCTGAACGGCCTCTTCGCCTCGATCGTCACGACGATGATGCTCGCCTCGGTCCACTTCGAGGAGCGCAGCTCCGTCGAGGTCGCGCTGCTGCACCCGCTCTATCTTTTCCTCGGCGCGGTGGGCCTCGGGGCCGCGATGGCGTGGGTCACGCGGCTCATCGCGCGCAGCGTCGAGAAGACGCGCGACGTGCACTTCACGCTGATCGCCGGCATGGTGATCTGCGCCGTGGGCCTCGCGACGCTGCTCAAGCTTCCGGTGATCCTCGCGTTGCTCGCGTTCGGCCTGTTCTCGCGCAACGACGAGCGCGGCTACGACCTGCTCGACGTGAACCTGGCGCCCCTGGGGCGGCTGCTCTACATCGTGCTCTTCGTGATCACCGGGGCGAGCCTGCCGTTGGCGTCGCTCGCGCAGGCCGGCTGGGTGGCGCTCGCCTTCGTGGCCGCGCGCGCCGCCGGCAAGTTCGTCGGCATCCTCGCGATCGCCCCGATCGGCGGGCTGCGCGCGCCGCAGGCGGTGGGCATCGCCTGCGCGCTGCTGCCGATGTCGAGCCTGTCGCTGCTGATGCAGCACGACATCGCGAAGCTCTTCCCGCAGTTCGGGCAGGATCTGTCGGCGATCTTCCTCGCCGGCGTGATCATCATGGAGATCGTGGGCCCGCTCGCGGTGCAGTGGGGCCTCAGGTTCGCCGGCGAAACCCTGCCGGAGGAAGCGGCCGCGCAGACCGCGGCCACGCGCGCCACCAAGGCGCCGGGAGCCTGACCGGCTCATGCCGCTCGCATTCACCGAGTCGAGGCCGCTCACCTTCGGCGTGGAGCTCGAGCTGATGGTGCTCAACACGCGCGACTACGATCTCGCGCGTGGCGCGCCCGATCTGCTCGCGCGCCTCGACAAGGTGGAGCTCGCCGGCGAGGTGAAGCCTGAGATCACCGAGAGCATGATCGAGATCAACTCGGCGGTGAATACCCGCCACGAAGCGCTGCTCGCGGAGCTGCGCCACGTGCGCGATGTCATCGTCACCGCGGCGGACAAGCTCAACCTCGCGGTGGCGGGCGGCGGCGCGCACCCGTTCCACCGCTGGATGGACCGGCGCATCTTCCCGACCGAGCGCTTCCTCAAGGTCTCCGCGCTCTACGGCTACCTCGCCAAGCAGTTCACCGTGTTCGGCCAGCACATCCACCTCGGCGTGGGCAGCGGCGACGACGCGGTCTACCTCACGCACGGCCTCGCGCCCTACATCCCGCATTTCATCGCGCTCTCGGCGTCGTCGCCGTTCTCGCAGGGCGAGGACACGTCATTCGAGACCTCGCGGCTGCATGCGGTATCGGCGTTTCCGCTCGCGGGCCAGATGCCGCCGGTGCGCACCTGGGCGGAATTCAACACCTACTTCGACGAGATGGCCGGCTACGGCATCGTCGCGAGCATGAAGGATTTCTACTGGGACGTGCGCCCGAAGCCCGAGTACGGCACGGTCGAGATCCGCATCTTCGATACACCGCTCACCGTGGAGCGCGCGGCGCTGCTCGCCGCGTACGCGCAGACGCTCGCGGCCGACCTGCTTTCGAACCGGCGCACGCGCCCGGTCGAGCCGCAGTACCGCGTGTACGGCTACAACCGCTTCCAGGCGTGCCGTTTCGGGTTCGAGGCGGCGCTCGTCGATCCGTATTCGCACAAGCACATGCGGCTGCGCGAGGATCTCCTCGAGACGCTCGACCGGCTGCTGCCCGCCTCGGTGGAGCTCGGGACCACGGAGGCCCTGCGCGCGCTGCACAAGCTTACCGCCGATCAACAGAACGACAGCCGCTGGCTGCGCGAGACGTTCGCGGAGACCAAGTCGATGAACGACGTGGTGCGGTTGCAGGCGGGGCTTTGGAGGTCGTCGTGAGATTCGTTCGGTCGGCCATTCGGGAAAGCCATCTGTATTCATCTGTGTTCATCTGTGGTTTCCTTGCTTTTTGCACTGCCCCAGCCAACGCGGCCGATCGCCTGGTGAACATCGACACGCGCCCGGGCGTTCGCATCGGCTACTGGTGGATGGAGCGGCCCGGCGCGATGGCCACGGTGGTGCTGCTGCCCGGCGGCAAGGGCGCGATCGGCATGAAGGACGGCGTGCCGACCTCGACCAACTTCCTTGTGCGCAGCCGCGACCTGTTCGCCGCCGCGGGCCTGAACGTCGCCATCGTCGGGCGGCCGAGCGATCGCGAGGATCTCGACCTCGCCTATCGTACCGGCGCGGACCACCTGGAGGATCTGAAGCGCGTGGTCGAGCGCGTGCGCTCCGATGGCGGCAAGCCGGTGTGGCTCGTGGGCACGAGCCGCGGCACCACTTCCGCGGCCGCGGGCGCTGTCGCGTTGGGCGCGGCGATCGACGGCGTGGTGCTCACCTCGAGCATCACCGATGCGAGCCTTCCGGGCGCGATCCAGAACATGCCGCTCGGCACGATCCGCGTCCCGGTCCTCATCGTGCACCACCAGCGCGATGCCTGCCGCAGCACGCCGCCGGCCCCGGTGCCGCGCATGCTGGAGAAATTCTCGCAGGCGCCGGCCAAGCGCTTGCTGATGGTGAACGGGGGCGGAGGAGTCTCCGGCGATCCATGCGAGCCGATGCATTGGCACGGATTCATCGGGATGGAGAAAGACGTGGTCGACGAGATCGTCGACTTTGTCAGGTCGCCGCGCTAGAGGACTTTGCCCGGGTTCATCAGTCCGTCGGGGTCGAGCGTTCGCTTGATCGAGCGCATCAGCTCCAGCTCGAGCTCGCTCTTGTACTGCTTGATCTCGTCGCGCTTCAGCACGCCCAGGCCATGCTCGGCGCTGATCGAGCCGCCGAGCGCGTGCACCACCTCGTAGACCATGTGGTTCACTTCGGGCGCGGCGGCGAAGAAATCCTGCGCCTCCTGGCGCTCGGCCTTCGAGCAGTTGTAGTGGATGTTGCCGTCGCCCACGTGGCCGAAGGCGACGATGCGGATGTCGGGGAAGCGGGTGTGGAGCGCATCGCCGGCGCGGCCGATCAGCTCGGGCACGCGGCTCACCGGCACGGAGACGTCGTGCTTGATCGAGACGCCGTCCTGCTTCTGCGCCTCCGAGATGTCCTCGCGGATCTTCCACAGCGCCGAGCGCTGCGCCTCGCTCGCGGCCACCACGGCGTCGAGCACGAGCCCGGCTTCCGCGGCATCCTCAAGCGCATCCTGCAACAGGACATCGAGCGTGTTGCCCTCGGAGCTGTCGGAGAGCTCCACCAGCACGTACCAGGGATGGCGCTGCGGCAGCGGGTCGCGCGACGCGGACATGTGCCGCAGCACGAGGTCGACGCAGATGCGCGCGATCAGCTCGTAGCCGCTGATGCGCTCGCCGCAGGTCTCGCGCAGCAGCGAGAGCAACGCCACGGCCGCGGACGGATTCTCCACCGCGACCCACGACGTCGCGCGCGATCGCGGCTTGGGGAAAAGCTTGAGCACCGCGGCGGTGATGATGCCGAGCGTGCCCTCCGCGCCGACGAAGAGATGCTTCAGGTCATAGCCGGTGTTGTCCTTGCGCAGGCTGCGCAGCCCGTTCCAGATGCGCCCGTCGGGCAGGACCACCTCCAGGCCGAGCACCATGTCGCGCGTGTTGCCGTAGCGCAGCACCGCCGTGCCGCCGGCGTTGGTCGAGAGGTTGCCGCCGATCTCGCAGCTGCCCTCGGCGCCGAGCGAGAGCGGGAAGAAGCGCCCGTTCTCGTCGGCCACTTGCTGCAGGTTGGCGAGCACCGCGCCCGCCTCGACGGTCATCGTGTTGTTGTCGACGTCGACATTGCGAACGCGGTTCATGCGCGACAGGTTGATCACCACCTGCGTGCCGGAGCCGTCCGGCACCGAGCCGCCGCACATGCTGGTGTTCCCGCCCTGCGGCACCATCGGGACGCGCGCCCCGGCGAGCAGCGACACGACGCGCGCGACCTCGTCGGTCGTGGCGGGCTTGACCACCGCCGCGGCCTTGCCGTGCCACTGGTCGCGCCAGTCGTTCACGTAGGGCTCCTGCTCGCGCGCATCGGCGACGATGCCGCGCTCGCCGACGATGGCCTGCAGCGATGCGATCAGGTCGGAAGGCGGCGCGAGGTCGCTCATTCGCGGATTCTCGACAGGAGCCTGGTGGTGGAGAGGTCGTAGCGGAACGGGATCGAGTGCACCGTGCCGCCCCACGACGTCACTTGCGGCGCGCCGACGATCTTGTCCGTGGGCCAGTCGCCGCCTTTCACCAGGTGATCGGGGTGGCACTCGAGGATGCGCTCGAGGGGGGTGTCCTCGTCGAACCACGTGACCAGGGAAACGCTTTCGAGCGCGGCAACGACGGCGATGCGGTCGTCGAGCGTGTTGAGCGGGCGGTCGCTTCCCTTGCCGAGGCGGCGCACGGAAGCGTCGGTGTTGAGCGCCACGGCGAGCGACTGGCCGAGCGCGCGCGCCTCGGCGAGATAGGTCACGTGCCCGCGGTGGAGGATATCGAAGACGCCGTTGGTGAAGACGAGCGGACGCGCGATGCGTTGTGCGCGCGCCGCGAACTGCGCGGGCGCGACGATCTTCGATTCGAAAGCCGTCGCCACTGCCGGGGTCGTCAAGCCGGCGCCGGGTTGCGCGCCAGCAGCTCCTTCCGGAAGGTCTTCAGGTCCGCGGCGCTCTCGAGCGTGCGGTTGTAGAGCGTGCCGAGCTTGGCGAGGATCGAGCCGACGACCTTGTTCTCGCACACCTTGTCGAACTGGATCTGCGTATCGAGCCAATGCTCGAGCCATTGCGTGTCCGGCAGCTTCGACTGCACGGTGTCGAGGGGGAACATGCCCTTGTTCACGTGCAGGTTGGTCGGATGCATGGGCTTGCCCTTGCGCGCCGCCGACGCCATCAGGATCCCGATCTTGGCGAACGCGAGCCGCGCCTCGTCGCCGAGCTTCTCGATCGCGCGCTTCATGTACTTGAAGTAGGCGCCGGCGTGGCGCGCCTCGTCGCCCGAAAGGGTCTCGTAGATGCGCTTGATCACCGGCTCCGAATGCCAGGCGGCGGCCCTTCTGTACCACTGGGTGAGACGAATCTCGCCGCAGAAATGCAGCATCAGGGTCTCGAGGGCCGGTGCCGGATCGAATGGAAAGCGCACCGCGTGCAGCTCGGCTTCGGTCGGCAGCAGGTCGGGACGAAAGCGGCGCAGGTACTCCATCAACACCAGCGCGTGCTTCTGCTCCTCGTAGAACCAGATCGACATGAACGCGGAGAAATCGCTGTCGTCCTGGTTGTCGCGCAGGAACATCTCGGTGGCCGGAAGCGCCGACCACTCGGTGATCGCGTTCATCTTGATGGTCCGTGCCTGCTCTTCCGAGAGCTGCGCCGCCTCGAAGGTGTCCCATGGGATGTCCTTCGCCATGTCCCAGCGGACCTTCTCGAACGTGCCGAACAGCTCGGAATAAAGCATGGGGTCGACCTCTCGTTTAGCCCTAAGCGTAACAAAACTGCCGCAACCAGGTGAGCGCGGGCGTTTCCGGGGCTGAATCCGATTGGACCCCGTGCGCGTATGCCCGTTCGTCCCCCATTACGAACGTAGCGCCCCATGTCGAAGATCGCGGTCGTCGGAGCCGGCATTTCAGGCCTGTCCTGTGCCTGGCTCCTGTCCCAGCGCCACGAGGTCGCCCTCTACGAGGCGAGCCCATCCCTCGGAGGCCATACGCACACGGTCGACGTGACGATCGGGGGTCGAACGCACCCGGTGGATACCGGGTTCCTGGTGTTCAACGACCGCACCTATCCGAACCTGATACGGCTCTTCGAGCACTTTGGAGTCGCCAGCGCCGATTCCGAGATGTCATTCTCGGTGCGCATCGGGGCGGGCGAGCTGGAGTGGGCGGGCACGAGCCTCGCCGGCGTCTTCGCGCAGCCCTCCAACCTGTTGAGCCCGCGCTTCCTCGGCATGCTGAAGGACCTGCTGCGCTTCAACCGCGAGGCGACGCGGCTGGCCGAAAGCGGCACGCCGGCGCGCGGGACCCTCGGGGATTTTCTCGACGAAGGCGGCTACGGTGCCGAGCTTCGCGGGCTGTACCTGCTGCCGATGGCGGCGTGCATCTGGTCCACACCCTCGACGCGCATCAACCGCTTTCCCCTGCAGGCCTTCGTGAGCTTCTGCCACAACCACGGCTTGCTCGCGATCACCAACCGCCCGCAATGGCGCACGGTCGCAGGCGGAGGTCGCGAATACGTCGCGAAGCTGCGCGCGGCGATCCCGCAGGTGCGCACTGGGCTCGCGGTGCGGCGGGTGCGCCGGCACGATGCCGCGGTGGAGATCGCAACCGATCACGGCACCGAGAGCTACGACCAGGTGGTGCTGGCGACACACACCGACCAGGCGCTCGCGCTGCTCGAGCATCCCACGTTCGAGGAGCGCGCGTTGCTGAAGGCCATTCCCTACCAACCCAACCGCGCGGTGCTGCACACCGACGAGCGCCTGCTGCCGCGGCGCAAGCGCGCCTGGGCCGCGTGGAATTTCCATTCGCGCCACCGCGACGCGAGCGATGCGCCGGTGTCGCTCTCCTACCTCATCAACCGGCTGCAGCCCCTTCCGTTCGAGCAGCCGGTAATGGTCACCATGAACCCGCTGGACGAACCGCGCGACGATCGCGTCCTCGGGTCCTACGAGTACCACCACCCGGTGTTCCTCGAGGGCTCCGACGTGGCGCAGCGCCGCCTGCCCGCGATCCAGGGGCGGCAGCGCACCTGGTTCTGCGGCGCATGGACGCGCTACGGCTTCCACGAGGATGGGCTGGTCTCGGCGATGGACGTGGCGCGCCGCCTCGGCGTCCGCGCACCCTGGGCGGCTTGATGGAGCCGCTCATCGCATTCGGTCGCGTGATGCACCGGCGGCTGCGCCCGACGCCGCATGGCTTCACCTACCCGGTGTTCTTCCTGCGCATACCGCTTTCGTCCCTCGGGCGGCTTTCGAGCCGCTGGCTGTCGGTCGACCGCTGGAACCTCTTCAGCCTGGCGCGGCGCGATTTCGGCCCGCGCGACGGCAGCGACCTGGAGCGGTGGATGCGCGCGCTGCTGGCGCGCCACGGCGTGGCGCACGCCGACGGCGAGATCGTCCTGCAGGCGTTCCCGCGCGTGCTCGGCTACGTGTTCAATCCGATCGCGTTCTGGTATTGCCACGGAAGCGGCGGCGAGCTGAGGGCAGTGCTGTGCGAGGTCGCGAACACCTTCGGCGAGCGCCACAACTATCTCGTCGCCCACGCCGACGGCCGCGCCATCGTGCCCGGCGAGCCGCTCACCGCGCGCAAGTCATTGCACGTGTCGCCCTTCTGCGAGGTCGAGGGCCACTACCGCTTTCGCTTTCCCGGTGACGCCCGCCAGCCCGAGGTGCGCATCGACTATCACGATGCCGAGGGCCTGCTCCTCGTGACCTCCCTGCACGGCCGCGCGCATCCCCTGCGCGACGCGTTGCTGCTGCGCGCCTTCTTCGGCTACCCCTTCATGACGCTCGGCGTGATCGCGCGCATCCACTGGCAGGCCCTGCGGCTGTGGATGAAGAGGGTGCCGTTCTTCCCGAAACCACCACCCCCGCTCCAGGAGACGACTGTTGAACGCCACTGACTGCCTCGACGTTTCCGACAACTTGCCGCTCGCCGCGCGCACCGCCTTTCGCGCGCTCGCCGGGCTTGCCGCCGGACGCCTCACCCTCACCACGCCCGAAGGCATTCGCCGGGTCTTCGAGGGGCGCGAGCCCGGGCCCGAGTCGGAGATCCACATCCGCGACTGGAAGGTCGTGCGCGCGCTGTTGCGCCGCGCCGAGTTCGGCGCCTTCGAGAGCTGGCGCGAGGGCCGCCTCGTCACCTCCGACATGACGGCGTTCCTCGAGCTGTGCGCGGTGAACCAGCGCTCGCTCGCCGGCGTTTTCTACGGCAATCCCTGGGTACGCTTCCTGTTGCGCGTCGCCCACCTGCTGCGCCCCAACACGCGCGCCGGCTCGCGCCGCAACATCCACGCGCACTACGATTTGGGTAACGATTTCTACCGGTTGTGGCTCGACCCGGCGATGACCTATTCGAGCGCGCTCTTCGGCGACGACATCGATGCGGATCTCGGGTCCGCCCAGGAGGCGAAATACGACCGGCTCCTCGACCTGCTCGATGTCGATTCCTCCCACCACGTGCTCGAGATCGGCTGCGGATGGGGTGCTTTCGCGGAGCGCGCCGCGGCGACCCGCGGCTGCCGCGTGACCGGGCTCACGATCTCGAAGGCGCAGCTCGAATACGCCCGCGATCGCATCAGGCGCGGCGGGTGGGACGACCGCGTGGACCTTCAGTTCCGCGACTACCGCGACTCCCGCGGCCAGTTCGACCGCATCGTGTCGATCGAGATGGTGGAAGCGGTCGGCGAACGCTACTGGCCCGGGTACTTTCGCACGTTGCGGCAGCGCCTGAAGCCCGGCGGGCGCGCGGCGGTGCAATCCATCGTCATCGCCGAGGACGCGTTCGACACCTACCGGACGTCGAGCGACTTCATCCGCGAGCACATCTTTCCCGGCGGCATGTTGCCCTCGGTTTCGCGGTTCGTCGCCGAGGCGCGCGCGGCGGGACTCGAGGCGCGCGAGCCCTTCCTCTTCGGGCGCGATTACGCCGAGACGCTGCGGCGCTGGCGCGTCGCATTCGATGCGAACGAGGAGTGCATCCGCGCGCTCGGCTTCGACGATCGCTTCTTCGCCCTATGGCGCTTCTACCTGCACTACTGCGAGGCGGGCTTCAACGCGGGGCGCGTGGACGTGATGCAGATCGAGCTTGCGAGGCCGGGGTGAGGGCCTTCGTGGCGCTGGCCTTGCTGACGCTCGCGCTCGACGCGCGCGCCGGGCTGCCGCTGCCAAGCGTCGTCGCCGGCGAGTTTCCCGTCCTCGCACTGCGCGGCGAGCATCGCCTGCGCTTCCTGCTGCTGCATGTCTACGACGTATCGCTGTGGATTTCCGGGCCCGCGTGGTCGCAGGACGAATTGTTCGCGCTCGACATCCGCTATGCCATGGAGATCAGGGGAAAGGATCTCAGCGCGCGCAGCGTCGCGGAGATGCGCAAGCAGGGGCTGCGCGACGCGCCCGCGCTCGATCGCTGGGAGGCCGAGATGAACCGCGTGTTTCCCGACATCAAGCCGGGAGCACGGCTGGTGGGCGTGAATGTGCCCGGGCGGGAAGCGCGTTTCTATGACGAGCGCGGGCTGATCGGAACGATTCCCGATCCGCGATTCGCGCGCGCGTTCTTCGCGATCTGGCTGGGCGAGCGCTCGAGCGAGCCGGGAATGCGACGCCGCCTGCTGGGGCTTGCCGAGTGATGCCATGGAGCGCTTGAGCGGCCCGCGGCTCGCGGCCTACGGGGTTCTCGGGTTCCCGCTCGCGATGGCGGCGCTGCCGATCTACGTGCACGTGCCCAAGTTCTATGCCGACACGCTCGGCCTTTCGCTCGCGAGCGTGGGCGGCCTGCTGCTCGCCGCGCGCGCCTTCGACGCGATCCAGGATCCGCTGCTCGGTTGGTGGAGCGACCGGCGGCGCGCCGCACCCGGCGGGCGCTGGCTCTTCGTCGCCGCCGGCGTTCCGCTGCTGGCGTTGGGCATGATCGGCCTCTTCAATCCGCCTTCCACGCGGCCCTCGATGCTCTCCGCCTGGCTGGTGGTGAGCTTGCTGGTGGTCTACACGGCGTACAGCCTGATCACCGTGAGCTACCAGGCGAGCGGCGCGGAAATCTCCGCGGACCCCGCGGAGCGAACCCGCGTCACCGCGTGGCGCGAAGGATTCGGGCTCGCCGGCGTGCTCCTCGCCGCGGCGCTGCCGCAAGCGTTCGGCTTCTCCGTGTTTTCGTGGATCTTCGCGCCGCTGCTGCTTGCCGCGGCGTTGGTTTCGATCCTGCTTTCGCCTCCCGCCGGGGCACGGCCGACATGTGCGCCCCCGGTGGCGCGCTCGCTGTTGCTACCCTTTCACAACCCGCGCTTCCGTTGGCTGCTCGCGGTGTACATGCTGAACGGCATCGCCGCGGCGATTCCCGCGACACTCGTGCTTTTCTACATCCAGGACATCGTGCGCCGCCCGGATCTCGCGGCGCTCTTCCTGATCGCGTATTTCGCCGCCGGCGCCGGCGGCTTGCCCGTGTGGGTGCGGCTGTCCCGCGGGATCGGCAAGGCACGGGCGTGGCTTTGCGGGATGCTGCTGTCGATCGCTGCGTTTGTCGGCGCCTTCTTTCTCGGGGCCGGAGACACTGCCGCCTTCGCGCTGGTGTGCATGATGTCGGGCATCGGCCTCGGCTGCGACCTCTCGCTGCCGCCGTCGATGCTCGCCGACGTGATCGACGACGACGAGGCGCGCGGCCGCTCGCGCAACGAGGGCGCCTACTTCGGGCTGTGGAACCTCGTGACCAAGCTCAATCTCGCGCTCGCCGCGGGACTGGCCCTTCCGCTCCTCGATGGCTTCGGCTATCTCTCCGGCCGAAGCAACACCGCCCCCGCGCTGCTCGCGCTCGCCGCCGTCTATGCACTCGTTCCCTGCCTGCTCAAATCGATGGCCGCGATCCTGCTCTGGGCCTCGCCATTCACCGAAGGAGATTGCCGATGAAGTCCTGTCTCGCCGCCATCGCGGCGCTGTTGCTCGCCGCCTGCGCCACCCCCACGCCTTCCGACTACGCCGCGCAACGCCCGGTGCTGGATCTCCGGTCGTACTTCAACGGCCGGATAGATGCCTGGGGCATCGTGCAGGACCGCTCCGGCAAGGTGTTGAAGCGCATGACGGTGGAGATGACCGGCACCTGGGTGGGCGACGTGGGCACTCTCGACGAACGCTTCACCTTTGCCGACGGGACGAGGGAGACGCGCGTATGGACGATTCGAAAGGACGGCGACCGCTACACCGGCAGCGCCGGCGACGTGATCGGCGAGGCGCAGGGCGAGGCCGCGGGCAATGCGCTCCATTGGAGCTACGTGCTCGACGCGAAACGCGACAACGGCGGCACGATCGCGCTCGACATGGACGACTGGATGTACCTGATCGACGAGCGCACGTTGGCGAATCGCACCGCGTTCTCCAAGTTCGGAGTGCGGCTGGGCGAGATCACCTTCGTCTTCCGCAGGCGCGACTGATGGCGCTCAATCCTCCGATTCGCGATTGGCGAGGCCGGCGCTGCTGGATTCTCGGCGCCAGCACCGGCATCGGCGCCGCGCTGGCGCAGCACCTGCTCGGCGCGGGGGCGCGCGTCGCGCTCTCCGCGCGAAGGCGCGAGCCGCTCAAGGCGATGGCCGCGCGGTTCGCGTCCGCGCCCCGGGGCGCGGGAAGCGAGGAGGGCGGCGCGATGGTCGTCGCGCTCGACATCCGCGATGCCGCTGCGGTGGCGCGCGCGCTCGAAACCATCGTATCGAAGTGGGGTGGTCTCGACCTCGCCGTGTTCATGGCGGGCGATTACACGCCGATGCGCGCCTGGCAGCTCGATGTCGAGGTGGCGCGCGGCATGGTGGACACGAACCTGATGGGATGCTTCAACGGGCTGGCGCCCCTCATCCCGCTCTTCATGAAGCAAGGCGGCGGCACCATCGCGCTCGTCGCGAGCGTCGCGGGCTATCGCGGTCTTCCGCAAGGCCTCGTGTACGGGCCGACGAAGGCGGCGCTCATCAACCTCGCGGAGACGCTCTACCTGGATCTGCGTCCCAAGGGCATCGGGGTGTGCCTGGTGAACCCGGGTTTCGTGAAGACGCCGCTCACCGACCAGAACACTTTCCGGATGCCCGCCCTGATCGGAGCCGGGGAAGCGGCCCGCGAGATCGCGGCGGGCCTGGAGCGCGGGCGATTCGAGATCCATTTTCCACGGCGCTTCACGCGCGCGCTCAAGCTGCTGAGGCTGCTGCCCTACGGCCTCTACTTCCGCGCGATTCGACGCATGACCGCGCTGTGAGCCGCGCAGCGCTGGACCGCCTCGCGCAGTTCTGGCAGCGCCTCTCGCCCGAAGCGCTGGAGCGGTTGGCAAACGTCTACACCGAAGACGCCTATTTTCGCGATCCCTTCAACGAGGTGCGCGGCGTGCAAGAGCTCACGCGGGTGTTGCGCCACATGTTCGAGACGCTCGACGATCCGGCTTTCCACATTCGCGAGACGCTGCTCGAAGGCTCGGCGGCGCTGCTCGTCTGGGATTTCGATTTTCGCGTGAAGTCGTGGAAGCCGGGCGTCACGCGGCGCATCCACGGCGCATCCCACATCCGCTTCGCTCCCGACGGCCGGGTCGAATACCACCGGGATTACTGGGATGCCGCCAACGAGCTCTACGCGAAGCTGCCTATCGTCGGTTCCCTGATGCGCTGGCTCGCGCGTCGATTCGGCGGTGAGACTCCCCATCGGGAATGAGGAGTCTGACCCCGGTATTCACCATCGGGAATGAGGAGTCTGACCCCGGTATTCAGTCACCGGCGACGGCGAGGACCCGATTGCGACCGGCCTGCTTGGCGGTGTAGAGCGCCTTGTCGGCCTGCTGCAGGACCAGGGCCCAGTCGCCGCCTTCGGGCGGAAGCGCGGAGACGCCGGCGGAGAGGGTGAGGGGTCCCAGCTTCCGCGCGTCGAATTCGAACGCGATCGATTCGAACGCGCTGCGGATCGCCTCGGCGCGATTGCGCGCGTTCTCGAGGGAGGCGCCGGGCAGGATCACCGCGAACTCCTCGCCGCCGAAGCGGCAGGCGATGTCGCTGCCGCGCGTGGCGGTGCGCAGCAGCTCGCCGACGCGCTCGAGGACATAGTCGCCCGCATCGTGGCCGTAGGTGTCGTTCAGCCGCTTGAAATGATCGAGGTCGAAAATGATCACGCCCACGCTCTTGCCGTCGCGGCGCGCGCGCGGCAGCTCGCGCCCCATCGTCTCGTCGAGATAGCGGCGGTTGAAGAGGCCGGTGAGCGGATCGCGCATCGACAGGTTGTGCGCGCGGTTCCAGGTCGCGACCAGCGCGCTGGTGAGGACGAAGACGACGAGGCTCGAGAGGATGCCCACGGCGAGCAGAGCCCAGGGGCGCTCCTCGGCGAGTGTCGCGTCGAACTCGGGACGCGAGACGAACTGGATCGTCCACGCGCGGCCCGGCATCGGGAACGTGAACACGCGCTCGAAGATCGGACCCGCGCTCGACGCGGGCGTCGCGCGCCATGCGGTGCGCGTGTCTATGAGCACGCTCTCCGGCGAGGGAGACGTTCCGTCGTAGACGCGCATATCGAGCACCTGCAACACGCCCTCGTCGAGGATGCCGCGCATCAGGTCGTGCATGCGCAGCGGGCCGAACACGAAGCCTGCGAGCGCCGGGCGCTTGTCTTCCCGCGCGACGACGCGGATGCCGTCGTGGAATACCGGCACGTACATGATGACGCCGGGTTGTTGCGGCTGGGATCCGCGGAACGTGTCTCCGGTGAGAACCAGCTTGCCGGAGACCGCGACCTCGGAAGTCTCGCGCGCGCGTTCCATCGCGGCACGGCGGATCGGCTCGGAGAACATGTCGTAGCCGAGCACGCGAGCGTTGCGGCCCACGAACGGCTCGCTGTAGACGATCGGCACGTAGCTGGCGCGCTGCCCCGGCGGACGGATGTCGTAGTCGGGGAATCCCGAATCGCGCATGCGCTTCTCGTGCGCGGGCCGTTCCCAGTCGTCCACCCATTCGGCGTATCCGAGGGCCTGGATGCCGGGGAAGCGCTCGTCGAGCTGCAGGTGGTTGATGAAGTCGCGCCACTCGGGGCGCGAGACGCTCGACGACGAGGCCATGCGCGCGGCCCCGGAGCGCAGGACCTGCTCGTACGACGTGAGCCGCGCGCGCACCGCGGCTACGGCGGTTTCGGTGCGGCGCTCGAATTGCGACCGCGCCTCGGCGTGGCGGCTACGCTCGAGCGCGAACCATCC
Source organism: Burkholderiales bacterium (assembly GCA_031424255.1). GTDB lineage: Bacteria > Pseudomonadota > Gammaproteobacteria > Burkholderiales > Usitatibacteraceae > Usitatibacter. Next base: position 9,152 of record JANPHA010000349.1, on the reverse strand, counting down.
GGCCGCGGTGAGCGCGAGGGTGGTCGCGAGGACCCCCCAGGGGATCGCCGAGCGAAAGGCTTGTGTCGTTGCGTCCAGCTTCCAGCGCATGGCAATGGGTGCCGCATATGTCTTGAGCAGGCCGCATTGTCAGTTGCCAGGTGGAACGCCGAAGTGACGCGTGTCACTTAGTGAAATACAGCTGTAACCCCTATTTCGCGTACTCGAATACCTTCACGACACGGCTCACGCCGCTCGTGGAGCGCGCGATCTCGGCCGCGGCATCGCCTTCCGCGGGCGTGACGATGCCCATCAGGTAAACCACGCCCGCCTCGGTCACGACCTTCACGTGGTTGGGCGAGAATTTCCCGTTGTTCACGGTGCGCGCCTTTACATTTGAAGTGACCAGCGCATCGTTGCCGCGCGATGCGAACGAGGAGGCGCCGGCGACCTGCAGCTCGTTTGTGATTTCCTTCACATTGGGAATGGCGCGGATCGCATCCTCGACCTGCTTCTTCATCTCCTCGTTGGCGACCTCGCCGGTGAGCAGCACGCGGCGATTGAAGCTCGTGGCGTTCACGTGCGAGGCGGGAAAGCTGCCGTCGCGGGTGCGCGCCATCGCCTTCAATTCGATGCTCTCGTCCTCGATGTAGATGCCGGCGGTGCGGCGGTCGGTGGCCATCAGCGCGGCCGTGCCCATTCCGGTGACGACCAGCGGGAAGCAGCCTTGCAGCGCCGGAACCGCGGCGGCGATCAGGGCGATACCGAAAAACTTTCGAATCATTTCTTTTCTCCGTGGATCACGTTGTCGATCACTTCGCACAGGCAGTGGACCACCAGCAGGTGGATCTCCTGGACGCGCATGGTGCGCGGATGCGCGACGTTCAAGTGGAAATCCTGTGCGCGCAGCATCTTCGCCATGGCCCCGCCGTCGCGCCCGGTGAGCGCGATCACCACCAGGCCGCGCGCCTGCGCCGCCTTGATCGCCTCGACCACGTTCCTCGAGTTGCCCGAAGTCGAGATGCCGAGCAGCACGTCGCCCGCGTTGCCGAGCGCCTCGACCTGCTTGGAGAACACGCGGTCGAAATCGTAGTCGTTGGCGATGGCGGTGAGCGCCGAGGTGTCGACCGTGAGCGAGATCGCGGGCATGCCCGGGCGCTCGCGCTCGAAACGCCCGACCATCTCCGCGGCGAAATGCTGGCTATCGGCGGCGGAGCCGCCGTTGCCGCAGGAGAGCACCTTCCCGCCCGCCTGCACGGCGGCGACGATCGCCTCGCCCGCGCGCACGATTTCCGCGGGCAGCGTCTCGGCCATCCGCTTGCGCAGCTCGATGCCTTCCTCGAAGTGCTTGCGCAGGTGCGCTGTCAGGTCCATGGCGGGGATTTTACGTCATGCGCTCTCGAATGCGCCGCGCAGCCACTCCGGCTCGCGGCCTTCGAGGGTGATCACGTCGAAGCGGCACGCGGGCTCGCGCCCGAGGCGCGCGAGGAATTGGCGCGCCGCGGCCTCGATGCGCCGGCGCTTGCGCAAATCGATGCTGCCCGCCGCGCCGCCGAAGCGCGCGCTGCTGCGCAGGCGCACCTCGATGAACACGAGCGTGGCGCCATCGCACGCGATGAGATCGATTTCGCCGAAGCGCGTGCGGTAGTTGCGTTCGAGGATCCGCAGTCCCCGGCGCACGAGGAAATTCGCGGCCGCATTTTCCGCGTCGCCTCCCGCGGCTTGCGCGGCCGTTCGGCGCCCGCTTGCGGTCATGGCGCGCGCAACGGGATCACGCGGCCGCCATCGACCTCGGCCGGCGTCAGCGTGCGCAGGAAGTAGTTGTTGGCTTCGAGCGTGATGCGCCCGGTGACGCCATCGAGCGGCGTGCGCCGCAGCTCGGGGCGCGCCAGGTGCATCGCGAGGCGATAGGCATCGATGCCGTACGCGTAGAGCCGCTCCTGCTCCACCGACATCGGAGCCTTGGGCGCCGGATACACCATCACGGCGGGGTGGTCGGGGAGGACGAACCAGGGCATCTCGACATAACGCAGGCCCTGCAGGTCGAGGTTGACGATGGCTTCGGCGCGCGGATTCACGCTCATCGAGGTGCCGTAGAGCGGCAGCGTGCCCGAGACGTAGGGACGCACCGCGCGCGCCTCGATCGGGTCGAGCGCGAAGAACGCCATGTCCCCGCGCTGGCCCGCGATGCGATCGCGGATCAGCTGCGCGTCCTCGGGATTGCCGCTGAACGGGATGCGCCGCACTTCCCCGGCGGCCCGCGACCATTCGCGCTCGAAGGCTTCCTGCACGCGCCTGGCGAGCGGCTGTTGCGAGCTCAGCACGAGCGCCGAGCGCCACCCGTCGGCCACCGCGAGCAACGCGACCTGGCGCGCCTCCTGCTCGAGCGACAGGGACATCGAGAAGAGGCTCGCGGGAAGCTCGCCGGGCCCGAGGCCCTGCGGCTCGTTCAACGCGAGCGTCGGCACGCGCGGGCAGTCGCTGCGCGCAAGCGCGCTCGCGCCGTCGCGCGTCAAGCCCGCGACGATCTGGAACGCGCCCGCCGCCTGCGCGTTGCGGCACGCCTCGAGCAGTGCCAGGCCCTCGTTCTCGATCGAGGTGACCACCACCGGCGGGCCATCGCGCCCGGCGAGCTCCGCGGCCGCCTGGAAGCCGAGGCGCACCGCCTCCGCGAGGCGCCCGAGCGTGGGAGACGCGGTGGGAAGGATCAGCGCGATGTGGGGGCGGGCGCCGGCCTGCACGGTGCGGGGCGGAATGCGCGGATCTGGGACGGCGGGTGCGTCGCGCAGCGGCTGCACGACGGTCGTGCGCGCGATGCCGGTCGCCGGATCGATATCGTCCGCTGTTGTACTCGCGGGCATGTCGGCCGAGAATGCCGGCGAGACCCACGATACGATGGCGAGAAGGAGAATCGCGTTGAAGCGCGACATGGCGAAGGCGGCTGCGGGCCCTGAGACGCCGCGTGACGGAGAAGTCCGCGATGCGGCATTGGAACCCGGATTATATGTGGTGGCGACGCCCATCGGGAACCTCGGCGACATCACGCGTCGGGCGTTGGAGACACTGCGGGGGGTCGGCCTCGTCGCCGCGGAGGACACGCGCGTGACACGCGGGCTCCTGAGCCACTACGGCATCGCCGCGAAGATGCTCGCGCTGCACGCCCACAACGAGCGCAGCGGCGCGGAGCAGGTGATCCGCGCGATCGAATCGGGCAAGCCGGTCGCGCTCGTCAGCGATGCGGGCACTCCGGCGGTGAGCGATCCCGGCAGCGTGCTCGTGGCCGCGGTGCGCGCGGCCGGACAGCGCGTCATCCCGATTCCCGGCGCCAGCGCCCTCACCGCGGCGCTTTCGGCGAGCGGCCTCACGTTCGAGGGCGTGGTGTTCGCGGGCTTCCTGCCGGTAAAGGGGGCGCAGCGGCGCGAGCGGCTCGATGCGCTCGCGGCGGGTCCGTGGGCGGTTGCGCTCTTCGAAGCGCCGCACCGCATCGCCAAGACGCTCGCCGATCTTCACGCGGCCTTCGGCGAGCGCGACGTCGTGATCGCGCGCGAGCTCACCAAGCGTTTCGAGACGATCGCGCGCGTGCCGCTCGCCGATGCGCGCGCCTGGGCAGAGGCCGACGACGATCGACGCCGCGGCGAGTTCGTGCTGGTGATCGAGGGCCGTGCCGTCGAGAAATCGTCCGGCCTCGATGCGCGCGCCGTGCTCGCCACCCTGCTCGCGCAGCTGCCCGTCAAGCAGGCGGTCGCGCTCGCGGTGAAGCTCACCGGCGGCAAGCGCAACGACCTCTACACCCTCGCCCTCGAGCTGAAATGCAAGTAACCCAATACCGGGGTCAGACTCCCCAATTCGAATTGCGGAGTCTGACCCCGGTATTGAATTGGGGAGTCTGACCCCGGTATTGCCTATAATCGGTCGATCCATGGCCGATACGATCTCGATCACCCGTCCCGACGACTGGCATTGCCACCTGCGCGACGGCGAGCTGATGGCCTCGGTGGTCGGGGCGACGGCGCGGCAGTTCGCGCGTGCGATCGTGATGCCGAACCTGAAGCCGCCGGTGACGAGCGTGAAGCTCGCGAAGGCGTACCGCGAGCGTATCCTCGCCGCGCTTCCCAAGGGCAGCGCGTTCGAGCCGTTGATGACCCTCTACCTCACCGAGGAGACCACGCCCGAGGAGATCTCGAGGGCGAAGGCGGCGGGATTCGTGAAGGCGGTGAAGTATTACCCCGCGGGCGCCACCACCAATTCGGCCGCGGGCGTGAGCGACCTGCGCAAGTGCGACGCGGTGCTCGAGGCCATGCAGGCGGAGGGAGTGCCGCTGCTGATCCACGGCGAGGTGACCGATGCGGAGATCGATGTCTTCGATCGCGAGGCGGTGTTCATCGACCGGACCCTCACGCCGCTGGTGAAGCGCTTCGAAGCTGAAGATCGTGCTCGAGCACATCACCACGCATGAAGCGGCGGTGTTCGTCGAGCGCGCCCCCGACAATGTCGCCGCGACCATCACCGCCCATCACCTGTTGATGAACCGCACCGCGATCTTCACCGGCGGCATCCGCCCCCACCATTACTGCCTGCCGGTGCTCAAGCGCGAGCAGCATCGCAGGGCGCTGATGAAGGTCGCGACCTCGGGCAATCCGCGCTTCTTCCTCGGCACCGACACCGCGCCGCACGCGCGCGAGACCAAGGAGACCGACTGCGGCTGCGCCGGCATGTATACCGCGCACGCCGCCCTCGAGCTCTACGCGGAGGCGTTCGAGGCTGCCGATGCGCTCGACCGCTTCGAGGGCTTCGCGAGCCATTTCGGCGCGGATTTCTACGGCCTGCCGCGCAACAAGGGCAAGGTGAAGCTCGAGAAGGTGGAGTGGGAAGTGCCCGCCGAGTATCCGTTCGGCGAGAGCACGGTCGTCGCCCTGCGCGCCGGACAGAAGATCGGCTGGCGGCAAGTCGGCTGACGTGGATTGGGCTGAAGCCCGCGAGCGGCTGCGCTCGCCCATCTACGCGCCGCTAACACCGCTGATCGAGCGGCTTCCCGCCCAACGGTGGCCCGGCCACGGAGACCTCACCGCCGCCGCGGGCGGCGTCGTCACGTCGAAGGGAATGGGCGTGCGCTTCGTGAAGCCGCGAGACCACACCGATCGCGAGCGCCGCTACTACGAGGCGCACATCGCCGAGAGCGGCGAGATCGAGACGCGCCCGCAGAGCTGGCACGATCTGTTCAACGCTCTCGCGTGGATCACGTTTCCGAAGGCCAAGGCGCGCATCAACGCGCAGCACGCGGCGATGCTGGCGGAGGGCGGGCAGGAGGAATCCCGGCGGCGCAGCCCGCAGCGCGACGCGTTGACGCTCTTCGACGAAGGCGGCGTGATCGTCGCCTCGAGCGCGCCGGAATTGCTGCGGCTCATCGTCGATTTTGAATGGAAGCAGCTCTTCTGGAGCCGCCGGCGCGATCTCGAAAGCCGCATGCGCTTCATCGCCTTCGGCCACGGCCTCTACGAGCAATCGCTGGCTCCCTATCTCGGCATGGTCGCGAAGACGGTGTTCGTGCCGGTGAGCGAGCTCTTCTTCATGCTGCCGCCCGAGGCGCAGATCGCACAGGCCGATGCGCTCGTCGCCGCGCACTTCGCCGAGCGCGCGCGTTTCCAGTCGCCGAAGATGATGGCGCCGATGCCGGTGCTGGGCGTGCCCGGATGGCATCCGGACACCGATCGCGAGGCCTACTACGACGACCCGGTGCACTTCCGGGCCTCGCGCCCGCGTCCCGGCCGGCGCGAGGGAGAAGGTATGATTCGCCCATGAAAAGCCTGTGGACCGAGGCCGAGGCGGCGCAATTCCCTGGCGACCTCGACCAGCGCGTCTACACCTCGCGCCTGCTCGGGCGCGACAAGACGCTGGTCCTGCACGGCGGCGGCAACACCTCGGTCAAGATCCGCGAGCGCGACATCCTCGGGCGCGAGGAGACGATCCTTTACGTGAAGGGCAGCGGCTGGGACCTCGAGAAGATCGAGGCGGCAGGGTTCTCGCCGGTGCGCATGGAACACCTGGTGGCGCTCGCGCAGCTCGCGTCGCTGCCCGATCCGCAGATGGTGAACGAGATGCGCACCCACATGCTGCGCGCCGACGCGCCCACGCCCTCGGTCGAGGCGATCCTGCACGCGATCCTTCCGTACAAGTACGTGGACCATACGCACGCGAACGCGGTGCTCACGATCACCAATACCGCCGATGGCGAGCGGCGCATCCGCGCGCTCTATGGCGACTCTGTCGTGGTCATCCCCTACGTGATGCCGGGCTTCGACCTGGCGCGCCTGTGCGCGGAAATCTTCCCGCGCGATGCGAAGCCGGAGACGATCGGCATGGTGCTGATGAACCACGGCATCTTCTCGTTCGGTGCGACGGCGCGCGAATCCTACGAGCGCATGATCGCGCTCGTCGATCGCGCCGAGCAGGCGCTCGCGCGCGACAAGGCGTGGGATATCGCGACCGCTCCGCGCGCCGCATCGAACGCGCCGATGAGAAACGAGCTCGCGGCGCTGCGCCGCGAGCTCTCGGCCGCGACCGGATTCCCGGTGGTGGTCGCGAGCCACGCGGATGCCGCGAGCCGCGCGTTCGCGCAGCGCGACGACGTCGATTCGATCGCGCGGCGCGGGCCGGCCACCCCGGACCATGTGATCCGCACCAAGCGCGTGCCGATGGTCGGCCGCGATGTCGCGGGCTACGCGCGCCAATACGCATCCTACTTCTCCGAGCATTCCGCAGCGGCGCGCGAGCCCAAGACGATGCTCGACCCGGCACCGCGCGTGATCGTGGATCCCGATCTCGGGGTGTGCACCGTCGGGCGCAGTGCCAAGGACGCGCAGATCGTGTTCGACATCTACGCGCACACGATGCAGATCATCCAGCGCGCGCAGCAGCTGGGCGGCTGGCAGGCGTTGCCGCCCAAGGATATCTTCGATGTCGAGTACTGGGACCTGGAGCAGGCGAAGCTCAAGAAATCCGGCAACGTGCCCGCGTTCGCGGGAGAAGCGGTCCTCGTTACGGGTGCCGCATCGGGCATCGGCAAGGCCTGCGTGCAGAGTTTCCTCGCGCGCGGCGCCGCGGTCGTGGGCCTGGACATCAATCCCGCGGTGGCGGCGCTGCACCAGCGCGCCGACTACCTCGGAATTTCATGCGACGTGACCGACTCCGCGCAGCTCACCGACGCGATCGAGGCGGGCGTGCGCGCCTTCGGCGGCCTCGACATGCTGGTGCTCAACGCGGGCATCTTTCCCGGCGGCACGCGCATCGAATCGCTCGCCGATGCCGATTGGGGCAAGGTGATGCGCGTGAACCTCGATTCCAACCTGGCGCTGCTTCGCGAGGCCCATCCGCTGCTCAAGCTCGCGCCGCGCGGCGGGCGCGTGGTGGTGATCGGCTCGAAGAACGTGCCCGCGCCGGGCCCCGGTGCCGCGGCGTATTCCGCGTCGAAGGCCGCGCTCGCGCAGCTCGCCCGCGTGGCGGCGCTCGAGTGGGGCGCCGATGGCATCCGCATCAATACGCTGCACCCTAACGCGGTCTTCGATACCGGCATCTGGAGCGACGAGGTGCTCGCCGAGCGCGCGAAGCACTACGGGCTCACGGTCGAGGCCTACAAGAAGAACAACGTCCTGCGCGTGGAAGTGACGAGCCGCGACGTGGCGGAGCTCGCCGCGGAGCTGTGCGGCCCGCTCTTCGCCAAGACCACCGGAGCGCAGGTGCCGGTGGACGGCGGCAACGACCGCGTGATCTAGAAAACCGTGGTCTGTCCCCGGTTTTCGAGGTCGTTGCATCGGGGAGAGTAAAATCACGAGGTGAAGCAAGCCAGACGGTCGCTGTGCCACTTCGGTTGCACAGAGGAAAGTCGGGACTCCAGAGGGCAGCGTAGCGGGTAACTCCCGTCCGCCGTGAGGCGAGGATCAGAGCAACAGAGACGAGTCCGGTGGATTGCTTTTATCCGTCGGGGTGAAACGGGCAATCTCTACGCGGAGCAACACCAAATAGGCAGACGTTGACGTGGCCCACCGAGTCTGCGGGTAGGTGGCTTGAGCCGTGGGGCAACCCACGGCCCAGAGGAATGACCGTCATAGCCCGAGAGGGCCGTAACAGAATCCCGCTTATCGGCTTGCTTCACATTTTCCATCCGCGTTGCTTCGTATTCGCGTATTCGTAGGCGGTTGGATTGACGCTCCCCTTTCATCACGACAAGGAGAAGCCCATGAAAGCAACGCGTATTCCCGCCCTGCTCGCCGGCGCAATGCTGCTGGCGCTGGGTGCGGCCCCGGCGCTCGCCGCCGCTCCCAAGCCATTGGAAGTCGCCTTCGACAAATGTTTCGCGCGCAACGGCGACGCCCCGTACCTCGTCACGTTCTCGGGCCCCGCATCCGGATATGTGACCGGCACCGTGGAAGCGCGCATTCTCGTGCGCATCCCCGGCGTCCAGCCGAACCAGACGCACCTCCAGGCCGACTATGTAGTGGACGGCACAACGCCTTTCACCGCGCGCGTCGGCGGGCGCGTGAACAACCAGACGAATCTGGCAGTGCTTCGCGGGTATGTGAGCGTGGGTCCGGCGTGGCTCGTCGGAGCGGGCGTGCTGGACGAATTCGAGAACTACACGCGGGCGGATGGCACCCCGTGCTCGAGGGGAACTCTCTACATCACGCCGCGCTGGAAACAATCGCGCGACGATGATAAAGAGTGACCCGGTGGATGTCGTGCCGTGGCGACGAACCGGTCATTTTTTCGCAATTGTGACTTTCGTCACACCCTAATTTCCGCTGTTGTGCCCACCATGGGGCATAAACAAAAACATCGTCCGGCGCACGTGGGAGCCCACGATGAAACGCGCGATGCAAAACCTTACCGGATCCCTTCTGATCTCGCTTGCGCCGCTCGCGAGCGCGCACGAGGACCTCGACCCCGTTGCGTTGCAGATCGCATCGGGCTTCGCCAACCTGGCAGGCTCGCCCGAGGATGTCCTCGCGCTCGTGCACGCCGTGCACGAAGGCGTGGCCGTGCGGGTTACTTGCGCAGCGACGGCGAGACCCGAGGACGTGCCCGAGATCATTCTCATCGATCCGCCGACCGGAAAGATGAGCTGGAACGACGTGAAGATGGCGCTGATGCTGGCGCGCGATGCGCTGCAGCGCTTCGGC
>JANPHA010000348.1:0-3409 GCA_031424255.1 Burkholderiales bacterium | reverse complement strand
TCTGCGTTCATCTGCGTTTCCAAGTTTTTAAGCTCGGGTAACTCACAAGCGTATCCCCCTCCCCGGCCGTCCCCCAAGGAGGAGGGAGAGAGGCAGCGGCGCTCCCCCAAGAGGGAGGCAGAGGGTCGGCTCCTCTATAATTGCGGGATGAATCCCCGCCTCGGGCTGCTCCAGCCGTACCCCTTCGAGAAGCTGCGCGCACTGATGTCCGGCGTGGTGCCGCCGGCGGGCCTGCGGCCGATCAACCTGTCGATCGGCGAGCCGCAGCATCCGACGCCCGCGCTGATCAAGGACACGCTCGCCGCGAACCTGAACGCGCTCGCGCGTTACCCGCTCACCAAGGGGCTTCCGGAGCTGCGCAGCGCGATGGCCGAGTGGATCGCGCGCCGCCACGCTCTCGGCACGCTCGATCCCGACACGCAGGTGATCCCGGTGGCCGGCTCGCGCGAGGCGATCTTCTCGATCGCGCAGGCCGTGCTCGATCCGATGCAATCGGACGCGCTGGTGATCTGCCCGAACCCGTTCTACCAGATCTACGAGGGCGCGGCCCTGCTCGGGGGTGCCAGGCCGTGGTTCGTGAACGCGCTCGCCGCGAACGGCCTGCGCCCCGATTGGAACGCGGTCCCCGAGGAAGCGTGGAAGCGCACGCGATTGCTCTATGCGTGCTCGCCCAACAATCCCAACGGCCGAGTGATGCCGCGCGACGAGTGGCGCCACCTGATCGAGCTCTCGCAGCGCTACGGCTTCGTGATCGTCTCCGACGAGTGCTACAGCGAGATCTATTTCGACGAGGCGAGCCCGCCGCCGGGCGCGCTCGCGGTGGCGAAAGCGATGGGCCTGCGCGACTTCCCGCGGCTCATCGTCATGGGGTCGTTGTCGAAGCGCTCCAATGCGCCGGGGCTGCGCTCGGGCTTCGCCGCCGGGGACGCGAAGATCCTCGAGCGCTTCCTGCTCTATCGCACTTACCACGGCTCGGCGTTGAGCAACGCGGTGCAGCTCGCCTCGATCGCGGCGTGGAAGGATGAGGCGCACGTGGTCGAGAACCGCCGCCTTTACCGCGAGAAATTCGAGGCATTCCGCCGCCTCGTGCATCCGGCGCTGCCGCTCGCAATGCCGGAGGCCGCGTTCTACTACTGGGCCGCGGTGCCCGGGGGCGACGACGAGAAATTCGCGCGCGGCCTGCTCGCGGCGGCGAACGTCACGGTGCTGCCGGGGAGCTACCTGTCGCGCGACGCCCACGGCGCCAACCCCGGCCGCGGTTTCGTGCGCATCGCGCTGGTGTCGACGGTCGAGGAGACAGTCGAGGCGGGGGAGCGGGTCGCGACGTTCGCGAAGAATTGGGCTCCGGCCTCCGCCGGGGTGACGGGATGACCACGAGATGAACGAGATGACCCACCCAATCCAGGCCGTGATCGAGGAAGCATTCGAGCGGCGCAGCGAAATCAACGCCACCTCCGCCTCCGCGGACGTGAAGAGCGCGGTCGCGCAAGTGCTCGCCGACCTCGACGCCGGGCGCCTGCGCGTCGCGCAGAAACGCGGCGACGAATGGATCACGCACCAGTGGATCAAGAAGGCCGTGCTGCTCTCGTTCCGGCTGCGCGACAACGAGATCATGCAGGGCGGCTACACGCACTACTTCGACAAGGTCGAGTCGAAGTTCGCCAACTACTCGCGGGAAGACTTCCAGGCGGGCGGCTACCGCGTGGTGCCGCCGGCGGTGGCACGCCACGGCGCGTTCATCGCGAAGAACGTGGTCCTGATGCCGTCGTACGTGAACGTCGGCGCGTACGTGGACGAGGGCACGATGGTCGATACCTGGGCCACCGTGGGCTCGTGCGCGCAGATCGGCAAGAACGTGCACCTGTCGGGCGGCGTCGGGATCGGCGGCGTGCTCGAGCCGATCCAGGCCAATCCCACCATCATCGAGGACAACTGCTTCATCGGCGCACGCAGCGAGGTGGTCGAGGGCGTGATCGTCGGCGAGGGCTCGGTGGTCTCGATGGGGGTCTACATCGGCCAGAGCACCAAGATCTACAACCGCCTCACCGGCGCGATTTCCTATGGGAGGATTCCGCAGGGAAGAGTCGTAGTTTCCGGCAACTTGCCCGGGGGGGATGGCCGGTATAGTCTCTTTTGCGCGGTGATCATCAAGCAGGTCGACGCCAAGACCCGGGCCAAAACGGGCATCAACGAGTTATTGAGGGGCGACTAGGAGACAGGGCGCACATGTTCATCGAAAAGTTGCTCCAGCTGATGGCGGAGAAGAAAGCCTCCGACATCTTCATCTCGGCGGGCTCGCCGATCAGCATCAAGATCCAGGGCAATATCATGGCCGTCAATCCGCAGCCGATGGACGCGGAGATGACGAAGAAGATCGCCTACGAGATGCTGACCCCGAAGCAGATCGCGACCTTCGAGGCCGACCAGGAGCTCAACTTCTCCAAGCCGATGCCGGGCCTGGGGAACTTCCGCGTGAATTTCTTCTGGCAGAAGGGCGCCGTTTCGGGCGTCATCCGCTACATCTCCTCCGACATCCCGAAGATCGCGGATCTCAGCCTGCCGCCGGTGCTCTCGACGCTGGTGATGGAGAAGCGCGGGCTGATCCTGGTCGTCGGGGCGACGGGCTCGGGCAAGTCGACGACGCTCGCCTCGATGCTCGACTACCGCAACTCGATCTCCACCGGCCACATCCTCACGATCGAGGATCCGGTCGAATACGTGTTCACGCCGAAGAAATCGATCTTCAACCAGCGCGAGGTCGGCAACGACACGCATTCGTTCCACGACGCGCTGAGGAACGCGATGCGCCAGGCGCCCGATTGCATCCTGATCGGCGAGATCCGCGACCTGGAGACGATGCGCATGGCGCTCACCTACGCGCTCTCCGGCCACCTCTGCCTCGCGACGCTGCACGCCAACAACGCCTACCAGGCGATGAACCGCGTGATCAGCTTCTTCCCGCTCGAAGTGCGCCCGATGCTGCTGCAGGATCTTTCGGTGTCGCTGAAGGCGGTCATCTCCCAGCGCCTGATCAAGACGCTGGAGGGGGGCCGCACGCCCGCGGTGGAAGTGCTGCTCAACACGCGCAACATCCAGGAGCTGATCGAGAAAGGCGAGATCACCGAGATCAAGGAGGCGATGGAGAAGTCGATGTCGCCCGGCTCGCAGACCTTCGAGCAGGACCTCTTCCGCCTGGTGCGCCAGGGCAAGATCTCCACCGACGAGGCGCTCGCCAACGCCGACTCGGCGACCAACCTGGGCCTGCTGCTCGGCAACTCGGGCATCATGCCCGCGGCCGGCGACCGCTCGAAGGCGCCGCCCCCGGGCGCGCGCGTGGGCGGCCCGTCCTTCGGCGATTTCAAGATCTCCGAGGAGACGGAAGAGAAGTTCTGAAATCAGGGGTCGGGTT
>JANPHA010000347.1:0-24318 GCA_031424255.1 Burkholderiales bacterium | reverse complement strand
ACCTCCTTCTCACGGGGCGCCACCGAGGGAGTCGAGAACCCGCCGTAAGAACATGGACCTCGAGCTCGAGCAGTGCCACGAGGCGCCGTTCTACACGCTCGGGCCGCTCACGACCGACATCGCGCCGGGCTACGACCACATCACCAGCGGCATCGGCGCGGCACAGATCGGCTGGTACGGCACCGCGATGCTCTGCTACGTGACGCCGAAGGAGCACCTCGGGCTCCCCGACAAGGACGACGTGAAGGAAGGCATCGTCACCTACAAGATCGCCGCGCACGCGGCCGATCTCGCCAAGGGGCATCCGGGGGCGCAGATCCGCGACAACGCGCTTTCCAAGGCGCGGTTCGAATTCCGCTGGGAAGACCAGTTCAACCTCGGCCTCGATCCCGACAAGGCGAAGCAGTTCCACGACGAGACGCTGCCGCAGGAAGGGGCCAAGCTCGCGCACTTCTGCTCGATGTGCGGCCCGCATTTCTGCTCGATGAAGATCACCCAGGACGTGCGCGATTTCGCCGCGAAGATCGGCGTGTCCGACGAGGACGCGCTGAAGAAGGGGATGGAGGTGAAGTCGATCGAGTTCGTGAAGGCGGGAGCCGAAATCTACCAGCGCGGCTGATCAGAGGCGCGCGTAGTCCTCGGCGATGCGCTTGCGCAGCGCCGCATCCGGCAGCGCCCCCGAAAGGGCGCGCATGTTCTGCGCGAGGTGCGCGGGCTGCGAGGTCGCGGGAATCGCGCAGGTCACGGTCGGATGCGAGATCACGAATTTGAGGAACGCTTCCGCCCACGTCCGGCAGCCGATCTCGGCCGCCCAGCCCGGCAGTGGTGCCCGCGTCTTCGCGCCGAAGAGCGCCCCGCCGTCGAACGGGCGGTTGATGATCACCGCGATGCCGCGCTCCGCGGCGACCGGCAGCAGCGCCTTCTCGGCTTCGCGGTCATTCAGGTTGTAAGTGAACTGGATGAAGTCGATCCTCTCCTCGCGCATGATCTTCTCGCCGAGGTCGTGGCGCCGGCCGTGCGACGTTGTGACGCCGATATAGCGCACGCGGCCGTCGGCCTTCATCGCCTTCAGGGCCGGCAGGTGGACTTCCCAGTCGAGGAAGTTGTGCACCTGGAGCAAGTCGAAGCGTGTCAGGTGCCAGAGCTCGCGCGAGGCTTCCATCTGCCGCCGGCCCGCGAGCCCGCCCACGGTCCAGACCTTGGTCGCGGCGAAGACCGGTGCCGCGCGCGGCAGCTCCGCGCCGATGAATTCCTCCGATCGCCCGTACATCGGCGAGGAATCCACCAACCGCCCCCCCGCCTCGAAGAACGCGCGCAACACCTGGCTGCGCGGCGCTCTTGCGGCCGCATCGGCGCCGACGTCGAACGTGATCCAGGTGCCCAGGCCGACCGCGGGCAGCCGCTCGCCGGTCGAGGGGATGGCACGCGTGTGCGCCGCGCCTTGCGCCAGGGCCGCGGGCGGCAGCGCCGGAGCGGCGCACGCCGCACCGAGAAAACGAATCAGGTCCCGCCGATGCATGCCGCCTCCGATCGCATTTGCCGATGCTAGACTAGCGCCCGATGGACATTCATCCCCTGCTCGACGCCCTGATCCTTGGAGTGGTCGAGGGCCTCACCGAGTTCCTCCCGGTCTCCTCGACCGGCCACCTGATCCTCGTTTCGGATTTCCTCGGGCTGAACGACGAGAAGGGCAAGGTCTTCGACATCGTGATCCAGCTCGGCGCGATCCTCGCCGTGTGCTGGGAATTCCGCGCGCGCTTCCTGCGGGCATTCTCGGGCCTCGCCTCCGACCCCGTCCAGCAGCGCTTCGCCACGAACCTGATCGTGGCGTTCATCCCGGCGGCTGTCGTCGGGCTCGCCCTGCAGAAGCAGATCAAGGCCTACCTCTTCAACCCGGTGAGCGTGGCGCTCGCCCTGATCGTGGGCGCGCTGGTGATCTTCGGCGTGGAGCGCTGGTACGAGCGCAAGGGTGTCGCGCGCGTGACGCAGGTCGACGGCATGACGTGGAAGGACGCGCTCAAGGTCGGGCTCGCGCAATGCTTCTCGCTGATCCCGGGGACTTCGCGCTCGGGCGCCACGATCATGGGCGGCATGATGTTCGGCCTGTCGCGCCAGGTCGCCACCGAGTTCTCGTTCTTCCTCGCGGTGCCGATCATGTTCGCGGCGAGCGGCTACCAGCTGGTGAAGTACCGCGCTCTGCTGGGCTCCGCCGACCTCGCGCCGTTCGCGGTCGGCTTCGTGGTGAGCTTCATCTTCGCGCTGCTCGCGGTGAAGGGGCTGATCCGCTACGTGGCGCACCACGATTTCCGCGTTTTCGCGTGGTATCGCATCGCGCTCGGGGCGATAGTGCTCTGGTACTTCTCGCGTTGATGGCTAGAAGCTGATCACTATGCGAAGGCTCTCTCGGACGTATAGCGTTTGATCAGGGCCAGCAGCTGGTCTTCCTGGTAGGGCTTGCCCATGTACTCGTTCACGCCGAGCTCGGCGGCGCGGTTGCGGTGCTTGTCCGCGGTGCGCGAGGTGATCATGATGATCGGGATGTCGCGGGTCTGCGGATCGGCGCGCACGTGGCGCGTGAATTCGAAGCCGTCCATGCGCGGCATCTCGACGTCGAGCAGGATGCAGGCGGGGTGGATGTCCTGCAGCTGCTGCAGCGCGTCCACGCCGTCCTTGGCGCTCGCCACGTCGTAGCCTTCGCGCGTGAGCATCCGGCCGGTGATCTTGCGCACGGTGAGGGAATCGTCGACCACCATGACCAGCGTCGCGGTCGATTTCACCTCGACGGGTGCGGCCTGCGGCGCCACCACTTCGGGCCGCGGAATGTCGGCGCCGGCCTCGCGGTGCACGAGCTGCACCGGGTTCAGGATCAGCACCACCTGGCCGTTGCCGAGCACCGTGGCGCCGGCGATGCCGGCCAGGCGCGAGAGCTGCGGGCCGATCGTCTTCACCACGACCTCGCGGTTGCCGATGATCTCGTCGACGCGGATCGCGGCGCGCTGCAACCCGCTCTTCAGCAGCAGCACCGCGATCTGGCGCGCCGGCGCGGGCGTGTCGACCTCGCCCAGCAGCGGCAGCAGCGAGCGCAGCGGATAGCGGTTGTCCTTCCACAGGATCTCGCCCTTGGCGGCGATCTCGGAATAGGGCTGCGCCTTGTACTCCTGCACCTGCTCGATCATGACCGAGGGCACCGCGTAGGTGGTGGCGCCGGCGCGCAGCATCACCGCCTGGGTCACCGCGAGTGTCAGCGGCAGGGTGATCGTGAAGATCGCGCCGCGGCCCTGCGTCGAGGCGATCTCGATGCGTCCGCCGAGCGTCGTGATCTCGTTCTTCACCACGTCCATGCCCACGCCGCGCCCCGAGACCTGGCTTATCTTGGGTGCCGTGGAGAAGCCCGAGACGAAGATGAACTGCGCGAGCTGCGCCTCGGGCAGCTCGATGTCGGGCTCGAGCAGCCCGGCCTCGATCGCCTTGGCGCGGATTCGCGGGAAGTTGAGGCCCGCGCCGTCGTCGGCGATCGTGAGCACCACCTCGTTGCCGCGCTGCACGGCATCGATCGAGATCTCGCCGATCTCGCTCTTGCCGGCCTTCACGCGCTCCTGCGGAGATTCGATGCCGTGCGAGATCGCGTTGCGCAGCAGGTGCTCGAACGGGCCGGTGATCTTCTCGAGGACCGAGCGGTCGAGCTCGGTGCGCGTGCCCTTCAACTCCAGGTTGGCCTTCTTGTCGAGCTCCTTCGCGGTTTGCCGCACCACGCGATAGAAGCGGTCGGAGAGGTTGCCCAGGGGCACCAGCCGCACGCCCATCAGGCCCTGCTGCAGCTCGCGGTTGAGGCGCGCCTGCGCGTGGATCGCGAGCTCGGTCTCGTCCAAGTTCTTCTGCAGGCCCTGGTGCAGCGTGATCACGTCGCTCAGCGACTCGGCGAGGAAGCGCGTCAACTCCTGCATGCGCGTGAAGCGGTCGAACTCGAGCGGGTCGAACGTGTGCCCGAGCTCCTCCTGCTCCTTGAGGCGGCTTTGCATCGTGCCCTCGGAGGCGATCTCGATCTCGCGCAGCTGCGTGCGCATGCGCGAGATGTTCTCGGTCAGGTCGACGAGCGCGCGCTTGAAATTCGCCATCTCGCCCTCGATGCGCGAGCGCGCGATCGAAAGCTCGCCCGCCTCGTTCACGAAGCGGTCGATCATGTCGGCGTTCACGCGCAGCAGCGCGGCGCGGCTTTCGCGCAGCTCCGGCGGCAACGCGTCGCGCTGCGCCATCTCCTGCGCGGCGGCCACGATCATCGCGAGCGCGGCGGGCTTGTCCTTCTGCTGCTCGAATACGGCCGAGGCCGGGACGTCGATCGGCTCCGCCTCGAAGATGTCCTCGCCGCGGGCGAGGCGCTCGAGCGAGTGCGAGAAGCGGTCGACGCGCTCCTCGATCTCCTCGAAGCGCTGACCCGGGGGCGACTCGATCTCGTCCAGCGCGTTGATGCGTGCCTCGAGCACGTGCGCGAGCTCGCCCAGGCGCATGAGGCCGGTCATCCGGGCGCTGCCCTTCAGCGTGTGCAGGTGGCGCTGCAGCTCCGCGACCGGCGCATGGTCGCCGGGCGCGAGCTTCCAGCGGCGCACGCCCTCGCTCACCAGCGGAATGATCTCCTTCGCCTCGTCGAGGAAGACCGGCAGCAGGTCGCGGTCGACGTCGTCCTTGATCTTGCGCTGGTCCTTGCCCGACTCGAACGGCCGCGACGACTCCTCGGAAACCGCGACTTCCTCGAGGGGCGGCTCGATCGCTCTCGGCGGCGCGGGCGCCGGCGCAGGCACCACCACGTCGGCGATGACCGCCGCGCTCGCGGGCGGCTCCGCGGCGATCGGCTCCGGTTGCGGCGCCTTCGCGATAACGGGTTCGGGTGGCGGCTCTTCCGCGACAATCGGCTCGGGCGGCGGCTCTTCCGCGACAATCGGTTCGGGTTGCGGCGCCTCCGCGACAAGCGGCACGTGTCGCGGTTCTTCAGCAACGACCGGCTCCGGCTCGGGAACCGCTGCGATCGGCTCGGGCTGCGGCGCCGCGAATTCGGGCTCGACCCGCTCCGCCACGCCTGAGGGCATGTCGACGCGGAATCCCTCGCCCACCCCGCGCGATTCGCGCAGGCGCTCGCGCAGGTCCATCAGCTCGGCGATGATGTCTTCGCGCGGATACGGCATCGCATGGCCGCGCACCGACTCGATCATCGAGGTGACCGCGTCGATCGCGCGGCGCGTGGCCTCGAGGCGGTGCGCGTCGAATTCGGGCGGCGCCTCCATCGCATCCTGCAGCCACTTTTCCAGCGCGTAGGAGACGTCGGCGACGGAATCGAAACCGGTGGTGCGCGAGCAGCTCGAAAGCGTGTGCGCGGCGCGCATGAAATCGGCGCCCACGGGATGGCGCGGATCATCCTCGATGCGCGCCATCTCGGCGTGCATCGCCTGCACGTGTTGCTCGCACTCGCGCAGGTAGATCTCGAAGAGCGTGCGCGGCAGCACCGCCGAGCCGATGGTGATCTCCTCTTCCTCGGCGCCCGCGGGACCTTCCCCGGCCGCGGGCGTCGTGGAGGAAAGGATCTCGTCGAATTCGGGGACCGGCTGGGACGGCTCGGAAACCGGCACGGACGCCGGCGCCGGCTCTTCCGCCGGCCTGGCGCCGAGCTCGAGGGATTCGAACGTGAATTCGGGCAATGCGCCCGGAGCGGGCTGGGCCAGCGCCTGCTCGCGCTCGGGCTCTTCGAAGGCGGGCGCCTGCGGTGCCGGCGCTTCCGGCTCGACCGCCGGCTCGAAGTCGGGCAGCGGCTCGAGCCCGGCGGGCGCGGCTTCCGCCACCGGCTCCGGCGCCGCGGGTGCCTCGGGCATCGTCTCCTCGTGGTCGCTCTTGAGGATCTCGGCCCGGTGGGTGATCTGCGTGCCGTCGATGCGCGCCGCGCCGGATTGCTTGAGCTCGTCGATCCAGCCGAGGAAGGAGCCTTGCGCGAAGTCGATGAATGCGAGGAGCTGCGAGTTCGCCGGCTTCTCCTCCTTCAGCCACTTGTTCATCACTTGCTCGCACTGCCAAGCCATCTCGCCCAGCTCCATCAGCCCGACCATGCGGCCGCTGCCCTTGAGCGTGTGAAACCCGCGCCGTATCGTGGTGAGCGACTCGCGGTCGTGCGGAGAATCGCGGCACACCTCGAGCGAGGCGTTGATGGTGGCGATCACTTCCCCGGCTTCCTCGAGGAAGATGTCGAGCAGCTCCTTGTCGATCTCCGCGCCCGGCGCATCGACGAGCTGCACCACCTGCGCGGTCGGCGTATCGGGCGCCTTGTCGGGGGCGAGCCCCTGGATCGCGCGGAAGACTCCGGTCTGGTCGGGATCGACCGCGTCCTTGAGGAATTGCAGCGCTTCCCCGCTCTGGCGCGCCACCGCGGAATCGGAGACGACGACGGCGTCGCGCTGCAGGTCGCCGACCGCCTTCTCGAGGCGCCCGCGCGTGTCCTCCGCAGGCGCTTCCTTCCAGTCCTCGTAGAGCGCCTGCACCTTCTGCTTCTGCACGTCGATGTCGAGCGGCGAGACCGTGCCGGTGCGGCGCACCTCGACCTCCACCCGGGATTCCTCGGGCTCGGCAAGGCCCAGGCGCAGCAACGCGGGCACCAGCACCTCGCGCGGCGTGGCCGCGCCCTGCTGCAGCGCGGTGATGTAGAGGCCGAGCGCCGACAAGCCGTCGGCGACCATGTCCGCGGCCTCTCCGGTGCCGTCGAGCGACCCCTCGGCGAACTGCTGCACGCGCGCCATCACCGCGGCGTTGAGCGCGGCCGCGTCCATCAGCTCCATGATCATGAGCGCGCCCTGCACCTGCGCGAACTGCGCGGTGAGAGCCGCGAGGGCGGGGCGCTTGCTGCTGTCGCGGAAGAACGCGTCGAGCACCGACTCGATCGCCTGCAGGTTGACCTGGACCTCCTGGCCGACCTGGAAGATCAGCAGCTTTTCCTGCGCGCGCCGCGTCATCTCGTCGAGCAGCCCGCCTTCGATCGCGTCCATCGGCGGCAGCGCCTCGCCCGCCATCGCGCTCTTCAGGCGCTGGGCGACGGTATTCGCCTGGCGCGAGAAATCGGAGCCGAGCCTGAAATAGTTTTCCAGCGCGGACTCGATGAACAGCATCGCGGTCGCGACCTCGAGCGCCTGGGCTTCCGAAGGCGGTATCGCCTTCGCCTTGAGCACCGGCGCCACTTCGGTCAGCCGCGCGAGCACGAGCTGGATATCGCGATTCGGCAGCTTGCCCGCGCGCTCCGCGAGCATCGCCGCCTGCTTGCTGAAGGGCTCGAGCGCGGCGCGGTTGCCGGAGGTGTATTTGAGCCAGGTGTCCTTCTGCTGGTTGGTGAGCTCGCGCAGCTCGCGCACCAGCGCCCCGAGGACCTCGTCGTCGGCGCCGTGCAGCCCGCGGTCGGGAATGGTGAGCAGCTGCTCGAGGCGGTAGGCGCGCTTCAGCGTGGTGATTCGATCGGACACCGCGGCGGCGCGACCCACCGCGAGCAGCAGGTCGCGGAATACCCGTTCGGCGACCTTGCCGGAGCCGTCGATCAGCTGCTTCACCTGCTGGTCGAGCTTGGCGAAGAGCGGCTTCGCGCCCGCACCCGCCTCCATGCCGCCGAACACGAGCGCGTCGAAGAACGCGGTGGCCGCGGTCCAGAACGGGCGGTTCGGTGTCGCGGCCTGGATCGACTCGATCGACGAGACCGCGGCGTGCATCTGGCGCAGCGCCTCCGAGATGTCGCCGCCCTTCAGCATGCGCAGCAGCCCCTGCTGGTAGAGCGAGCGCTGGTGCGCGAGCGCCTTCGACAGCACCGTGTCGTCGAGCGGCGTGGCCGCCACCATCGGGGGCAGCGGCGCGGCGAGATTCGGGAAGAAGAGGTCGCCCTCGTTCGCGTCGCTCGCTCCGCGCGCGCGGTTGAGCTCGAGGTAAGGGGCGAGGAGGCGCATCGGATGGTCGGCCTGCCCGCCGAGCAGCATGTCGAGATAGGACGACAGCGCCGAGATGCCCTTCTTCGCCGCCGCCACCGCGCCGGGAAGTCGGATCGCGTCCTCGCCCTCGAGGAATGCGACGAGCTTCTCGAGCTCCTCGTTGAAGCGCGTGGCCGCGCCCAGACCGACCATCGCGAGCGCGCCCGTGGCTTGGTGCAGGTGCGTGAGGATGTACTTGACCGGCCCGCGATCTTCCGGATGCGCGGCGAGCTTATCGAGGTTCTCGCGCGCCTGGTTGAGCGAGTGGTCGATCTCGGTCTTCACCCAGGTGAGGGGGCCGAGGTCGAAGTCCATCATCGGAATGGCAGCCATGTCGTTTGTCGCGCCCGTCTTCCCCGCTTAGAGCTTGAAGCCCGACACCGAGCTCTTCAGCTCCTGCGCCACCGCGGCGAGGTCGCGAATCGAGCCGGCCGCCTGCTGCGTGCCGCGCGTGGTCTGGCGCGTGATCTCCAGGATGTCCTGCATGTTCTGCGCGACCTTGTTGGTGGCGTTGGCCTGCGTCTGCGTGGCGGTGGAGATCTGGCCGATCAGCTGCGCCAGGTTCTTGGTCACCTGGTCGATCTCGGTGAGCGCCTGTCCCGCGGCGTCGGAGAGCTTCGCGCCCTCGACCACACCCATCGTCGATTTCTCCATGGCCGCGACCGCGTCCTGCGTGTCTGCTTGAATCGTCTTCACGATCGCGCCGATCTGCTTGGTCGCTTCGCCGGAGCGTTCCGCGAGGCGCTGCACCTCTTCGGCAACCACCGAGAAGCCGCGCCCCGCCTCCCCCGCGGATGCCGCCTGGATCGCGGCGTTCAGCGCGAGCACGTTGGTCTGCTCGGTAATGTCGGAAATCAGCTCGACGATCTCGCCGATCTCCTGCGAGCTCTCGCCGAGGCGCTTGATCCGCTTCGAGGTCTCCTGGATCTGCTCGC
The DNA here is from genome assembly GCA_031424255.1 of Burkholderiales bacterium. Classification (GTDB taxonomy): domain Bacteria; phylum Pseudomonadota; class Gammaproteobacteria; order Burkholderiales; family Usitatibacteraceae; genus Usitatibacter. The sequence goes on along the minus strand of JANPHA010000347.1, from coordinate 15,404 downwards.
GGATGTCGTTCATGCCGGAGATCGAGTTCTGCACCGCCGCGCGCCCCTTGTCGGCCGCCGCGAGCGAGCGCTGCGCCACGCGCGCGCCTTCCTCGGCGGAGGACGACACTTCCGAAATCGAGCGCGAGACCTGCAGCACCTGCGCGGTGGTCTCCTCGATCTCCTTCGACTGGCGTTCCGCCGCGCCGAGCAGCTCCGCGGAGATCGACTGCGCCTGCGCGGTCTTCTGCGTCACCTGGATGGCGGCGTTGTTCACGCCCGCGACCAGGGTTCGAAGCTCGTCGATCGTGTAGTTCATCGAGTCCGCGATGGCGCCGGTGATGTCCTCGGTCACCTGCGCGCGAATGGTCAAGTCGCCGTCGGCGAGGTCGCCCATCTCGTTCAGCAGCCGCAGGATCGCCTCCTGGTTGCGCTTGTTCTCGCTCTCGGCATCGGCCGCCGCACGCCGGGTGTCGGCGAGGAACACGAGGGCCATCAGCAGCAGCACCAGCACCAGCAGCGTGGCGAGCGCCACCACCGCCACCAGCGACGCGACCGGCTTCTCCGCCTGGATCGCTTCCTGCATCTTGAGCACCGAGTTCTGCAGCGCCTCGCTCGCGGACACGAGCTGCGCGCCGGCCTGGCGTGCCGAGACGAGCTTCTGCAGCTCGCGCAGGATCGGTCCGACGTTCGCCTCGAACTGGGCGAACTGCTTCTTCAGCTCGGCGAGCTTGGAGCGCACCTCGGGATCGCGCACCGCGACGATGCCGAGCGCTTCGTTGCCGCTCTCCAGCGCCTTGATGAGCTCCCTCTGGTCGTTGGTGTCCTTGCCGATCAGGAACGGGACTTCGGGATCGATGATCTCGGAGCCGAGGATCTCCGCGGAGCCGCGGCCGAGGCGCTCGGCGAGGAACGTGAGGCGGTTGGCGCGCAGCACCTGCGCGGGGGCGGAGGCGGACTGGGTCATGAGTCCGGTCAGTTCCTGCGACAGCGTCGCCATCTCTTCGGAGCCCACCCGGATCTGGGCGATGTTCTGCGCGAGCGCGACGAGGTCCTTCTGCGCGGCCAGGATCGCGGTGGCGGCGTTGGCGCTCTCGGGCCAGCGCTGCGCCAGCTCCTCGAGGCGGCTCTTCAGCTCCTCGTTGGTGGCGGCGCTCGGCACGTTCACGTCGAACGCGTAGCCGCCGTTTTGCAGGATCGCGAGGTAATTGGCGAACTCGTCGCGGCTATCCTGCAGCTGCGGGAACGCCACCTGCTGGCCGCGCGCGGCGATTCCGGCCGCCTTGGCGAGGCGCTGCGTGTGGTACTGCATCTGCGAGGCGATCGTGATGTAGGTCGCGTTGCGCGTGCGCAGCGCGGTGTCGTGATAGACCGCGTACGCGGTGAGCACGAAGAGAATCGCGGCGAGCGTTCCCAGGATCTGCATCTGCGTCGTGATCGGCTTGGCCCCGATCAGCGGCATCCTGAAGCTGGCGATCGACCATTTGGCCGCGGCGCTTTCGCGCGCCTTCTTCTTCGCCGCCGACGCCGCCGCGGCCTTCGCCTGCCCGCCGCGCGTGGAGGTCGACCCGGCCTGCAGGTTGGTCATCGTCGAGCTTGTGGCGCTCGCGGGGCGCGCGGCCGCTGTCTTCGGCTTGGGCGTGGTGAGCCGCCGGAACCATTCCGAGAACGAGGATTTGGGTTTTATCGCCTGTGCTTTCGCCATGGGGGTCTCCTACTACGCGCCTACTTCCAGGAACCGCGGCTCACGCACGAGCGCGGGAAGATCGAGTTCGAGCCAGCGGGTGCCGCCGGCGTCGGTGAATGCCGCGGACACCCAGGCGGGCGCGTCCGCGGGTCGGGTCGCAGCGTTGAACTGTTCGGGGTTGCGCAAGCCGAGCATGCGCGAGACGAGCAGGCCGGCGCCGCCGATGAGCTTGTCCGAGATCAGGATCACCCGGCGCTCCGTGCCGGGGCTGATCGCGTCGCGGCCCTGGAACGCGGAGAAGTCGAGCATGCTGTAGAGGTTGCCGCGGATGTTGGCCACGCCGCGAAACCACGAATGGGTCAGCGGCACCGGCACGAGCGACGGCACCGGGATCACCTCGTTCACCTGGTGCAACGCCACGAACCAGTTGTCGGCGCCGACCTGGAATCCCAGCTTCGAGGAGACGGACGTGCGCGAATCCGCCGTGCGGATCCTCTCGGCAACCGAAAGCTGGAATTCACGCAGGCCGGTGCGTCGCGCCATCTCAGCTCAGCGCCTTGATCTTCTCGAGCAGCTCGCTTTCCGAGAGCGGCTTGGTGATGTAGTCCTTCGCGCCCTGGCGCAGGCCCCAGATCTTGTCGGTCTCCTGGTCCTTCGTCGTGCAGATGATGACCGGTATGTGCTTGGTCTTTTCCTCGCGCGTGATCGCCCGCGTCGCCTGGAAGCCGTTCAGCCCCGGCATCACCACGTCCATCAATATCAGGTCGGGCTGCTCGGCCTTGGCGCGCTCGATGGCGACCTCGCCGCTGTCGACCAGCAGCACTTCAAAGCCGCGTTTCTTCAGCAGGCCCTCCATGAAGGCGCGCTCGGTGGGGGAATCGTCGACCACCATGATTTTTCTGATCGCCATCTATCGGTACTCCGTCAGGTGCTGCATTGTTCTTCGCCTCAGGCGGGACTGCGTTGCGAGAGGTGCGCTTCGACTGCCTTGAGCAGGCTTTCCTTGGTGAAGGGCTTGGTGAGGTACTCGTCGGAGCCGACCATGCGCCCGCGCGCACGGTCGAACAGGCTGTCCTTCGACGAGAGCATGATCACCGGCGTCGCGCGGTGCTTGCCGCTCTTCTTGATGAGAGCGCAGGTCTGGTATCCGTCCAGGCGCGGCATCATGATGTCGACGAAGATCAGGTCCGGCTGGTGGTCGGCGATCTTGGCGAGCGCATCGAATCCGTTCTCGGCGAGGATCACCTGGCAGCCCGCCTGCATGAGAAAAATCTCCGCGCTCCGCCGGATGGTGTTGCTGTCGTCGATGACCATCACGCGCACGCCCGTGAGGTTCTTGGAGTCCGCCACTCGGCCCTCGAATCTGTTGAGATCTTCGCCCGGGAAATGAGCCGCCGCGTGGAAATTCCGGGCGTCCCGGACAGCTCGCGGTCGGCATCCACCGACACTCGCCGCAGGCCGTTTTAATTGTTGTTAAGGTTATTCCTTTTGTGTAGCAAAAACAACCGCTAATCAAGCGGTCTTCAACCGTTTTCGGAAGAAATCGGAAAACCTTGAGAGCAGCCGGCCCTAGAATTCGACCATCTCGAAGTCTTCCTTGCGCGCGCCGCATTCCGGGCAGCACCATCCCGCGGGAATGTCCTTCCAACGCGTCCCCGCAGCGATGCCGTCCTCAGGCCAGCCCTGCGCCTCGTCGTAGATGAATCCGCAGGCGAGGCAGCGCCAGGTCTTGTACGGCAAAGGCTCGGGCGCGCTTGAAGACATAGGCGAACGCAGTTCCTGTTGAGTAGAATGCGGGAGACGCGCGCGCGCTCCGTTTGACAGGCATCGTAGCGATCCCCGGTTGGCACGCGCAACGCAGGCCGGGTTTCAAGTGTAATCCCCTGCAAGAACCCCGCGCTTCCCGATGATCGAACCCGTCTTCTCCCTGCCCGCAGTGCTCACGTTCGCCGCATCCGATCCCACCAGCGGGGCCGGATTGCAGGCCGACATCCTCGCGATCGCGAGCATGGGCTGCTATCCGTTGTCGGTGGTGACCGCGATCACCGTGCAGGACACCGCCGGCGTCGAGTCGATCCTCGCGATCGATCCCGACTGGGTCGCCGACCAGGCGCGCTGCCTGCTCGAGGACATGCCGCTTGCCGCGTTCAAGATGGGCATGCTGGGCTCCACCGAGATCGTCACGGTGGTGGCCGAAGTGGTCTCCGATTACCCCGACGTGCCGCTGGTGCTCGACCCGGTGCTCTCTTCCGGGCGCGGCGACGAGTTCGCCAACGAGGACATGATCTCGGCGATCCGCGAGCTGCTGGTGCCGCAGAGCACCGTGGTCACGCCCAACTTCCCGGAGCTGCGCCGCCTTGCGGGTGAGGACGACAACGAGGACGCGAGCCTCGCCGATTGCGCGCAGACGCTGCTCGACAGCGGCTGCGAGTACGTGCTCGTGACCGGCACCCACGACTCCACCACGGCGGACGTCGTGAATACCCTCTATCACCGCGGCGGAGTGCTGCGCGCCGATACCTGGCAGCGCCTGCCCGGCAGCTACCACGGCTCGGGATGCACGCTTGCCTCCGCGCTCGCCGCCAATCTCGCGCGCGGCCTCGACATCGGCGACGCGGTCTACGAGGCGCAGGAATACACCTGGAGAGCGCTGCAGAAGGCGCTGCGTCCCGGCATGGGACAGTACCTGCCGGATCGGCTCTTCTGGGCGCGCGAGGATGCGCAGGAGGAACCCGATGACAAGTGAGCGTGGCGCGCGGCGCCTGCGCGGGCACTCCGCGCTCACACCCGCCAACCTCGACCCCCGCGACCTCGTGGCGCGCATCGAAGCCGCGATCGCCGGCGGCGCGGCCGCGATCCAGTACCGCGCGAAGAGCGCCCCGGCGGCGCTCGCGCTCGAGCAGGCGCGGGCGCTCGCGGCAACCTGCCGTGCGCACGGCGTGCCGCTCATCGTGAACGACTCGCTCGATCTGGCGCTCGCCGCGGGCGCCGACGGGGTGCACCTCGGTCGCGAGGATCTCGATGTGCGCGCGGCACGCGCGCGTTTTCCCGCCGGAATCATCGGAGCGTCGTGCTATGCGCAGCCCGAGCTCGCGCGCGCCGCGGCCGCGGACGGGGCCGATTACGTGGCCATCGGCAGCGTGTTCGCTTCCCCCACCAAACCTCGGGCGGTGCGCGCACCGCTCGAGATCATCGGCGCGGCCCGGCGCGCCTCGGGACTGCCGGTGGTCGCGATCGGCGGCATCACGCCGCAGAACGCGCCCCTCGCCCTCGCCGCGGGCGCCGACATGGTCGCGGTGATCTCGGCGGTGTTCGACGCACCCTCGATCACCGCGGCGGCGCGCGCCTTCGCGCGCATCTTCGAGGACCATCCACCCGGGACCCACGATGTACGAGCGCAGCCGCACGCTCTTTGAGCGATCGCAGGAACTGATCCCCGGCGGCGTGAACTCGCCGGTGCGCGCCTTCCGGGCGGTCGGCGGCACGCCGGTGTTCCTGCGCGAGGGCCGTGGCGCGCGCGTGATCGACGAGGACGCGCGCGAATACGTCGACTACGTGGGCTCGTGGGGGCCGCTGATCCTCGGTCATGCCGACGCGGAAGTGGTCGCCGCCGTCGCGGCCGCCGCCGCGCGCGGGCTCTCGTTCGGCGCGCCCACCGCGCTCGAGCTCGAGATGGCGCAGCTCCTCACCACGAGCCTGCCGTCGATCGAGCAGGTGCGCCTGGTGAGCTCCGGCACCGAGGCGGTGATGAGCGCGCTCAGGCTCGCGCGCGGCTTCACCGGACGCTCGGTGATCGTGAAGTTCGAAGGCTGCTACCACGGCCACAGCGATTTCCTGCTGGTGAAGGCGGGGTCGGGCGCGCTCACGTTCGGCAATCCGACTTCGGCCGGCGTGCCACCCGAGCTCACCGCGCACACGCTTGTGCTCGACTACAACGATCCGCAGCAGGTCGAGGAGGCGTTCGCGCGCTACGGCGACACGATCGCGGCGGTGGTGCTCGAGCCGGTGGCGGGGAACATGAATTTCGTTCGGCCCTCGAACGAGTTCATGCACGGCCTGCGCGCCGCGTGCACGCGCCACGGCACGGTGCTCATCTTCGACGAGGTGATGACCGGATTCCGCGTGGGCGCGCGCGGCGCGCAGGGCATCTTCGGAATCACGCCCGACCTCACCACGCTCGGCAAGGTGATCGGCGGCGGCATGCCGGTGGGCGCCTTCGGCGGACGGCGCGACATCATGGCCAAGCTCGCTCCGCTGGGCCCGGTGTACCAGGCGGGAACGCTGTCGGGCAATCCGGTCGCCGTGAGCGCGGGGCTCGCCACGTTGCGGCGCGTGTTGCAGCCGGGATTCTTCGATCGCCTCGGTGCGACCACGGCGGCGCTGGTGGAGGGATTGCAGCGCGAGGCGCGCGGCGCCGGCGTCACCTTCAGCGCCGCGAGCCTCGGCGGCATGTTCGGTCTCTTCTTCCGCGCCTCGCCGCCGACATCGTTCGCCGAGGTGATGCAAAGCGATCGCGAGGCATTCAACCGCTTTTTCCACGCGATGCTCGAGCGCGGCGTCTATCTCGCGCCGTCGGCATACGAAGCCGGATTCGTCTCGTCGGCCCACGGCCAGGCCGAGCTCGACGCGACTTTCGCCGCAGCGCGCGAAGCGTTCGCGCTCGCTCGCGGGGGCTAGGGGCTTCCCATGGGGTCGGTGCAAAGATTCGCGGCCCTGGGCCTGGCGGTGGCCGCGATGTCGATCGTGGCGCTCGCCTACCTCGTACTCTCCGACCTCGCGCGCGAATCCGAGCTCCACCACGCGTCGATCGACGCGCAGAAAGTGAAGGACAGCCTCGAGAACCTTCGCCTCGAGCTCGCCGAGGTGCGCTCCGCGGCGCGGCTCGCCGCCCTGACCGGGGACGCGCGGGCGCTCGAGACGATCGAGACGCGCGCCGCCGACATGGATACCGAGATCGGTTTCCTGCGCGCGCGCGCCGCCGGCGACGCAGTGCTTCCGACCTTCGATGCGCTCGCGCAAGCCACGCGCCTGCTGGTCACCCACGCGCGCTCCATTGGCGCGCTGCGAAAGTCGCGCGGCATCGATGCCGCATTGGCGGCGGCCGGCGATGCCGAACGCCTCGCGAGCGAGGCAACGGCGGCGCTCGCGACCTCGCTCAGCGCGCAGACCGAGCGCATCGACGAACGCACGGCGGCGCGTCTGCGGGTCGGCGACAGCCTGCGCGCCTATGTGAAGTGGTTCGTGGGCGGCTCGATCGCGGCGCTCGTGGCGCTCTTCGCCGGATTCCGCCGCGTGCGCACGCGCGAGCGTGCGGCGCTCGAGCGCGCCGAGTACCTCGCCCACTTCGACCTGGTGACCGGGTTGCCGAACCGAGCGCTGCTCGCCGATCGCCTCGCCCAGGAGACGGCGCGCGCGCGCCGCGCCGAGCAGCGCTTCGCGGTCGTGATGTTCGACCTCGACGGGTTCAAGTCGGTGAACGACACCTGGGGCCACGCGGCCGGCGACCGCGTGCTCGCGATGGCCGCGGAGCGGGCGCGCAAATGCATGCGCGCTTCCGATACCGTGGGACGCCTCGGAGGCGACGAGTTCCTCGCCATCCTGCCCGAGGCCACGCAGGAAGGCGCCTTCGGCGTGGCGGAGAAATTGCGCGAGGCGCTGGGCGCGCCGTATCCGCTCGACAAGGCCGTGGCCCATGTCGGAGTGAGCCTGGGCGTGAGCTTGTTTCCGGAGAACGGAACCGATCCGGAATCGCTGCAGCGCGCGGCCGATGCCGCGCTTTACGCCGCGAAGCGCGAGGGGAAGAACCGCGCGAAGATGGCGGGCGGCGCGGTGGCGCGCGCTCCGCGCCCGACGGCGGAAGACCCGGTCGGCTAGCGCAGGCTCAGCGCAGCCCGGCCATGTATTCCGCGACCGCCTTCATGTCGGGCTCGGACATCTTCAACGCGATGGCGCTCATCACCGCGTGCGGCCGCGCGCCCGAGGCGAAGGCCTTGAGCCATCCCAAGCTCAATTCCGGATACTGGCCCGCGAGGCGCGGATACTGGATCGGGATTCCGTGGCCGGAGGCGCCGTGGCAGGCCGCGCATGCGGGCACCATCGTCGCGCGAATGCCACCGCGCCATATCTGCTGCCCGCGATCGGCGAGCGCCTTGTCGCGCGCCACCATCCCCGCGGGCTTCTGTTGCTCGAAGTAGGCGCCGACGTTGCGCATGTCCTCGGGCGAAAGCGGCGCCGCCATGCCCTGCATGATCGGGCTCGGCCGCGCGCCCGACTTGAACGCGGCGAGCTGCAGCGCGATGTAATCTCCGTGCTGGCCGGCGAGCACCGGGTTGGCGGGCGTCGGGCTGTTGCCGTCGGGTCCATGGCAAGCCGCGCACACCGTGGTGGCGAGCTGCTTGCCGCGCTCGACATCGGGCTTGGCGAGCTCGGCGCTCGGGGCGCTGGCGGCGGCGCCTGCGTAGACTAGCAGCATGAGCCCGGCAAAACCCGTCAGGAAACGCATCGAAGAACCTCGTGAGAAGGACAGGAACGGAGGGAAGACGGCGAAGGACAGCGATTTTACCGTAGCGCGAGCACGCCCCGCCACCCGTGGCGCGAAGCGCATCGCATTGCCCCTCGCGATGGCGACCTACACGCACTCCGTTCACGATCCCCACGAGTTGCCGCGGCCGGGCGCGCCCGAGCTCGCATTCGCGGGCCGCTCGAACGCCGGCAAGTCGAGCGCGATCAACACGCTCGCCGGAAGGAAGCGCCTCGCGTTCGTGAGCAAGACGCCGGGACGTACCCAGCTCATCAACTTCTTCTCGCTCGGCCCAGGCGGATTCCTCGTCGACCTGCCGGGGTACGGCTTCGCCGACGCGCCCGCCGATGTACGCCGCCACTGGGAAGAGCTCGTGGGAACCTACATCGCCTCGCGCGCGTCGCTCGCGGCCGTAGTGATCGTGATGGATGCGCGCCACCCGCTGATGCCGCTCGACCGCAAGCTGATCGAGTGGCTGCGCGCGGCCGGCCGTCCCACGCATATCCTGCTGACGAAATCGGACAAGCTCTCGAAGCAGGCGGCGCAGCGTACGCTCATGCAGGTGCGCAAGGAGCTCGCGCAGCTCTGGCCGGGAACCACGGTGCAGTTATTCTCCAGCCTGAAGCGCGAGGGCATCGAGGAGGCCGCCAGAATCCTGTCGCTTCTGGCGGCCGGAAAAAACAAAGCCCCGGCTAAAGGGGAGTAAAGCCGGGGCCAAAAAAGCCTTAATTGGGATTAAGGCGCCCGCTCAGGGAGGAGAAGCGGGGAAGGAGTAACCCTTCATCGGATAGGATTTCGAGCCCGTGCTAAAGTTCCCGCCTTTTTCCTGAAGCCCACATGACCGCCAGCCTCGGCCGATTTCCCGATCGGCGCATGCGCCGATCGCGCCGCGACGACTTCTCCCGTCGCCTGGTGCGCGAGTCCCGGCTCGCTCCCGAAGACCTGATCCTGCCGGTCTTTGTGCGGGAGGGAACAAACGTCGTCGAAGATGTTTCCTCGATGCCCGGCGTCACTCGCAGCAGCCTCGACAAATTGTTTCCGGTTGTCGAGCAAGCGCTCACAAACGGCATTCCGGCGATCGCGCTCTTCCCGGTCGTGGACGCCTCGCTCAAAACGTCGGATGCGGCCGAAGCGTTCAACGCCAAGGGCCTGGTACCACGCTGCGTGCGCGAGTTGAAGAAGCGCTTTCCGGAGATGGGCGTGATCACCGACATCGCCCTCGATCCCTATACCAGCCACGGACAGGACGGCCTCGTGAATGAGAGCGGCTACGTGGTCAACGACGAGACGCTCGTCGTGCTGGAAAAGCAGGCACTCGCCCACGCCGAAGCCGGTGTCGACATCGTGGCGCCCTCCGACATGATGGATGGGCGCATCGGGTCGATCCGCCGGGCGCTCGACGCTCGCGGCTTCATCCACGTGCGCATCCTCGCCTACTCGGCCAAGTACGCGTCGGCGTTCTACGGACCGTTTCGCGACGCGGTCGGCTCGGGATCGAGCCTCGGCAAGGGCGACAAGAAGACTTACCAGATGGACCCGGGCAATTCCGACGAGGCGCTGAACGAGGTCGCCCTCGATCTCGACGAAGGCGCGGACTACGTGATGGTCAAGCCGGGAATGCCGTACCTCGACATCGTGCGGCGCGTGAAGGAACGTTTCGGCGTGCCCACCTTCGTCTACCAGGTGAGCGGTGAATACGCGATGCTCAAGGCCGCCGGCGCGCAGGGCTGGATCGACGCCGACGCCTGCATGATGGAAGCGCTGCTCGGATTCAAGCGCGCCGGCGCCGACGCGATCCTCACCTACTTCGCGCTCGAGGCCGCGCGCAAGCTGCGCGGCGACGCCTAGCGCGCGAGCAGCGCCTCGACTTCGGGCAGGCGCGCGCGCAGCGGCGCCTCGGAATCGGGGCGCACCCTGGCGCTCATGCGCTCGTCGTCGCGATCGAGCACCGTGAGCGTCACCGTGACGTCGTCCACCTCGATGGAGATCTGCGGCACATCGTCGAGCTGGTCGCCGCGGCGCACGCGCCGCGTGCTTTCCTCGAAGCGATAGCGGCGGTTCAGCAGGAAGAGCGTCAGGGCCTTGGGATCGTCGGTGAAGAGCTGCAGGTTCACGTCCGAATACTGGCCCGCCGTGCCAGTGAGCACACTGCCCACCAGCGCGGGGCGAAAGTCGCTGAAGTCGCGCATCACCTTGACCGCGATTTCGCGCAGCTCGCGCAGGTGACCGGGCTGCTCATCCTTCTGGTAGAGCCCCTGGTACTCGCGCAACGCCGTCTCGACTTCCTGGTTGTCGGGCAGCTGCTGGGCATCCGACAACCCGGCCTGGCGCGCGGCCTTCAGCTTCGCGGTCGCGAAGTCGGCCACGCCGTCCTCGGCCATCATGCGCGCGGCGATGTAGGCAATCTGCTTGCGCAGGTTGGTGTCGCGTCGCGATCGGTTGCGGGTCATGCGCGCTCGGCCCTCAGAAGATCTGGTTCTTCACTTCCTCGGCGGGACGGGCGGAGTCGCGCGCGAACGCGCTGTCGTCGCCCACCGGCGGCTGCGATTCCTGGTAGAAGAATTCCGTCGTGCGGCTGTGCCCGTCGAGCTCGCGCAGCCCGGTGAGCGGATTGATGGCAACGGCCACCACGCCGGGCGGCGTCGCGAGCTCGGTCTCGGGAACGCCTTTCAATACCTTGCCGGCGTAAGCCATCCAGATCGGCAGGGCCGCCTGGCCTCCGGTCTCGTTCGGCCCGAGGTTCGCGGGCGTATCGAATCCGATCCACGACACCGCGACGAGCTTGCCCTGGAAGCCGGCAAACCAGGCGTCGATATGGTCGTTGGTGGTGCCGGTCTTGCCCGCGAGGTCCTGGCGGCCCAGAGACATCGCCTTGGCGGCAGTGCCGTAGCGGACCACGTCGCGCATCAACGTGGTCATCAGGAAGGCGTTGCGCTCGTCGACCACGCGCTCCGCATCGACGGCCGCGGTCTCGGGCTTGGCCAGGTAGAGAGTCTCGCCGCGGTTGTCCTCGACCCGCGCGATGAACCACGGCTTCACGCGGTAGCCGCCGTTCGCGAAGATCGCGTAGGCCGAGGCCATCTGCAGCGGCGTGGCCGAGCCCGCGCCGAGCGCCATCGTGAGGTAGGCGGGATGCATTTTCGGATCGAATCCGAAGCGCTGGATGTAGTCCTGCGCATAGCCCGGTCCGATCGCCTGCAGCAGGCGGATCGAGACCATGTTCTTCGACTTCGCCAGCGCCGAGCGCAGCCGCATCGGGCCGTCGTACTTGTTGTCGTAGTTCTTCGGCTCCCACAGCTGGCCGCCGGTCTTGGCCGCCTCGATCACGAACGGCGCGTCGTTCAGCACGGTCGCGGGCGTGAAGCCTTTCTCCAGGGCCGCGGAATAGATGAAGGGCTTGAAGCTCGAGCCCGGCTGGCGCCACGCCTGGGTGGCATGGTTGAACTTGTTGGCGGTGTAGTCGACGCCGCCGGCGAGCGCCAGGATCGCGCCCTTGGCCGGATCGAGCGCGACCAGCGCCGCCTCCACCTTGGGGACCTGGGTGACGCTCCACGAGCCCTTCTCGCCCTGCTGCAGGCGCACGAGCGAACCCCGGCGGATCGCCCGGTCGGGGTTCTTCTCGGTGAGCGCGCGCGCGACGAACTTGAGGCCGTCGCCGGAAACCACCGCCTCGTCGCCGCGGCGCATCACCGCCTTCACTTCCTTCGGGGACGCCTCGACCACGATCGCCGGGACCAGTTCGTTCACGACCTCGCGCTCGAGCAGCGCCTCCTCGATCGCCTCGTCGAGCTCGGTGCCGCCCTCGGGAAGCGCGACATACCCCTCGGGCCCGCGGTAACCGTGGCGCCGGTCGTATTCGATCACCCCGAGCCGCAACGCGTCGCTCGCGGCCTCCTGGTCCTTGCGGCGCACGGTGGTATATACGCGCAGGCCGCTCACATAGGAAGAATCGCCGTACTGCTCGTGGATCGCGGCGCGCGCCATCTCGGCCACGTAGTCGGCGTGGATCGCGAAGGTCTCGTGCTGGTTCACGTTGTTCAGGTGCAGCGTCTCGGCCACCGCCTTCTTGTATTGCTCGGCCGAAAGCCAGCCCACGTCGTTCATCCGCCGCAGCACGTAGCTTTGCCGCTCCTTGGCGCGCTTCAGGTTCACGAACGGGTTCTGGCGCGACGGCGCCTGCGGCAGGCCCGCCAGCATCGCCGCCTCCGCGGGCGTGAGGTCCTGGATGCTCTTGCCGAAGTAGACGTTCGCGGCCGAGCCGAAGCCGTAGGCGCGCTGGCCGAGGAAGATCTGGTTGATGTAGAGCTCGAGGATCTGGTCCTTGGTGAGGTTCGCCTCGATCTTGAAGGCGAGCAGCACCTCGGAGAGCTTGCGCGCGAAGGTCTTCTCGCGCGTGAGGAAGAAGGTGCGGGCGACCTGCATGGTGATCGTGCTGGCGCCTTCGCGCCGGCCCTGCAGGTTCGCCAGCGCAGCGCGCGCGACACCCACATAGTCGACGCCGCCGTGCTGGTAGAACCGGTCGTCCTCGGCCGCCAGGATCGCGGCCTTCATCAGCTGGGGCACGTCCTTGATCTTGACCACCGCGCGCTTTTCCTCGCCGAACTCGCCGATCAGCTCGCCCTCGGCGCTATAGATGCGCAGCGGGATCTTCGGGCGGTAGTCGGTGAGGACCTCGAGGCTCGGCAGGTTCGGCCAGATCAGCACCACGGTGAGGGCGCCGACGCCCGCCGCGACCAGCACGAGGGAGACGGCGATCAGCGCGGGATAGAACCACAAACGGGACGTCATCGCGGAGCGGGTGCTGCGTCATTCGGCATGGTCTGGCCGCCGAGTCGCCGGCAGGTTCAATTTACCGGCCACATTATATGTCGCGCCGAGGCCCTCGAGCCCTCGCCACAATTTGCTAGACAGGGCTAGGACTTGTTGCTAGCATCTAAAGTAGATTCTCCGTTTGGGTGCTAACCTACCACTATGATTAAAGAAAAATTAGCCGCCCAGTTCGATTTCCTGAAAGCGAAAGCGCCGCCCCTCGTGGGGTGCGACATCAGCTCGTCCTCGGTCAAGATGGTGGAGATCGTGGAGGCTGGGCGTAACGTTTACCGGGTCGAGCGCTATGCCATCGAGCCGCTCCCCAAGGATACGGTGGTCGACGGAAATATCGCCAATATCGAGGCTGCGGGCGAAGCGATCAAACGCGCCCACAAGGCCCTCGGCTCGCGCATCCGCACTGTCGCCCTGGCGCTGCCTGCGGCCGCCGTGATCACCAAGAAGGTGATCCTGCCGGGCAACCAGCGCGACGAGGACATGGAAGTCCAGGTCCAGGGCGAGGCCAACCAATACATCCCGTTCTCGCTCGACGAGGTCAACCTCGATTTCCAGGTGCTCGGCCCGGCGCCCTCGGGCGAGGACGAGGTCGAGGTCCTGATCGCCGCCTCCCGCAAGGTGAAGATCGAGGACCGGGTCGCCGCCGCCGAAGCCGCGGGGCTCAAGACCGTCGTGATGGACGTCGAATCCTATGCCTCGCAGACCGCTTTCGAGCTGATCTGCGGCGGCAATTCGGGAATCTCGGAGAGTGATGTGACCGTGATCGTCGACATTGGTGCCACGGTCACGCGCGTCTCCGTGGTTCACAACGGCCAGACCGTCTATACGCGCGAGCAGCAGATCGGCGGCAACTCGCTCACCCAGGACATCGCGCGCCAGTTCGACATGCCCACGGAAGAAGCCGAGGCCGCCAAGCGCGTCGGCAACCTGCCGGAGAATTTCGGCCCGGACGTGCTGCAGCCCTTCAACGAGAAGATCGTGCTGGAGATCCAGCGCGCGCTGCAGTTCTTCTTCACCTCGACCCAGTTCAACAAGGTCGACCATATCCTGCTCACCGGCGGCTGCGCCATGCTCGACGGGCTCGAGGAGATGGTCGCGCAGCGCACCCAGGTCCACACCGTGGTGGCGAACCCGTTCGCCAACATGGCGCTTTCCTCGAAGATCAAGCCGCGACAGCTCACGATCGACGCCCCTTCCCTGATGGTGGCTTGCGGTCTGGCCATGCGGAGGTTCGACCCCTCATGATCCGCATCAACCTACTCCCGCACCGCGAAGAGAAACGCAAGCGGCGCGAGCAGCAGTTCGCCGTATTGGCGGGCTTCTCCGCGGTCGTGGCGCTGCTGGTCGCCGGCGGCGTCTGGCTCTTCCTCGACAGCCAGGTGACGCAGCAGCAGAGCAACGTCGCCTACATGAAGGCCGAGATCGACAAGCTCGACAAGCAGATCGAGGAGATCCGCAAGATTCGCGAGGAAACCGCCTCGCTGCTCGCCAAGAAGCAGGTGGTCGAAGGCCTGCAGAGCAACCGCTCGGAGCCGGTCCAGCTGCTCGACCAGCTGCTGCGCCAGCTTCCCGAGGGCGTCTACCTCAAGTCGATCAAGCAGAACGGTCCCAAGGTCAACGTGGTCGGCTACGCGCAGTCGAACGCGCGCGTCTCCACGCTGATGCGCAACCTCGGCGCCTCGCCCTACCTGGAGAACCCGGAGCTGATCGAGATCAAGGCGGTACCCTCGCCCAGCAACCCGAATTCGCGCGTGAACGAGTTCAGCATGAACATCTCGATCAAGCGCGCCCAGGCCGACGACTCACGCAGCGCATCCGCCAAGGCGGCCGCTGCAGCGGGGAAGAAATGAACGTCCTCGACGAACTGCGGGCACTCGACCTCAAGCAACCGGGCAACTGGCCCTGGCTGATCAAGGCCGGCGCCTTCATCATCCTGTTCGTCGCGATCCAGGTGGGCGCCTATTTCCTCCTCTGGCAGTCGCAGACCGAGCAGATCGAGAAGGGGCGCCAGGACGTCGCCAAGCAGAAGGAGACGTTCCTCGAGAAGAAGCGCCTCGCGGTGAACCTCGAAGCCTACAAGCAGCAGCGCATCGAGATCGAGCAGTCGTTCGGCGCGCTGTTGAAGCAGCTGCCCAACAAGAGCGAGATGGACGCGCTGCTGATCGACATCAACCAGGCCGGCCTCGGCCGCGGCCTCCAGTTCGAGCTCTTCCGCCCGGCGGCCCAGGAACGGATGGCCGATTTCTACGCCGAGCTGCCGGTCAACATCAAGGTCACGGGCAACTACCACGACCTGGGTGCCTTCGCGAGCGACGTGGCGAAGATGCCGCGGATCGTGCTGCTGACCGACCTCAAGCTCGACCCGCCCCAGGGCAACGTCCTTTCCATGGAAGC
>JANPHA010000346.1:0-5377 GCA_031424255.1 Burkholderiales bacterium | reverse complement strand
CACCCCCGAATTACCCGAATTACTTCCGCACGTCAGCGTAGCCGGGCGTGCGCGCGAACACCGCGCGCACGTACGAGCACATCGGGATCACCTTGCGGTTCTCCGCGCGCGCCCACTGCACTGCGGCCTCCACCAGTTCGCTCGCCAGGGTACCGCCGCGCAACCGGGACTCGACGTAGGTGTGATCGATCGCGATGTCGTGGCCCGCCATGCGGTAGGTGAGCTCGGCCACGCGCCGGCCCTCGCGCTCGATGAAGAAGATGCCGTCCTCGTGGCGAATTTCCGCGCTGACCGTCATGGATAGTCCACCAGCGTCGGGCCGTGATCGGGCAGCGGGATGAATTCGGGATCGCCCGGCACCGGTGCGAAGCGGCCGGCCTTCCAGTCGGCTGCGGCCTCTTCGATGCGCTCCTTGCGGCTGGAGACGAAATTCCACCAGAGGTAGCGCGGGCCGTCGAGCGGCGCGCCGCCGAACACCATCACGCGTGCGCCCGGCGCCCCCCGCAGCAGGACCTCGGTGCCGATCGTGAACACCAGCAGCTCTCCGGCGCCGAACGCGCGTCCATCGACGTGGACCGATCCCTCGACGATGTAGGCCCCGCGCTCGTCCGGACTCGTGGGCAGTGCGACGACGCGCCCCGCCGTGAGCGTGACATCCGCGTAGAACGTGGGCGACATCGTGGCGACCGGCGACGCGAGGCCGAAGAGATCGCCGAGGATCACGCGCACCGTGACGCCGCTCTCCTCGACCATCGGCAGGTTCTCGTGATGGGAAAATTCGGGCGCCACCTCTTCCTGCTCGCGCGGCAGCGCCACCCACGTCTGGATGCCCGACAGGCGCGATTCGATGCCGCGCAATTCCTGCGGCGTGCGCTCCGAATGCACGATGCCGCGGCCCGCGGTCATCCAGTTCACCTCCGCGGGACGGATGGCCTGCACCGTGCCGAGGCTGTCGCGATGCAGGATCTCGCCCTCGAACAGGTAAGTCACGGTCGCGAGGCCGATATGGGGATGCGAGCGCACATCGAGCGCCTTGCCCCCGCGCAGCACGACCGGGCCCATCTGGTCGAAGAAAACGAACGGGCCGATGCTGCGGCGTTGCGCGTCGGGAAGGGCACGGCGCACCTGGAAGCCGTCGCCCAGGTCGCGGATACGGGGAATGATGCGGTTTTCGAGCATGGCGTTACACGCTAGGATTCCGGTTGGATCGCGAAAAGGACTGAAAGATGCCCGCCTACGTGCTCGCCGAAATCGAAATCACCAATCCCGACGGCTATAAAGCCTACACCGCCATGGTCGGATCGACGATCGAGAAATACGGTGGGCGCTTCCTGGTGCGCGGCGGCAAGGCGCATCCCCTGGAAGGCGAATGGCCCGAGCGCCGCCGCGTCGTGATCGAGTTCCCCACGCTCGAAGCAGCGAAGAAGTGGTGGGATTCGCCCGAATACGAAAAGCCCAAGGCGCTGCGCCGCGCCAACAGCAACGGCCGGCTCGTGCTGCTCGAAGGGCCCTCCTAGGCCCAGTCGCGCGGCGGCATCAGGATCGCGGCGAGCCGCGACTCCGGCGAGCCGGGCTCGGGCTGCCAGTCGTAGCGCCATTTCGCGAGCGGCGGCAGCGACATCAGGATCGATTCGGCGCGCCCGCCCGATTGCAGCCCGAAGAGCGTGCCGCGGTCCCACACGAGGTTGAACTCGGCATAGCGGCCGCGCCGGTACGCCTGGAAATCGCGCTCGCGCTCGCCATGGGGCGTCGCGCGGCGCTTCTCCACGATCGGGGCATACGCCGGAAGAAAGGCATCGCCCACCGCACGCATCACCGCGAAGCTGCGATCGAAATCGAGCTCGCTGAAGTCGTCGAAGAACGTGCCGCCGATGCCGCGCGGCTCGTTGCGGTGCCGGAGGAAGAAATACGCGTCGCAGGCCCGCTTGAATCGCGCATGCAGCCCGGGGAACGGCGCGAGGGCGTCGCGATTGGCGCGGTGGAAATGCACGCAATCCTCCTCGAACGGGTAATAGGGCGTGAGGTCCATCCCGCCGCCGAACCACCACACGTCTCCCGCCACGAAAAAGCGAACGTTCATGTGCACCGTCGGCACATAGGGATTGCGCGGATGCAGCACCAGCGACACTCCCATCGCTTCCCATGCTCTTCCCGCGATCTCGGGCCGATGGGCCGAGGCCGAAGGCGGAAGCTGCGTGCCGCTCACGTGCGAGAAGCCCACACCGCCGCGCTCGAGCAGCTTGCCTTCCTCGCGCATGCGGGTGATGCCGCCGCCACCCTCGGGCCGCTTCCATTCATCGCGCAGGAACGTGCCGCCATCGAGCGCTTCGAAACGCTCGACGATCCGGTCCTGCAATCCGAGGAGGTAGGTGCGGACCGCCGCGCTATCCATGTCGCCTAACGCCGGGTGAAAGCGCGGTGGCCGATGTCCTGGCGGAAATGCATGCCGTCGAAGCGGATCTTCTCGACGATCTCGTAGGCGCGATCGGCCGCGATCTTCACCTTGTCGCCGAGCGCCGTCACGCACAGCACGCGCCCGCCATTGGTGATCACGTTGCCGCTCCTGTCGGCGGTGCCCGCATGGAACACGTGGAAGTCATCCTCGTTCTTCGGCAGGCCGCGGACCACATCGCCTTTCCTGGGGCCCTCGGGATAGCCCTCGGCCGCGAGCACCACGCCGAGCGCCGCTCTCCGATCCCATTGCGCCTCGACCTGGTCGAGCGTGCCGTCGATCGCGTGCTCGACCAACTCGAAAAGGTCGCTCTTCAGCCGCAGCAGGATCGGCTGGGTTTCCGGATCGCCCAGGCGGCAGTTGAACTCGACCACACGCGGAGCGCCGGAGCGATCGATCATCAGGCCCGCGTAGAGAAATCCGGTGTAGGGAATGCCGTCGTTCGCCATGCCCTTCACCGCCGGCAGGATGATCTCGCGCATCGCCCGGCTGTGCGCTTCCGGGGTCACCACCGGCGCCGGCGAATAGGCGCCCATGCCGCCGGTGTTCGGGCCGCGATCGCCGTCGAGCGCGCGCTTGTGGTCCTGGCTCGACGGCAGCGGCAGCACGTTCCTGCCATCGACCATCACGATGAAGCTCGCCTCCTCGCCTTCCATGAAGTCCTCGATCACCACGCGGTGGCCGGCGTCGACCAGCGTGTTGCCGCCGAGCATCAGGTCGATCGCAGCGTGCGCCTCGGCGGGCGTCGTCGCGACCACGACACCCTTGCCGGCGGCGAGGCCGTCGGCCTTGACCACGATCGGCGCGCCTTTTTCCCGCACATAGTCGTGCGCCGCCTGCGCGTCGGTGAAGGTGATCGATTGCGCGGTGGGAATGCCGTGGCGGCGCATGAAGCGCTTGGCGAAATCCTTCGACGCCTCGAGCTGCGCGGCCGCGCGCGTCGGCCCGAAGATGCGCAGTCCCGCGTCGCGAAACGCATCGACCACGCCCGCGGCGAGCGGCCCCTCCGGGCCCACCACCGTCGCGTGGATGCCTTCGTCCTTCGCGAACTTGACCAGCGCCTCGGTGGCGGCGATGTCGACGTTGTAGACGCCGTCCTCGCGCGCGGTGCCGGCATTGCCCGGCGCGACGTACACGCGCGAGACCTTGGGCGACTGCGCGAGCCGCCACGCGAGGGCATGCTCGCGGCCGCCGGAGCCGATGACGAGGATTTTCATCCGCTAGTGCCGGAAGTGGCGCATTCCGGTGAACACCATCGCCATGCCATGCTCGTCCGCGGCGGCGATGACCTCGTTGTCGCGCACGCTGCCGCCGGGCTGGATCACCGCCCTGGAGCCCATCTGCGCGAGCACGTCGAGGCCGTCGCGGAACGGGAAGAATGCGTCGGACGCGGCGACCGATCCGCGCAGCCTGAGTCCCGCGTTCTTCGCCTTGATCGCGGCGATGCGCGACGAATCCACGCGGCTCATCTGCCCGGCGCCCACGCCGAGCGTCATGCCGTGGCGCGCGAAGACGATGGCGTTCGACTTCACGTACTTCGCGACCCGGAAAGCGAAAATCAAATCATTCATCTCGTCCTTCGTCGGATCGCGCCTGGTGACGATGCGCAGCTCCGCCACGTCGTAGTCGTCGGATGTCTGCACCAGCAATCCGCCGCCCACGCGCTTCATCTCATGGCGGTTGAAATCGCGCGCCAGGTCGATCGTGAGCAGGCGCACGTTCTTCTTCTTCGCGAAGATCTCGACGGCCGCGTCGTCATAGGATGGCGCGATCACCACTTCGACGAACTGCTGCGCCACCTCCTCCGCGGTGTCACCGTCGACCGGGCGGTTGAACGCGATGATGCCGCCGAAAGCCGAGGTCGGGTCGGTAAGGAAAGCGTTGCGGTAGGCCGCGAGCGGTGTCGCGGCCACCGCGACGCCGCACGGATTCGCATGCTTGACGATGACGCACGCCGTCACGTCGAACGAGCGGCAGCACTCCCACGCGGCGTCGGCGTCCATGATGTTGTTGTAGCTCAACTCCTTGCCCTGGAGCTGGCGGAAGCGCGCGAGCGTGCCCGCGGGCGGATCGCGCTCGACATAGAAAGCGGCGGCCTGGTGCGGATTCTCCCCGTAGCGCAGCGGCTGCGCGAGGCGCACCTGCAAGTTGAACCGGTCGGGAAACGCGCGCGCGCCTCCCTTTACGTCGCGGGCCGTGAGCCAGTTGGAGATCATGCCGTCGTATTCGGCGGTGTGGCTGAACGCTTTCGCGGCGAACGCGTAGCGATCCTCGAGCTCGAGTCCGCCGCCCGCCTTCATCTTCGCGACGATCGCCGGGTAGTCCGCCGGGTCGGTCACCACCGCGACGAACGCGTGGTTCTTGGCGGCGGCGCGCACCATCGCCGGGCCGCCGATGTCGATGTTCTCGATCGCGTCTTCCATGGTGCAGCCGGGTTTCCCCACGGCCTGGGCGAAGGGGTACAGATTCACGACGACCATGTCGATCGGCGGGATGCCGTGGTCCTTCATGGCCTGCACGTGGTCGGGCTTGTCGCGCCGCGCGAGGATGCCGCCGTGCACTTTCGGATGCAGCGTCTTCACGCGGCCTTCCATCATCTCGGGGAAGCCGGTGTAGTCGGCGACCTCGGTCACCACCACGCCGTTCAGCCGCAGCAGCTGCGCCGTGCCGCCGGTGGAGAGGATCTCGACGCCGTGCGTGAGCAGCACCCGGGCGAGATCGACGATGCCGGTCTTGTCGGAGACGCTGAGGAGGGCGCGCTGGATCTTGATGTGGGACATTTGCGGAGATCGGGACAAGTTCGACAGCGTATCAACCACAGAGGACACAGAGAACACAGAGGTGGCACAGGGGAAAAGCTGGAATTGTCATTCGGGAAACTGGATCCATCCCACGAATCGACATGGAGCTTGGTTTTCCTCTGTG
>JANPHA010000345.1:0-18736 GCA_031424255.1 Burkholderiales bacterium | reverse complement strand
GAGGAGCTGCTGCGCAGCGAGCGCTTCGCGCGCGCGGAGGCCGAACGCGCGAGCCAGATGAAGGATGAATTTCTCGCCACGCTTTCCCACGAGCTGCGCACGCCGCTGAGCTCCATCCTCGGATGGTCGCAGGTCCTGCGCGCCGGCGCGCGCTCGCCGGCCGATCTCGCGAAGGGCCTCGACATCATCGAGCGCAACGCGCGCGTGCAGACGCAGCTGATCGAGGACCTGCTCGACATGAGCCGCATCATCTCCGGCAAGGTGCGCCTCGATGTGCAGCCGCTCGAGCCGATGACGTTCGTCGAGTCCGCGATCGAGACCGTGAGGCCCGCGGCCGAGGCCAAGGGCATTCGCGTGGAGGCGGCGCTCGATCCCCGCGCGGGACCGGTCTCCGGCGATCCGGGCCGCCTGCAGCAGGTGATCTGGAACCTGCTGTCGAACGCGATCAAGTTCACGCCCCGCGACGGCAAGGTGCAGGTCGTGCTCGAGCGCGTGAACTCGCACATCGAGATCAGCGTGGCCGACACCGGCATCGGCATCGAGCCCGAGTTCATCGACCACGTGTTCGAGCGCTTCCGGCAACAGGACGCGTCGACGACGCGCAGCTACGGCGGCCTCGGTCTCGGGCTGTCGATCGTGAAGCACCTGGTCGAGCTCCATGGCGGAACGGTGCGCGCCCGCAGCCCCGGAAAGGGCACCGGCGCCACGTTCAGCGTGCAACTGCCGCTCGCCGTGGTCCACCGCCCCAAGGCGAACGACCGCTTCCATCCGAAGACCCCGCAGGCGACGCAATTCGAATTCAAGGTCGTCGACCTGAAGGGGATCAAGGTCCTCGTGGTCGACGACCAGGGCGACGCCCGCAGCCTGATCGCCCGGGTGCTGGCCGATTGCAACGCGCAGGTGATCTGTGCGGCGAGCGCCGAGGAGGCGCTGGCGCTGGTCGAGGGCGAGCATCCCGACGTGCTCGTGAGCGACATCGGAATGCCGGAGATGGACGGCTACGAGCTGCTGCGGCGGGTGCGCGCGCTCGGGGAATCGCGCGGCGGAAAAGTGCCGGCGATCGCCCTCACCGCGTTCGCGCGCTCCGAAGACCGCACCCGGGCCTTGCATGCCGGCTTCGTCGTGCATGTGTCGAAGCCGGTCGAACCCGCCGAGCTCATCGCGACAGTGGCGAGTGTGGCGGGGCGCGTGGAGGCGTAGAGCACCGATGGCGCAGTTGCGCATTCCCGCGGTGTACATGCGCGGGGGCACGAGCAAGGGTGTGTTCTTCCGCGCCCAGGACTTGCCGTCCGATACCGCCGAGCGCGACCACATCCTGCTGCGCGTGATCGGCAGCCCCGATCCCTACGGCAAGCAGATCGACGGCATGGGCGCGGCCACATCGAGCACGAGCAAGATCGTGATCCTCTCGCCCTCGAAGCGCGCCGATAGCGACGTCGACTATCTCTTCGGCCAGGTCGCGATCGATCGCCCGCTGATCGACTGGTCGGGCAACTGCGGAAACCTCACCGCCGCGGTCGGACCGTTCGCCATTGCGCAAGGGTGGGTCGATGCGAGCAGGGACGGCATCGCGCTCGTGAGGATCTGGCAGCAGAACATCGGCAAGCGAATCCTTTCGCACGTGCCGGTGCGCGCCGGCGAAGTCGTCGAGGAAGGCGATTTCGTCCTCGACGGCGTGACGTTTCCCGCCGCCGAAGTGCGCCTCGAGTTCTTGCAGCCCGGAGGCCTGGGCGAGGAAGACGCTGCGCAATCGTCGATGTTCCCCACCGGCCGCACGACCGATGTGCTCGACGTTGCGGGCGTGGGCCGCATCGAGGCGACGCTGATCACGGCCGGCAATCCGACGGTCTTCGTGGATGCGTCGAGCGTCGGCATCGCCGGAACCGAGCTCCAGGATGCGGTGAACCGGAATGCGGAGTTGCTGAGGAAAAGCGAGGCGATTCGCGCGCACGGCGCGCTCGCGATGGGCCTGGTGGAAAGCGTGCAGGAAGCCGGCGAGAAGCGGCCGCACACGCCCAAGATCGTCTTCGTCTCGCGCCCGCAAGCCTATGTCTCCTCGAGCGGCAAGGCGATCGGCACCCACGACATCGACCTCACGTTGCGAATGCTCTCGATGGGACAGCTGCATCACGTGCTTACGGGCACGGGCGCGGTCGCCACCGCCGTCGCGTGCGCGATCGAAGGCACGATTCCGCATCGGATGCTGCCGCCCGGATCGGATCCGCTCAAGACACGCATCGGCCATCCGTCGGGAACGCTGACGGTCGGCGCGGCCGTATCGAAATCCGGCGACGAATGGGTGGTCGAAAAAGCCGTCATGAGCCGCAGCGCGCGCCGCCTGATGGAGGGATGGGTGCGGGTGCCGCCGGGAAAGTCCGATCGCGTGGCGTGAGATGCGGCGCGCCCTGCTCCTGCTGCTGGCATTGAGCGGCGCGACGGCGTTGGCCGAGCCGGCGGCCTCGCCGCGCGTGCCTGAAACCGGTCCCGCGGCGGAAGCATTGCGCCACGAGGCGACAGCGCGCTACCGGAAGATCCTCGCGGGCCTGTCCGCGCGCGGCAAGCTCGACGACGACGAGGTCCTGCTGGGCCGGGTGCGCGGCATCGCGCGAAGCCTGATCACGGTCGCCGCGGGCGCTCGCCCCGAGATTGGCTCATGGACCTGGGAGATGCACGTCACCAGCGAACCCTCGATCGACGCGTTCTGCATGGCCGGAGGCAAGATCCTCGTCGGCAGCGAGTTCGTGCGGCGCCTCGGCCTCGCCGATGGAGAACTCGCCATGCTGCTCGGCCATGAGATCGCGCATGCACTGGCGGATCATCGACGCGAGGCCGCGCGCGGCGGGATGGAGTCGGATCCCGCCGCGGAGATCCTGCAAAGCGAGATCGCGCTCGCGCAGGAGAACGAAGCGGATCGCATCGGCATGACCTTGGCCCATCGCGCCGGGTGGCCGGCAGCGAGCCTGGTCAGCTTCTTCGACAAGCTGGCGCAAGCGCAATCGCCCGGGACCTTCAGCACGAGCCACCCTTCGGCGGCGGCTCGCGCGGTGGCGGCCCGGGCGTTCGCGCAGCAGCTCGGCCCCTAGAAACGCATGCGGACGCCGACGCCGACTTCGACCTGGCTGTTGTGCCCGTTGGTCACGGCGAGCTTGTATCCGTCGGTGAGCTTCATGTAGTCCGCGGCGAGGTACACCTCGGCGCGCCGGTCGAAGTGATAGAAGACGGAGCCGTAAAGCGTCTTCTTGTCTCCGGTTGCAGTGCTCTTCACACCCGCGGCATCGGCATACGGGGTCAATATGAAGCCCGACGAGTTCACCCCCGCGTTGGCCGCATGGATGATCTGGTATCCGAGCTCGTAGTCGAAGGACGCGCCCGGAGAAAGCTTGGCAGATACCGTCCAGGCGTGGTCCTTGCGCTTGCCCACACCGCCGCCCTGCTCGGAGTCGTACTTGTAGTACCCCGTGTTCAGGCGGACGAGCGGGCCGAGTTGCACGTTGCCGCCCAGCGACCACGCCTTGTGGACGAGGTCGTTCACGTTGAAGTGATTGTAGAAGCCCGCCAGGTGGAAGAGGTCGCCGGGCGCGTTGAAGCCGAACGCCGCTGTCTCCGTGCTGCCCTTCTGGAAGTCGCCGACGTTGCTGGTGCCGAAGGCGTACTGGAGGCCGGCGACGAACGGGCCGAACTCCTTCTTCCACACCGCGCCGCGATCGACGCGCGTCCCGGTGGCACTTGCCGCGTAGAAGATCAGCTGCTTGAAGTTGTTGACGTTGGTGTAGCCGCCCTCCTCCAGCGTCACCCTGCTGCTGCCGTATGGATCGCCGTAGATGCCGGTGTAGTCGCGCGCGATCGCGTTCTGCCGGCCGAACGTGAGCTTGCCCAGCGCCTCGCTCTGGAAGCCGACCCACGCGTCGCGGTTGAAGAGAACGCCCGGAGTGTCTTCCTCGCCGGTCTGGTAGTCGAACTCGCTCTCCAGCTTGAAGATGACGCCGACCTTGTTGTCGAAGATGCCATGCCGGCCGGTGATGCCCCAGCGGTTGCCGCTCATCCATGCGGTCTGGAAGCCGCGCTTGTGATCGCCTTTCGCATTGGAGTTGCTGAGGTCGCTCAGGGTCGCGTCGATCAGGCCATACAACGTGACCGTATCCACCGGCGTCACGTGGAACGTGTATCCAAGCTCGCTATCGGAGCTCGCGATCAGCTTCGACAACCAACCCACGTCGGTCGACTGCTGCGCAACCGCCGGCGCCGCGGGCTGCTGCGCCGCGGCCTGCGGGGCCGTCGCCGCGTCGAGCTTGCGCTCCATTGCCTCCAGGCGCAGGCGCTGCTCCTCCAACTGCGCGCGCTGAGCCGCGATCTCGGCTTTCAGGTCGCTGGTGGCGTCGGCGCGTACCGGGCCGGCCGAGAATGCGAGCGCCGCGATCGCGCTCGCGACCGCAACGTGGATCGCCTTGGGGCGGATGGTTCTGTTTGTTTTCATTGCATTGACTCCCAGTCGAATGGAACGGTGAACCCTGCTTTAAGAGAAAAGTGCGGGCGATCAGGTGCGGTCCTGCGTCGCTTTCGAATAGAAGGCGGCCAGGGAATCGTCGTCGCGGGAGACGATAGCCTCCAGCACGGTGGGAATGCGTGAAAGCGCGGCCGCGAGCCCGATGGAGTGCCGCGGGTCGAACAGCTTTCCGCTGACGGTCGCCACGTCGCGCGATCCCTCGCGCGCGAGCGAGACGCGCGACTGCGCGATGCTGTATCGCTTGAGCACCCGCAAGGCTTTCGCGACGTCGATGAGTCCGCCGGCGAGCCTCAGGCGAAGGAGGCATGCCGCGGTCGGATTACCTCTCATGGATGACCCCCGGTACGGACCTGTTGTCCTGTTCGGGCGGATTCTGTGCCGCGAACCTTTCAAACTCCTTTCACGGCTCACCATTTGTTGCTTTCGCGCAACGACGATTGATGTAGAGTCGGCGCGGGGGAGCACGAGTGCGAATTCTTCTTGCCGAAGACAACAAGACCCTCGCCGATTGGCTCGAGAAGGCCTTGCGGCACGCAGGGTATGCCGTCGACTGCATGCACGACGGCGTCGATGCCGACCACCTGCTGCTCACCCAGAACTACGACCTCGTCGTCCTCGACCTGGGCTTGCCGCGCATGGATGGGCTCGACATCCTGAGACGCCTGCGCCGTCGCGGATCCGTGACGCCGGTGCTGATCCTCACCGCGCGCGGCGAGGTCGACTCGCGCGTCGAAGGGCTCAACCTCGGCGCCGACGACTACCTCACCAAGCCCTTCAGCCTCTCCGAGCTGGAGGCGCGCATCAACGCCGTCATCCGCCGCGCACAGGGCGCAGCGAGCCCGGTGCAAACGCTGGGCGCGCTCGAATACGATAGCGTGGGCCGAACGTTCCGCCTGCATGGCGAGGTCCTGGCGCTCCGGCCCAAGGAGCATTCGGTGCTAGAGGTCCTGATCTCGCGCCCGGGCAAGGCGGTCGCGAAGGCGGCGCTCCACGAGCACGTCTTCGATCTCGGCGAGACCGCGAGCGCGGAAGCGGTCGAGGTCTACATCCACCGCCTGCGCAAGCGCCTGCAGGGATCCGGCGTGGGCATCGTCACGCTGCGCGGCCTGGGATATGTCCTCGAACGCGAACCCGCCTAGCAGCCTGCGCAGGCAACTGCTGGTGTGGATCGTGGGGCCGCTGTTGCTGCTCTTCGTGCTGAACTCGATCCTCGGCTACCGCGTGGCGATCGCGACCGCGAACCAGGCGTACGACCGGCTGCTGCTCGCCTCGGTGAAGGCGATCGCCGATCGCGTCACCATTTCCGGCGGCGAGATCTCGGTGGACATTCCCTACGTCGCGCTCGAGCTCTTCGAATCCAACATCCGCGAGAGGATCTTCTACAAGGTGTCGGGCCCCGACGGTGCGACGCTCACCGGGTACGAGGACCTTCCGCCGCCGCCGCCCTCGGCGGCGCGCGATCGGCCCGCTTTCTTTCGCAGCGAGTACCACGGCGAGAGCCTCTACCAGGCGGCTCTGTACAAGCGGCTCTACGATCCGAGCGTGCAGGGCATGGTGCTGATCCAGGTGGGGGAAACCGCGGAATCGCGGGAGGCGCTGTCGCGCCGCATCCTCTACGACGGCCTGGTGCGCCAGGGCTTGCTCATCGTCCTCGCCGCCCTGCTGCTGCTGTTCGGCGCGCGCTATGCGTTGAAGCCCCTGCTGCGGTTGCGCGACAGCATCGCGAGCCGCGCCTCGACCGATCTCACGCCGGTCGACGAGAGCGGCGTGCAGAGCGAGGTGCGCCCGCTGATCCAGGCGCTCAACCAGCACACCGATCGGATCGACCGGATGATCAATGCGCGCGTGAGCTTCATCGCCGATGCCGCGCACCAGATCCGCACTCGCCTCACGATCATCAAGACGCAAGTCGAATACGGGATGCGCGTGGAGGATCCTAAAGCGTTGCGCGAAGTCCTGTTGGGCGCGAGCGCGATCATCGACGAGACGAGCCGGTTCTTCAACCAGCTCCTGGTGCTCGCTCACGCCGAGGCCAAGGCGGTCCCGGGAAGGGACGTGGAACGCGTCGATCTCGCGGCGCTCGCCCATTCGATCGCGCTCGAATGGGTGCCCGAGGCGCGGAGCAAGCAGATCAATCTCGGTTTCGAGGGCGCGCAGGTCGCCGTGTGGGTGGCCGGCAACGGCCTGCTGCTGGGCGAGCTCATCTCGAACCTGCTCGACAATGCGATCCGCTATACGCACTCGGGCAGCACGGTCACGGTCCGTGTCCGCGAGGAAGGCGTGGAGGTCCTGCTCGAGGTCGAGGACAACGGGCCCGGAATCCCCGACGCCGAGAGGGCCCGCGTTTTCGAGCGCTTCTATCGCGGGCCGGCATCGGATGGCCAGGGAAGCGGGCTCGGCCTCGCGATCGCGCGCGAGATCTGCCGGTCGCACGAGGCCGCCATCGAGCTCGTGACCGCGCCGGGCGGCGATGGATTGCTGGTGCGCGTGCGCTTTCCGCGCGCCGAGGCGAGCCCGCCTACTTCATCAGGATCGCCTGGCGCCAGCGCCTGACGAGCTCTTGGTGCTTCGCCTTGTCGAGGAAGACCAGCAGGCCCGAGCCGACGCCGATCGGGCGCGCGCTCGCCCCCAGCGTGCGGGCAAGAGTCGCCGCCGTGAACTCGCCCTTCACATCGGGGCGAATCGAGAACAATCGCGAGCGCTCGGCGAGCACCGTCTGTCCGCGGCGCGAGAGGACGTAATCGAGCCACAGCTTCGCCGCGTTCGGGTGCGGCGCGTGCTTGGCGATCAGGATCACGCGCGAAAGGACGAGCGTGTAGTCGCGCGGCAGCACGACGCCGAGCGAGGGGTCGTGTTTCGCGCGCCCCATCGCATACGAGCCGAGCAGGTTGTAGCCGATGAGGTCCTTTCCCGAAGCGATGCGCTCCATCATCGTCGCGGTATTCGCCTCGAGCTCGACATTGCGCGCGCCGAGCGTGCCGAGGAAATTCCAGAATCCGGGCAACGCGAGGCTGTCCTGGCTCAGGAAGAGGAATCCCACCGCCGATTTCTCGATGTCGTACGTGATGATGTTTCCCGAGAATTTCTCGGGCTTCGTCTTGATTAGCTGCTCGAACTCGCCGTGGGTCTGCGGAACTTCGCCCGGCGTGACGAGGCGCTTGTTGTAGACGAACACCGCCGGCTCGAAGGTCGTGCCGTAGGCCTCGTCGTGCCACACGGCCCATTCGGGGAGGTAGCGCGCTTCCGGCGACCGGTAGGTTTCCGCATGGCGATCGTTCGCGAGCTTGATCTGCAGGTCCATCGCCGAGCTCCACGTGATGTCGGCGGAGCTTCCGTTCGCCTCGGTCTCGGCGAGGAAGCGGCCGTAGACCTCGGGGCTGTTCATCTCGGCGTAATGGACCTCGATCCCCGGGTAGAGCGACTCGAAGTCCGCGATGAGCGGCGAGGCCTCGGCGAAATCCATGGTCGAGTAGATCACGACGCGGCCCTCGCGCTGGGCGGACGTGATGAGCTTGCGATATCCGGAGGGATATTCCGGCGGCACCTGCGCGAGCGCGGCCGTGGCGGCGAGAGCGATGGCGAGCATCGCCGCCAGGCCGCCGAAGTCGATTCTTTTCATGCGCTTCTTTATACCTCAATCGCGAAAGATATCGCCCGCCGAGAGGAACCGGCCGTCGAAGAGCAGCGCCTTGTCCACTCCATTGGCCTTCGCGTCGATATGAAGGTGCGGCTCCATGGAATTGCCCGAATTGCCCACCTTGCCCAACACCTGCCCGGGTTCGACCGCCTGCCCCGCCGCGACGGCGATGCTGCCTCGCAGCAAATGCGCGAGCGTGATCGCGGCATCGGCGCAGCGCAGCACCACGTGGTTCCCGCTCGCATTCGCCACGTCGGGCCGGGCGGGCGGGTTGTCGGCAAGCCCGTCGCGAATCCGGTCGACGAGACCGGCACAGGGGCTTCGCACTTCGTCGCCGAAGATCGCGTACGCCTCGAGGGCCCGGGGCGCGATGCCGGTCGCGCGGTTGCCGAGCACGTTCAACTTCACCAGATCCAGCGCGAGGGGCGTGCCGCTTGCGACGTGAAACGGGTTGGCGACGAACCCGTCGCCGCCCTGGAGCACGTAATAGGCGCCCGACTTCAGCGGGAATCGCAACTCGATTCCACCCTCGGGAGGAACGCGCGCGGCGAATGCCAGCACGTTCAGGGCTGCGAACCCCGCGAACAGCAGCGCGGGAAAAACGACGCGTCCGGCTTCCCCTCGCGAGAACATGTTGCGCTCGCGCCGCCTCATGCGCCGGTAGGAAGCGGCGAGCGCCGCGATGAAGAGAAAGAGCCCGACGTAGCCGAGGTAGGGGCTGGTGAAGGCCCAGGCGGCGGAAAGAAACGCGAATACGGCGACGTTGGCGCCGGCCAGCCCATGCAGGATCCACGCGCCGCGGCTTCGCGCGCCGGCCCGCAGCGTCCACCCGATGGCGAACGCGGCGAGGCACCACGGAAATAGCGCGAACGCCCACTGCATCGGGGCAATGTACTCCCCGCATCGACGCCCGTGGTCGATGGGCTGAAGGTGGTCGTCAACCCGCTGTCAGACTTGACCGACGTGAACAAGTACCCCCGGCTTATGGATCGCCGCGGAGCGACTCGCTAATTTGAATTCCTGATCTCGGATTCGAACCATGCGCGCCGGCACGGAAAAGCCCCTCTCCGAACGTATCGACCTGAACGACCGCGAGGACGTCGCGAGCTGGCTCGCGGCGCTTGGCATCTCGGAAGAAGACCTGCTCCGCATCGTCGACCAGGTCGGCACATCCTCGAACAACGTTCGCGAGCACCTGTTGCTTCGCCGTTGACGGCCGCGTTCTCCAGAGGAGATTTCCATGGCGGCATATGGCAAGAAGGCCGGCGACAAAGTCGAGAAGGCCATGCACGAACGCAAGCGCGGGACGCTGAAGAGCGGCTCGGGCAAGAAGGTGAAGAGCCGCAAGCAGGCGATCGCGATCGGGCTGTCGGAAGCCCGCAAGGCCGGCGGCAAGGTGCCGCCGCAGAAGCCGGCCTCGAAGAAGAAGTCGGGATAACTAGGGAA
The DNA here is from genome assembly GCA_031424255.1 of Burkholderiales bacterium. Lineage (GTDB taxonomy): Bacteria > Pseudomonadota > Gammaproteobacteria > Burkholderiales > Usitatibacteraceae > Usitatibacter. Next base: position 9,149 of record JANPHA010000345.1, on the reverse strand, counting down.
CGCGGTTTCTTCCGCCGCTCTTCGCCAGCTCATCGCGCTTCAGGGCGCTGCGAATCGCCTCAGGCGCGGCGCCCACTTCCTTCACGAGCCTTTTCAGCTCATCGCCGGTGATCCCGAACGTCCGGGCCCAGATGAACACCTCTTGGTCGTCGTTGACGTCGATTCTCTGCATCGCAGTCCCGCCGGTAAGGATCGCGATTCACACTCTGGCGAAGCGGATTGCTCTTTGCAAGATTTGTCCGCTAGCGGACAAATCCCCTTCGCGGCGCAGCTAAGGCGCCCAGCGCAGGTACCTGAGAAGAAACCATCGCCATTTCTTCACCGTGCGAAAGGGCGCGGCGTCGCCCGCGGAGATCACCGCGAAACCCTGCCGCATCTCGTGGGCAATCGCTCTCGGCTCGCCGGTCGCTTCCTTGCACGTCCAGTTGCGTCCGTCCTGAATCTCGCAGGAAGCGAGCTTGCCGGACGGCTCCCGCGAACCGGCGGTCCAATACACCACTTCGCCCTTCGACTTCAGCGCGCGGAATCGATAGCGCTGCGCGGCCTCGAGCCTGCCGTTGCAGCTGTCTCCGGCCCACGCGCCCGCGGCGCATATCGCCGTATATATGGTCCGCTCCCCCTGGAGCGTGACCGAATCGGTGGCCCAGATGAACAGGGCGAGGGCCGCGAAGAGAAGGGCCAATAGCGCGGTTGTTTTCACGAGTCCTATCCCAGCGGGGCCCAGTTCGAAGCCATCATCATCCGCGGTTTCGCCGGCCCGCCGCTCAGCTCGTAGGAGAGGCGGCGCGCCGCGGCCACGACCTTGGGCGCGAATGCGAGCAGTTTGGGCCTCGTGAGGCGGCTTGCGGGTCCCGCGAGCGTGAGCGCGCCTAGCACGGTCCACGTGGTTCCGAAGACCGGTGCGGACACGCTCGCGAATTCCGCCTTGAATTCCGACACCGTGACGTGAAAGCCGCGCTGTCGGATCTCATCGTAGAGGTCGCCTTCGCGCCCGGTGAAGGCGAGGATCACGTGGCCCGGCGAGCCCTTGTCGAGCGGCGCGGGTTCGCCGATTCGTAACCGCGTCGGGACGGCCCGCGCGCCCTTCGCGCGCACCAGGCAGCTGCGCATGTTGCCGTCGTGCACGAAGAAAGAGATGGTCTCCTGGGTGTCGAGCGCGAGCTGCTGGACCACCGGCTCGATGGTGTTGTCGAGATCGAACGCGATCTGGTAGCGCGCGCCGAGCCAGGCCGCGGCCGGCCCCAGGCGCCACGCGCCACCGTCGAGCTGGACCAGGTACTCCAGGGCTTTCAACGTGCGCGCGATGCGCAGCGCCGAGCTCTTCGGCAGCTTCGCGCGACGCGCCAGCTCGGCCAGCGTGAGCTTCGAGTCGCTCAGTCCGAAAGCGTCCAGCAGGTTGAATGCCCGTGCGACTGAATTGACTACCCCGGCGGATCGCTTCATTTCCGGATTGTAGTACCAGGCGTGCCGCTTGGTGGCACGCTGTTGCCGCCGCATTCCCAAGCGGGTCTGATGGAGCCTTCACCCGCCACGGAGGCGCCCTTGAAGATAACCGCATCGCTCGCCATCGCGACCGCTCTCGCCTGCGCCACGGCGTCCGCGCAGACCTACCCCGACAAGCCGATCAAGATCGTCGTGCCCTTCGCCGCCGGAGGCGGAGTCGACAACCTCACCCGCCTGATCGCGAAGCCGCTTTCCGAGCGGCTCAAGCAGCCGGTGATCGTCGACAACCGGCCCGGCGGCAACGCGAACATCGGGGCCGACATCGCGGCCAAGTCGCCGCCCGACGGCTACACCCTGCTGATGACCTCGTCGGTCTCGACGGTGAATCGAGCGCTGTTCAAGAACCTGCCCTACGACGCGCTGGCGGACTTCGTGCAGATCGCGCGCATCGCGGAAGCCCCGAGCATCCTGGTCGTGGCACCGAGCATCCCGGCGAAGTCCGTCACCGAACTGGTCGCCTACAGCAAGGCGAATGCCGGCAACATCTCGTTCGCCTCAACGGGGGTGGGGTCCGGCCAGCACCTCAACGGCGAGATCTTCTCGAAATATGCCGGCGTGCCCGCGGTTCACGTCCCGTACAAGGGCGGCCCGCCGGCGCTCACCGACGTGATGACCGGCCGTGTCACGTACATGATCACCAATCCGAGCGAGGTGCTGCCGCAGATCGAAGGCGGCAAGCTGCGCCCGCTCGCCGTCACCGGGCGCTCGCGCATGAAGGCCCTGCCCAACATACCGACATTGACCGAAGCGGGGGTCAAGAACCCGGGCACGACGGGATGGTGGGGACTGGTGGCGCCGGCGAAGACGCCGCAGGCCATCGTCGATCGCCTCGCACGGGAAGTGCTCGAGATCCTCAAGGACCCGGAGGTGAAGGCGAACATGCAGAGGATGGGATTGGAAGAAGCGCCCATGCCTCCGCCGGAGTTCACCGCTTTCTACCGCAGCGAGGTCAAGCGCTACGGCGACATCATCCGCGAATTCAAGATCGAAACGGAGTGACACCATGATCATCGACGTCCACGGCCACTACACCACCGCCCCGAAGGCGCTCAAGGAGTATCGCGAGCGCCAGATCGCCAGGCTTGACGAGCCCGGATCGCCGCCGCTCGCTCCCGACGTACGCATCAGCGACGACGAGATCCGCGAGAGCCTCGAGAAGAACCAGTTGCGCATCCAGCGCGAGCGCGGGGTCGACATGACGATCTTCTCCCCGATCGCGAGCGCCATGGCGCACCACGTCGGCAACGAGACCACCAGCCGGCACTGGACCCAGGCCTGCAACGACCTCATCCATCGGGCGTGCACGCTCTACCCCGACAACTTCGCCGGCGTGTGCCAGCTGCCGCAGTCTCCCGGCGCGAGCCTCGCCAACAGTGTGGCGGAGCTCGAGCGCTGCGTGACCGAGATGGGCTTCATCGGCTGCAACATCAATCCGGATCCTTCCGACGGCCACTGGACCGGCCCGGCGCTCACCGACCGCGTTTGGTATCCGCTCTACGAGAAGATGGTGGAGCTCGATGTCCCGGGAATGGTACACGTGAGCTGCTCGTGCAGCCCCGCCGTCCATCACACCGGCGCCCACTACCTGAACGGGGACACCACCGCCTTCATGCAATTCCTGCAGTCCGATCTCTTCAAGGATTTCCCCACGCTCTGGTTCGTGATCCCCCACGGCGGCGGCGCGGTGCCCTACCACTGGGGGCGCTACCGGGGCTTCGCGCAGAACCTGAAGCGACCGCCGCTCACCGAGCTGCTGCGCAACGTGTTCTTCGACACCTGCGTCTATCACCAGCACGGCATCGAGTTGCTGCTGAAGACGATCCCCGCGGACAACATCCTGTTCGCCTCGGAGATCATCGGGGCGGTGAAGGGCATCGATCCCGAATCCGGCCATAACTACGACGACACCAAGCGCTACATCGATGCGGTGGCCTGGCTTCCCGCGGCGGACCGCGCGAAGGTGCTAGGGCAGAATGCGTTCACGGTGTACCCGCGATTGAACGCGCATGTCGCCCGGCGCACCCAGGCATCCACGGCAACTGCATAGGAAAGGACAATGAAATGGCCATCGGACTGAGAATTCTCAAGCGCAAGCGCAAGGTCGACGCGGCGACGGTAAGGAAATACCGCGATCTTCCCGTCGCCAATATCAGCGACTCGATGAACCGGATGACGGCCGGTGGTTCGCGGCTGCGGCCGATGCATGCGAGCGGCGTGATGTGCGGACCGGCCTTGACGGTCAAGACGCGCCCCGGCGACAACCTGATGGTGCACAAGGCGCTCGACCTCGCGGAGGCCGGCGACGTCGTCGTCGTCGACGCGGGCGGCGATCTCACCAACTCGATCATCGGCGAGCTGATGCTCGCGGTCGCCGCGAAGAAAGGCCTGGGGGGCGTCGTGATCAACGGCGCGATCCGCGATTCCGGCTCGATCAAGGCGGGCAAGTTTCCGGTTTTCGCGGCCGGCGTGTCGCATCGCGGCCCGTACAAGGACGGCCCCGGCGAGATCAACGTTGCGATCGCGATCGACGGGATGGTGATCGAGCCCGGCGACCTCATCATCGGCGACGACGACGGCCTGCTGTGCGTGCCGTTCGATGCGGCCGAGGAAATCTACGCGAAGTCGCACGCCAAGCATGCGACGGAGACGGAATCCTTCCGCAAGATCGCCGCGGGCGAGAACGACCGGAGCTGGATCGGGAAGAAGCTGGCGGAGCTGGGCTGCGAGATCGAGTAATGCGCGTCTTTCGGCTCGGCCTGTGGATCGATCCGGTGTTCGAGGCCCGGCTTCGCCGCGAGGCGGGCGTCGATCTCTCGGGCTGCGCCGTCGAGGCGCCGCAGAGCGTCTTCCTCGCGGGCGTTTCCGCTGCCCACGTCTACCACGTCGGCAGCGCGAAGGACGAAAACCCGCGCCACGCCTTCGTCACCGCGCCGCTCCTCGAGAAATGCCCGTCGCTGCTGTGCGTCTCCACCTACGGCGCCGGCTATGACACGGTCGACGTGCCCGCCTGCACCGGGGCGGGCGTCATCGTCGTGAACCAGGCCGGCGGCAACGCGCAGTCGGTGGCCGAGCACACGCTGGGACTGCTGCTCTCGGTGTCGCGCCGCATCGGCGAATCGGACCGCATCCTGCGCCGCGAAAGGGGATTCTCGCGCGAGGACCTGATGGGCCACGAACTTGCCGGCAAGGTGATCGGCCTGGTGGGAGTAGGCCACGTGGGCACGCGCGTCGCCCGCCTTGCACGTGCCTTCGAGATGGACGTGATCGCGGTAGATCCCTATCTCACGGAAGAGGAGATCGCGCGTCGCGGTGCCAGGGGCGTGTCGCTCGAGACGCTGCTTGCCACCGCCGACATCGTTTCCCTGCACTGCCCGCGCGACAACGTCACGATGAACCTGATGGACGCGAAGGCGTTCGCGCGCATGAAGCCGGGCGCGATCTTCGTGAGCACCGCGCGCGGCGGCATTCACGATGAGTCCGCGCTGCTCGCCGCACTGCAATCGCGCCACCTGGCCGGCGCGGGACTCGACGTGTGGGACGAAGAGCCGCCGCCCCTCGATCATCCGCTGCTCGCGCTCGATACCGTGGTGGGCACCGTGCACACGGCGGGCGTCACTCACGAGGCGCGACGCAATGTGGCCGCGATGGGCGCAGAGCAGATCGCGTCGGTCCTCAAGGGGGGGCGGCCGCCGCGCCTCGTGAACCCCGAGGCCTGGCCGGCTTACGGCGCGCGTTTCGAAAGACTCACCGGAAAGCGCGTCGCGAGCGGCGACGAATCACCCGACTGACACAAGGAAACCCATGATCCTCGCACGCACCGAAATCCTTCGTCGCCGCACCCTCGCCGCCGCCGCGCTCGCTCTCGCAAGCGGCATCGCCTGCGCCGCGTATCCGGAAAAGCCCATCAAGTTCCTCGTGCCCTGGCCCGCCGGCGGCGCAACGGACCAGGTCGCGCGCATCCTCGCGCAGCCGCTTTCGCAGGCGATGGGCGTTGCGGTGATCGTCGAGAACAAGGGCGGCGCGGGCGGCAACATCGGCACCGCCGCCTTCATCCACGACAAGCCCGACGGCTACTCGATCCTCCTCGCCACGAGCTCCACGAACGCCGCGGGCCCGCATCTCTTCGCGCAGCAGGGCTTCGATCCGGTGAAGGATTTCATGCCGGTGGTCCTGCTGTGCTCGATTCCAAACGTGATGGTGGTGCCGGCGAGCTCGCCGTGGAAAAGCCTGAAGGAGATCGTGGCGTCGGCGAAATCCTCGCCCGGCAAGTACACGTACGGCTCGGCGGGCATCGGCTCCTCGCAGCATCTCGCCGGCGCGCAGTTCAAGACCGTTGCCGCCATCGACGTGAGGCACATCCCCTACAAGGGGAGCGGCCCCGCGGCGAGCGATCTCATCGGCGGCCATATCGACATGATGATCGACACGGGCTCGTTGGGGCACATCAAGGGCGGAAACCTTCGCGCGCTCGCGGTGGCGTCGGACTCCCGCATTCCCGCGTTGCCCGACGTGCCGACCTTCAAGGAAGCGGGCACGCCCATGGTCGCATCGGCCTGGTACGGAGTGATGCTGCCGGCCGGGGCGCCTGCCGACGTGGCCGCGCGTCTCAACAAGGAATTCAACGCGCTGCTGGCGAAACCGGAGATCCGCGAGCACCTCCAGGCCATCGGCGCGGTCATCGGAGGAGGCAGCGTGGACGCGTTCACGAAGTTTTCCCACTCCGAGATCAAGCGCTACGAGGACATCGTGCGCATTTCCGGCGCACCGAAGGAATAGACATGAGAGTCATCCAACGCACTGTCATGGCCGCCCTTGCCATCGTCCTCGCCGCGGGCGCCGCCGCGGCTTATCCCGACAAGCCCATCAAGATGATCGTCGCCTATTCGCCCGGTGGGGGCACGGACGTCGTCGCGCGCGCCATCGTGCCCTTCATCGAGAAGAATCTCGGCGACGGCGTGCGGATCGTGATGGACAACCGCCCCGGCGCCGGCGGTGCGGTGGGCTTCGCCGCGCTCGCGGCCGCCCCGGCGGACGGCTACACGATCGGCTTCATCAACACGCCCAACGTGCTCACCATCCCGATCGAGCGCAAGACTCCCTTCACCTGGGAGAGCTTCGACCTGTTGGGCAACGTGGTGGACGACCCCGGCAATTTCTCGGTGCACACCTCGAGCCCCATCAAGAACCTGAAGGAGCTCGCCGCCTATGCAAAGAGCAAGCCTGGGCAGGTCACGGTAGGCACGACGGGAATCGGGTCCGACGACCATCTCGCCATGATGCTTTTCGAGCGCATCGCGGGCGTGAAGATGAACCACATTCCCTTCAAGGGCGCCGCCGACGTGCGCACCGCCATCATCGGCAAGCAGATCGACGTCGCCGCGATCAACGTGGGCGAGGCCCTGCAGTCCATCAAGGGCGGCGATGCGATTCGAAACCTCGGCCAGATGAGCCGGGCGCGCACCAACCTTTCCCCCGACCTCTCGACCTTCAAGGAACAGGGATACGACATCGAGCTTTCTTCGTTGCGCGGGATCGCTGCGCCCAGGGGCCTGCCGCCCGATGTGCGCGAGCGCCTGGTGAAGGCCATCGAGAAGGCCGCCGCCGATCCGGAATTCCAGAAGCAGGCCGTGCAGTACTTCGCACCGCTACGCTACCTCGGTCCACGCGACTACGCTTCCGTGCTCAAGGAAGCCGACGCGGGATTCCACGAGCTCTGGAAGGAATTGCCCTGGACCGACAAGTAAATTTCTTGCATTCGTTCTACCGAGAGGAAAACCGGTCTTGACGTGCCCGGCGTGCGGTCGAACCATGGCTCCACTACACAAGAATGGAGGTCCGCATAGAGGAACCTCCTGAAGGCGGGAACTCAACCACAAGGAGGAATGCCGTGATCAAAGCCATGCCAGCTCTCATGCTCGTCGGCGCGCTCGCCATCGCAGCGCCGGCCCTCGCCGCAGCGCCGGCGCCGCAATTCGTGCAGTTCTCGCCCAGCGCGACCAAGGGCGCGTTGTATCGACCCGATCCGGCGAAGTATCCCGCTCCGCACGTCGGCGTAATCGCGATGCACCGCAACTCGAACTACATGTCGCACATCAGCACCAAGGAGCTGCCCGCGCGCGGCTTCGTCGTGCTCGGCATGAATCCCCGATGCGACAACAACGAGGCCGCCTGCGCCCCGTGGGAGAACAACGCGCTCGACGTGAAGTCGGGCGTGAACTACCTGCGCAGCCTGCCGGGCATCACGAAGGTCGTGCTGCTCGGGCACAGCGGCGGCGGCCCGACGATGACCTTCTTCCAGGCGGTCGCCGAGAGGGGCGTGGGGTTCTGCCAGCTGCCGGGCAAGCTCATCAAGTGCAGCGCCGCGCTCGCCGGATTGCCGTCCGCGGACGGCGTCATTCTCATGGACGCGCATCCGGGCAACGGCATCAACGCGGTGCGCAGCATCAGCGCCAATGTCACCAACGATGACGAGGTGCTGAAGGAGAACAAGGATCCGAAGACCACTTCCAGGCTCGACCCCTTCGATCCGAAGAACGGCTACATGGCCGACGGCTCGACGCGCTATTCGGCCAGGTTCAAGAGCAGCTACTTCAAGGCGCAGTCCGAGCGCATGAATTTCCTCATCAAGGTGGCCCTCAAGCGACTGGCCGACATCGATGCGAACGGCGACGGTGACGGGCCGTTCATCGTCCCGCTCGCGGACAACGCGCGGCTGGGCCAAATCGATCTCAGCATCCACCACAGCACGTTGTCGCCGCGCAAGCTGCTGAAGAACGACGGCGGCATCGAGGCGCGGTTCCCGGTCGAGAGCGTGCGCCCGGTGAGTCTCGCGCCCGGCGACGAGGAGGGCTTCGGCTCGACGATGTTCCTGACCGTCAAGTCCTTCCTCAGCGTGCGCGCGGTGCGCTCCACGGATTCGATGGATGGCGTCGACTTCTGCTCGAGCAACAACTCCACGCCGTGCAACCTGCAGCAGATGACCGTGCCGCTGCTGGTGACGACCATGGGCGGGCACTACTTCATCCGCGACGGCGAGCAGTACTTCGACATGGCCGCGAGCGCCGACAAGGACTTCTACGTGATCGAAGGGGCGACGCACGGCGGCACGGAGTGCACCGCATGCGAGACCACGCCCAAGCAGTATGCCAACGCGACGAAGAACCTGTTCGATCTCATGCAGCATTGGATGGAAGCGAGGTTCTGACCGGGCGCCTGCGTGAAACGCCGCGGATACGGTAGGGAAACTAGCGTCGAGCATCACCCGAAGGGAGGCTGCGCCCTCCCTTTTTTTCGCGGCGCGTCAGTCCGACAGCGCTTTCATCTCCCGGTACAGATCGGCCTTGCCCTCGAAGCCGATCCCGGGGAGGTCGGGCAACGTGACATGGCTGTCGACCACCTTGACCCCGTCGGGAAAGCCACCGAACGGCTGGAACAGGTCCGGATAGGACTCGTTGCCGCCGAGCCCGAGGCCTGCGGCGATGTTCAGCGACATCTGGTGGCCGCCGTGCGGGATGCAGCGGCTCGCGGACCAGCCGTGCTCCTTGAGCATCTGCAGAGTGCGCAGGTATTCGACCAGGCCGTAACTCAGCGCGCAGTCGAACTGGAGCCAATCGCGATCCGGGCGCATGCCGCCGTAGCGGATCAGG